>JADFYW010000012.1 GCA_015232855.1 Fibrobacteria bacterium
TATTTTTCAACTATTTTTTCTATATCATCATTTTGCATGGATAAATGATAATTTATTTTTGCTATGCTTTCTAAATTCAATCATTAAAAAGAGCAATATGAATTCTGAAAAAAACTGGTATAAAAATGGCTTGTACTTTGAATGTCAGCAATGTGGGAACTGTTGCGGTGGAGCCTCTGGCTTTGTTTTTCTTAATGAACAGGAAATAAAAACTCTGGCCAATAAGTTTAACCTTACAATACCCGAATTCAGGGCAATGTATACTGATACTCTTTATGGAAAAAAAGCGGTAAGTCTAAGAGAAAAAAGAAATTACGATTGTATCCTGTTTGATAAAACTGAGGGTTGTAAAGTATATCAAAACAGGCCGGAGCAATGCCGGTTATGGCCCTTTTGGGAAGCAATTGTTTCCGAGAAAAGCAGTTGGGAAGAAGCAGGAGAAAGTTGCCCGGGAATAGGCAAGGGTAAATTTTATAATTGTAAAGAAATTAACGACTTACGAGAAAAAAATACTACGAATCTGTGATTCGTTTGAGTTTACGAATATCTCTTGGTTTACGAGATCGCCAGGTAGTCATACATGTGTCGCAATAGTATCGGGTACTTTGGTTTAGTAGTCTTAAAAAGAACTTAAAACCTTTGTCGTTTATATGGACAAAAGCAGAAGTTTTACATTTAGGACAATTAGGTGCAAATATTCCCATACTTTATGATATGAAAGAATAAAAGAGGGAGCAAGAAAAAAATTAAAAACCGTCCATTAAGTGTTCGTCACTGCCCTTAAAATCTACTGCCCCCACAATTTTTAAGTTATAGTTTCGAGATAAATCTACCTGGAATATTTTATTTGCGGGCAGGGGAGTACCGTTAAAATCCGTTAGAATTGAAACGAGAGGGCGATTCATATGATCTTCATAAGATTGGACCGTTTTTGCAACGCGTCCGTCTGACAGATTTACAAAAGAACCAATAGGGAAGAGAGAAACATATTTGATAAAGCTTTTTATAATGGTTGCATCAAGAAGTTTAAAATTTGCCATTTTAATTATTCTGTTTATTGCCTCGTGGGGTAATAAACCTCTTCTGTGGGCTCGAGTACAGCATAGAGCATGATAGACGTCTGCAATGGCCACAATGCGCGCATAGGCGTGAATGAGATGGGCCTTCCTGTTTTTTGTGTACCCAACCCCTGACAGGCGCTCATGATGCTGGTAGGAAGCAAGGGGTACCGACATAGGAATACCCTGAACTCTCTCAAGTAGTGTTATTCCTATAATGGGGTGCTTTTGAATATCAAACAGCTCATTTGTTTTTAATTTGACTTTCTTTTTGAGCATGTCATTGGGAATATGCAGCATACCAATATCAGCAAGCAGCCCGGCTTCTCCAATTTCAAGCACTTGTTCTTTACTATAACCACAAGCAGCAGCAATATTAATACACAATAGACATACATGAAGACCATGATGATATAATTCGTATTGAGGGTCACATTTGCAATTTACCAGATTAAGCAGTATGCATTTGTCTTTAATAAAAATAGACATGAAATCATCAACTACTTTTATGATTTCATCATTATGGACAGGGTTTTTACTGGTTATACGGAGAAAAATATCCCGCACTTTTTTTAAAGACGTGTCATATTGATGCTGGATGCCATTTTTATAAACCTCTGTTCTTTCAGTTACTGCAATTTGTGTGATAGATCTTGCGAAAGGAGGGCCGTTGGGCATATCATTCGTTTCATCAATGGTCTTTAACAAGAACTCTTCAAATCTGTTAACAGCAGGACTTTGGGAAAGAATTTCAAACCCTTCTTTTCCGGGGGGGATATCTTTAAAAAGGTCATTATCAGGAACCGGGTCTTGTGACATAACCGGATCATCTTCGAGAATATCTAATTTTTCAAGCTTATCAAGCTTAATATTTAGGAGTTTCTCTAACTCCTTCTCATCGCCAAGATTGCTCATAATTGAATGAAATCACCTATTAGAATTATTAGAATTTTTTAACAAGAATAAATTCTTTTACATCATAATTTAAGTGTATTAATTCTTGTTGGGAGAAAGCCAGTTGAAATTTAAATATTATTTCAGGCAGCTTTATCTACAGGTGCATTCATTATCACCCAATCGTTTGAACGGAGTTTTTCTAATTTGGAAATACGGACCTTTCCCGATTGAGTATTCATTAAAACACCTCGTCCATAATAGCCTCCAACATGAAACCCGGTTGGCTGAATATTATACTTCTCAAGGATTTCATAACCCTTCCTGATGTTTTTATCGCTAAGTTCAATTAAGGCTAAATTACCAGGCATACAGGCGCCACCTATCATCTGAACCTGTAGACTATTTGGCGTTGAACCACGATCAAAAAATCGGCTAAAAAGAGATTCAATGGCAAGAGGAGAAAGGGCACTAACTGATGAAGCACGTGAATTCTGGTTTGGAAAAAGATAATGGCAGATACCTGCTAAACCCTGGGTCTCATCAAAAACCGTAACTACCATACCAAAACCTACAATAGCGGTAAAACAGTTTTTATCACCGGTCCAGATGATATGACCAGGTTTTATAAAAAGGCCATTTTCATTGTAAAGAAAATCGTTACGAGAAACTGAATTGTTTGTCAAAATGAGACCCCCGAATTTTCTCTTAAAATATTTTTTTTCATATTCGAAAAAAAGTATTTAATCTGCTTCTTACAAAAAATGTCGGTTGGGCCCGGAAAAGAAGTTAAAATCCAATCATCACTTCATTTTTTCCTGCCCTGATATTTAATGGACGCTCAATATAGATGTCTTCTTCCTGGCTACAGTCGATTTGAAATATTTTTTTTTCTGATAGCGTTTGTTCTTTTTTGTCTGTAAGCACAGAAATCAAAGGCTTAAGAGGGGACCCGGCATTTGACTGTATAACTTTTGCCATACGGTTATCGTTTAACAGTACTAAGGAGCCAACAGGGAAAGCAGAAAGGTATTTAATAAGATTATGCACATACGTTTTATCGAGATGACCGGATACCGCCATTTTTAATATTGATTTCAGGGATTCACTGGGGTTATAGGATCCACGGTATGCACGTTCATTACACAATGCGTCGAAGATATCCGCAATAGCCACAATTTGGGCATAGGGATGGATTACCCTGCTCTGGTTACCTTTTGGATACCCATCACCGGTGAGGCGCTCGTGATGCTGGTAAGCGACAAAGACTATTTCATCTGGAATACCGTTTAACCGCTCAAGAGCATATAAACCAATAATGGGATGTTTTTTGAGTTCCCATTCATCTTCCTGGGTAAGAGCATCTTTTTTTATACGGATGTCTCCATTAATCATAATCATCCCAATATCTGCGAGTAGAGCCGCTTCACCCATTTGTTTTACCTGGGGCAAGGAATATCCCGAAGATGAACCAATATTTATAGCCAGTAAAAAATTGCGCAAGAAATGGTTGGGGAGATAATCATGTTCAATAGAATAAAAAACAGAGAGATTTTGAATAATTGCCTGGTCAGTCATGAAATTTTTGGTAAAGGGATCCGTTATTTCCTGTATTCTGGAATACTTAACGCGATTGCCTCTGATGAGTTCTAAAAATAACTGTTCAATTTGGGAGAGAGCTGCATCATATACATCCTGCACCCCTTTTTTGTAGGAGGATGTTCGGTCTTTAACACCAATCTGTTCAAGCGCATCATGAAGGGGGGGGCCGTCTGGGGCACCATTTGTGCAATTTTCCAGTTTGCCATCAATGGCCTTTGCCTTTTGACTTTCTTGAAGGTGTTCAAACCCCTCTTTCCCTTTTGGGATATCTTGTAGACACTGATAAAATGTTTGCTTTTCTTGAGGCGATGTTATTTCTTCAGGATCCAGAAAGAGATGCCCCTCTGAATCTTCTTCCAATAAATCCAGATTATCCAGATCGTCAAACTTAATATTAAGGAGTTGTTTAATCTCGCTGTTTAGCTTTGCACTTTTTATCCCCATAATCTCTATTGTATGGGGTTTCTAAGGCAAAATCAAGGAAAAAATATAGGTAGTTCTTGTTCAATATTGAGGTTAGATCTTTTTGTAATCATCCTACAATTGTCATTGCCCGGCTAGACCGGGCAATCCATCCCAAAATCGACGATTTAATAGATTACCCGGTCTAGCCGGGTAATGACATGTTCATAGCATAAATTATTTTTGGAAGTTTTGAAAAGATACTTGCTAGTTAATTAAGAATTGCCTTTTTGAGCCATTTTCCGGTATGAGAAGCCTGGCAATTGATAATTTCAGAAATGTTTCCCATAGCTAAAACATTTCCCCCTTTATGTCCTGAATCCGGGCCAAGATCAATAATCCAGTCTGCTGTTTTAATGATATCCAGATTGTGTTCAATAATCAGCACCGTATTATTTTGTTGTACCAGCTTGTGTAAAATGAAAAGCAGGCGTTTGATATCTTCGAAATGTAATCCGACAGAAGGTTCGTCAAGCAAGTAGAGGGTGTGTTCCTTGCCTGTTTTTGCAAGTTCTGTAGCCAGTTTTAATCTCTGGGCTTCACCACCAGAAAGAGTAGGCCCTGGCTGGCCGAGTTTGAGGTACCCCAATCCGAGTTCCCTTAACATTTTTAAACGTGAACTCATGCTGGGTATGGCACGAAAAAAGGTAGCTGATTCATCAATAGAGAGGTCCAGTGCTTCTGCAATATTTTTCCCTTTGAATTTCACCTGTAAGGTATCACGATTAAATCTGGTTCCAGAACATGCTTCACAGAGGACAAATACATCATCCATCATTTGCATATCAATTTTTATTTTACCTTCACCTTTGCATATTTCACAACGTCCACCCCTGGCATTAAAACTAAAACGGGAAGGTTTGTATCCCCTGATTTTGGCATCCATCGTACTTGCAAAAACATTTCTGATAGAGGCGTATAAGCCGCTGTAGGTGGCGGGGTTTGAGCGGGAACTGCGCCCAATAGGGAATTGATCTATGATGCTTGTTTTTGAAATACTACCGGCACCTTTAAGTTTTGCTTTTGATGCTGTGGCCTGGCCCGTGATCAGGGGAAGAAGTACCTTGTTTACCAGGGTAGATTTACCACTTCCTGATACTCCCGTGACAACGGTTAAGCGGTGAAGCGGGAATTGAATAGTAATATTTTTAAGATTATGCTTGCAGGCATTGGTGAGTGTTACAAATTTACTTACCGAGGGGGTGGTGACCGTTCCAGGTTGCGGGATTTGTTTGTTGTCAATTTCTTCTCTGCTGATATTTTTTTTGCCAGACAGATAATGTGCGGTTACACACTCTGCTTTGAGGAGCTGTTTTACATTACCAGCAAAGGTTAGCTTTCCTCCTTTTATACCCGCACCGGGGCCCAGCTCCAAAACATAATCCGCAGCCATTATTGTTTCGGGATCATGTTCAACTATAAAAACTGAATTGCCTTTTTTAACCAAAAGAAATATGGTTTCCATCAAATTTTCCATATCACGTTGATGCAGGCCTATGGATGGTTCATCAAGTACATAGAGAACTCCTGTTAAATCTGCCGAAAGCTGGGAGGCAAGACGAATTCTCCGGGCTTCACCACCAGAAACTGACTGGATGGGACGGTCCAGAGATAAATAGGGGATCCCTACTTTAATAAGAGCGTCCAACCGTGCGCATATTTCTTTTATAATAGGAGATGCAATGTTTTTTTCCCGGACAGAATAGTCATCCTCTAAAGGGTTTATCTCTTTGAAAGAAAATAATTCAGGCAAACTTTTACTTTTGAAACCTGCAGAGGAAGGCGAGCCTTTGAGTAAAAATAAAAGCCAGTTTTGCAGTTCATCTAATGACAGTTGTACACAATCAGCTATGGAAAGACCTGCTATAGTTACAGAGAGCGCGTCTTGCTTCAGTCGAAAACCTTTGCAAGTCTTGCATTTACCCCCTGAACTTGCCACTATGCCCAAACCACCACATGTTTCACATGCACCGTAAGGAGAATTAAATGAAAAAAGGGAGGGAGTCATTTCGGCATATGATTTAGCATTATGGCTATCAATGTATTTGGCTGCAAAATGCAAATCCTGGGTGGTATCTGGTAAATGAACCATCATTTCATTCTCTGCCATTTTTAAGGCAAGTTCCACCGAATCAGTCAGACGGTTTTTCACTTTTTCTGCGTTGTGGGTTTCTGCTTTGATTATCAAACGATCAACTACCAGATCAAGATTGAAACTTTTGTTTTTCGGATAAATAATATTCTCATCTAATTGTTGTATCTTATTGTTTAATCTAACCCTTACAAACCCTTCTTTTCGTAAGTAATCAAGGTGCACAGCAAGGTTAGTTGACTCCATTTTGGCAATGGGCGCAAGGATAATCAATTTTATCGATGAAGAATTATATTCCTTTGGTAGTGCTATAATAGCGTCTACAATTTCTTGAACAGAGCTCTTATATAATCTTTTCCCGGTGGTCATACTGCGTCGGTGTCCGGTTTGAGAGTATAAGAGTCGAAGAAATCCATAAACATCTGTTAGTGTACCAACGGTAGATCGAGGGCCTGCATGAACACCTGATTGGTCAACGCAAATGGAAGGGGAAAGGCCGGAAATATGGTCAACATCAGGTTTCTCCATTAAATCAAGAAATTGTCTGGCATATCCTGAAAAAGAATCAAGGAATCGTCTTTGACTTTCTGCGAAAATAGTGTCGATGGCAAGAGATGATTTTCCGGAACCAGATGGACCTGTAAAAACAACCAACTTATGTAAAGGAATATCAACATCAATATGCTGAAGGTTGTGTGTACGGGCGCCCTTGATTTTAAGAAAAGACTCAGGCATTGATCAAAAATTGGGTTGAAACAATATCTTTTATGGGTATCCTGAAGTTCATAAATTACAAAATAATTAAATACAACATTAAAACTAAATAAGTACTTTGAAGTAAGGTAATATTCATGCTTCTACCCGAGTTTTACGCTAAAAACTATTTGAAAGAATATGGAATCAAAGTTCCAGAAAGCGTTCTTGATTCTTCTCTTGATCAGGGAAATATTGTTGATTCACTCCCTGGGTCTGGTGCCGTATATTTAAAAGGACAGGTACCCCAATGGAAAAGAGAAAAATCCGGCTATATTATTAAATCTGAGCGGTCAGCGTCCTTTTCATCAAAGTTAGAGTCTCTGAAAGAAAGGCTCAAAAAACATAGCAATTGCGCAGGCATACTTATAGAAGAAGATATTCCTCACAATCTAGCCATATATCTATCTCTTTTCTTTGATTCAAATTCGGGAACTGCTGTTTTACTCTGCCTTGGGGACGGGGGCGAAAATATTGAAGAAAAATTTTGCAGTCGTCCAAACAAAATATTTAAAAGGTCTTTACCGCTAACACAAAGTGATAAGGGGAACAATTCGCTCATTCCCCACGAAATAATTGCAGACAGTTTCAATAGTTTATGCTTACCGGAGGAACTCAAGACTTGCTGGGAAAGTCTTTTATTTTCTCTGGCAGCCATGTTCTGTGAAAAAGACTGTCTGTTACTTGAAATTAATCCTCTGGCAGTAAAAGGAAATAACTTTTACGCACTTGATTGCAAAATGTTTGTGGACGATAACAGTTGCTTTCGTCAGGTAACCCTTTGCAAACAGGCTTCAGTTTATAGAACTGCTGAAGAGTTAGCCGCTGCCCGGTATGGTATGAGTTTTGCGCCTATGGAAGGAACAATTGGTTGTTTGGTTAATGGTGCGGGACTAGCTTTAGCTACCGCTGATTATCTTATTGAAAAACAGCTTTCGCCTGCTAATTTTCTTGATATTGGGGGCAGAGCAACTGTTGAAAGTATTAAAAAAGGACTTGAAATTATTTGTGCTAACAAAAAAGTCCGTGTGGTGCTGGTGAATGTTTTTGGTGGAATAATAAATTGCGGAATGGTAGCAGAAGCCGTGCTGGAATTTTTTAGGGCTCTCAAAAAGAAAAAAAAATTACCATTTACTCCAATACTTGTATTGAGAGGAGCAGGTGTTGAAGAAGCCAGAACCATGCTTGCTCATTCAGATATCCGGTTGGCAAATTCATTATCTACAGCAGTAGCAGAAATCAGGCGGTATTTATAATGTCCCAATTGCTTAACTGTTCTACACGGATAATGGTCCAGGGCCTAACCGGTAAGTCCGGTCGGTTACACGGTTTGAATTGTTTAAAATATGGTTCCCGAATAGTTGGAGGGGTTGTTCCAGGGAAAGGTGGATCTTTTGTTGATTCTATTCCGGTATTTAATTCAGCCGAAGAATGTATTAATAAAACAGGAGCAGAAGCTACTCTTGTATTTGTGCCTGCATTACACACTATAGAAGCGGTACATGAAGCAGTGGATGCCGGGATAAAACTTGTTGTAATAATTACAGAGGGTATTCCTGTGCATGATATGAGCTGGCTTAAGGTGTATCTCCAAAAAAAAAGTTGTATTTGTATCGGACCCAACTCTCCTGGAATCGCTACAGCTGGAGAAGCCAAAATGGGTATTATTCCGGGCGAAATATTAAAAAAAGGTAATGTAGGCATCGTATCCCGTTCCGGGACATTAACCTATGAGGCTATTATGCAAACCACTAACGCGGGGCTTGGCCAAAGTATGGTGATTGGCGTTGGCGGTGATCCGGTACATGGCATGTCTATTAAAGAAGCTGTACATTTATTAGAGAAAGATATTACTACAGAAGGCATTATCGTAATAGGGGAGCCAGGTGGTGGCGATGAAGAAGAGGCTGCAAGGTATATAGAACAGCATGTAGACAAACCAGTGGTTGGGTTTATTGCAGGTGTAAATGCGCCGGAAGGCAAACGTATGGGGCATGCAGGTGCTCTGTTTTTTGGTCATAAGGGGAGTTGCGCTGCAAAAATCAAAGCCCTCCAGGGTGCTGGTATTACTATTGCCGAAAATTATGAAGTGATTGCTGATACTCTTATGAAAAAAATGTCCGTATAAAAAAAGCCCTTCTTTTTGAGAAGGGCTTTTCATAGTAATAATGGTATGGATTATTGCAATGCGCAGCCAAATACAGGGTCAACCCCGGCGCGTACCACACCCTGCCGATAAACACCAATATGTTGGCCGGCAGAAGTAGAAAATTTAACCTTCCAGATATAAACACCACTTCCTACAATCTGTCCCTGTAAGTCTTTTTGGTTCCAAACCAGCCAGCTTTTTAATCCTCTTGGATCACGACGGTCATGATTTTGTAATTCACCGCATTCACCAAATGTCTGTATTGAACTATGGATAAATTTGCCAAGGTGGTCAAAAATAGTAATTTCCGCAACATATTTTTCTTTTGAAAAAACCTGAACGGTAGAGAGGCAATTTTCAGGATATGTTGTTGGAACATTGGGTTCGACATTTTGTTCGTTACAGGTAGCATCCGGAGGTAATACACTACCATCAGCCTGAAGGCCATAGGGCTTTACCCAAGGCTGGAAATATTCAAGTTGGCCTGTTTCCGGGTTCAAAAGTAATTGTGCGCCCCTGGCAGGGTAAGCTCTGCCAGAATTTTCATCAATATACAGGGTGGCAACCATGGTATTGGGATTGTTTAGATATACTCCTGTTACCGGTACATAAATGTGTGAATCGTTAATGGGAGTGCGATTATCAATACCCATGATAAGTTTTGGTGCTTCGTTTGGTCTGTTTGCGGCTGGAGAAACATCCACATAGGAAGCTGTCGGATCAAGGTAGATAATATCACTTACATCAGGTTTAAATATTTCATCATCATTGGTGACAACAAAAAACCAAATAAGACTGTCTGGTCCTACAACGACTGGTGTTGTCCCCGATTGTGAAATTAAGGGATAAGAAACTGATTTGTCGTTACCCGGTGAAAACAAGAAGAGACTATCCCAGAGTATACCTGACCCTGCTATAGGTCTGATTTTCTCCGAGAGATGAATTTCCAGAGTATCTGGTTGCTTCTGTAATCTGCCTTCTGCATCTTTATAATAAGTGAGATCCGATGGATGCTTAATTGCTGAATCAACAATGGCTCCGATTTGATCTTCAATGACCGGAGACTGGCTCTGGAAAATATTGCCAGCAGGCAAAGTAAGTCTTGCAGGTGTGAGTTGGTCTGAAGAGGTAACATCAGCCGGGAAAATATTGTTGGCTTTATCCATAACGCCTGGAATAACGATAGCAATAGTGGTGAGATCACCAGGTACAAAATTGATGGCGCTCAAAGCTGGATTAGTTGGGTCATAAACCGCCTGAAGATTTTGAAGTCCATCTAATGGCCAGTCTATTAAAGAAACCGTAGCAGGTGGAGCGCTTAAGGGTGATTGAAATTTGATATAAATGGAGTCACCCTGACCATCTTCGTTACCATCCACAATCCATGCTCTTTCAACAGGAATATACGCTGCATTAACAATAACACTGTTTGTAATGAGGCCCTTGGTTCCCGTGACCGTCATTTGATTTATGGGTTGACCTTCTACGATTTTTCCTTCAAGAATATTATTGTTTAAATCAGGAACATCAGAAAATCCAATATTAATTGTTGCTTCGAAAATCCCATTATCAAGTCCTGTTTCATAAACAAAGACATCAAGAGTATCTCCTGCGTCAGTTAAGAATTTTACGCGTAGCGTATCCAACTTATTAAGGTCAGGTGTTTTGCTGGTGAGACGGACTTTAATCTGGTTACCTGTGGCTTCGTTAAAAGTAGTTATGGGGTTGCCAAGCATATCGTAGTAGGTAATACCGGAACCTGTTGGGTCGATAACCGGGAAATTTTCATGATCTGCTGTTCCGTAAACGGGGTCTGTGTAATCAACCACAATATTATCTACATCCTGACAACTAAGGGCGTTATCGGTAATAGAACCCGATTGGGATTCATATTTTGGAACGACACCGCAATAAAGCGTAGATGTTGCTGTGGTTTGAACAAGTTTCACTTGTTCAAGCTTATCACCTGACATCGTACAAGTCATTTTGTCGAGCACAATAGTGTCAATTGAAGTGGTTGAAAAAACCTGATCTTCAACACACACAACCATAGTTGTGTCCTGACGAGTAATAGCCTGGCCTGTGGGGCCGGTAACCGTGATATTTTCCGTTGCATTTGCATAGGCAACATTTAACACATCGGTTGATATTTCTCCCGTTAGTGTTTCTACCGTACCCGTATGGTGGTTTTGTGCTGTTAGAGTAATTTCACCATTAAAATACCATTGGAGCAGGCCATCACCAGGTAGTGGATTACGGTTGTCGGCCAGGGGGACTTCGAGGGTCCAGATACCGATACTGTCTTGCTGGCCTGTGAGATTCATTAAGACCGTTTCTGTGTCAGTTTTAGTGTTACCCTGACCATCGGTACTCACAACTGTTAGAGAAGCTGATTTTGTGGTGAGGGTTGGGATAAGGTCGTCTATATAATAGAGGTACACTTTACCAGCTGCAGCGTCATACATACCTGAAACAGTAGTAACGGGTGTAGTGTAATCGGCATTAGCAAATTTAATGATACCTATTTGTGGATTGGCAACGCCAAAACCTTTACTGGTTGCGAGCTCAGAATTATCTGTTGGATCGATATATTTGGCGGTAAGAATGTCTTCAATGCGGATTTCAAAAGTACCGTTGCCAGGGACCACCGAAGTAGGTGTGGAAAGCCCGACTGGTACGGTTACCCCGTATTTGCCCGGGCTAATCTCGACCAGTTGATAAGATTCCGAGTCTGGATTACTGGTATTATTATTGCCTTTTTGGTTGGTGAGTGTAACTTTATACTCACTTAAGCGGGCAGGATCAAAAGCCTGATCTTCGACCACAACATAAAGTACTGTTTCGCTACCCGAAAGGTCTGTTATTTCGTTCCAGCTTGCATCTGCAAAATAAATGCGGCCCGTAATTGGAACAGGTGTAACATTAAAGGAAGCCGTTGGTGCATCGGTGTTATTATCAGGATTGATCCAACCGCCGGTAACTACATCATAAGCTGCTGCTTCAACAACTGTGTTTGTTGGTGCAGCGGCCTTTACCCCAAAATCAACGGTATCGGTAAAAACGAGTGCTTCACCTGTATTTTGGGGATTGGTTAAAACAAAGGTCTCTGCGTCTCCGCCATTAGTCGTAGCAATATTTACCGAAGCAGTTGTAATATTTGCATTGGTTGTGGTTAGTTGTATGACAAATTTAGTATCCGTTTCATTGAGCACATTGGTTCCGCCAAGCACTTCACCTGTAATCTTGGTAAGCACTATTTTTGATCCTGTGGAAGGTTTTGTAAATGCATAAGAAATGGTGTCACTATTGAGCCAATTCTCTTTGCTTGCAAAAGTTTCCAGGTTTGTTGTTTCTGTGAGCACGAGAGAAGTTGTATATTTTGTCCACGGGTCACTAGCTTTTAAGCGATAATAAATTTCTGCATCCGGAACTTCGTTACTCAGGGTTACAGGTTGAACAAAGCTAAAAGTGCCTGGATCAGGGTTTGGCACGGGTACCGGGAGTTTAAGGGGAACAAATATCGCCATGCTTGTTGTGATTTTACAAGCGCTTCCAAATGGATTTCGTTCTGCCAGAAAAAAATCAAAGTCATAATCGTGATAGTTTTCCAGCCCTAATTGTGCACCCACAGTTCCCAAATTAAACTCACGGGTAGCGGCCTGGTGAACACCACCAATATCAAGGACCAAAGTGCCATTGATAAATACCCATACATCATCATCACCGGTAAATTGAAACGTTTGGGTTCCAGCTGTAGCTTCGACATAAGTGAACTTTTTACTGAGATGCATTGTAAAGCCAAAATTATGCGCGGTTGCTCCTGAAGTGTAGGTGTCTCTATAAGTGGGCTCTCCCATAGTGACCAGGCCTTCGTTGTCTATAGGAGTAAATGGATTGGCGTTGTCAGATTGATTCGTTCCTAAAATTCCTTTGCTAAACTGATAGACTTTGCTGTCAGCACCACCTTGTCTGGTGAACGTCAGTGTTTTGGCTATTTTAACCACTTTTTGAGTAACGTCAGAAGAATTGTTTTCGACAAACCAGGTATTAAGGTTTTTATTGAGGAATAAATCCTGGTTGAATTCCGGAACCCCATTTTTAAGTTGGCTTTTAACCATGCCCGTTTTTACTCCCCAACCACCGTAGCTATTAACCATACCAACAGGAATTCCAAATTCCCAATAGCTGGAATTTGATCCGGCTTTAGTGTAATGGTCATATACATTAACATCTAAAGGGACAGTAAGAGGATTATCCCCTTGAGCGAAAACCAGAGCTGGCAATAAAATCAGTAAGAATAATCTGCAAAGATTTATTTTTGAAACCATTTTCTTCCTCACACTTATTTAAAATAGGACACTTAATTATGAACAATATAACCCATTTCTGAGTTTTTATATGCTCAAAATCAAAAAAATATTATTTATTGCGAACAACTGTATACGTGTTGTTTACAGAAAATAATTAAACAATAAGTTTAATAAAAAAAAGCAAATAGATTTCGCATACTTTATTTCCTATAAGTTTAAAAAAAAAGGTGTTTTGTTTGAATGTGTTTATGATTCTAAGTTTACTAAATATATTAAAATATAATACAATAAAGTGTTTAGATGAATGGGGAATGTAGTGTGAAATGCTGACTAAAAGGGGTAAAAAGAAGTGTTTATTTTAACAAATCCGACTTTTTTTTAAGCCTTTTTTTGCCTTATTTTCTGGAATTAGAACAAGAATTTAACAGGTTTTTAGGGGAGATAGGAAAGGCCCCTTTTGGGGAAAGGGGCCTTAACGGGTTGGTGGTTTTGGGGGAAATTAAATGATGCTTATTTTATTTGTGCGGTACGAAGGTTTGAATCAGGGACTTTTTTCGTTGGCACGGTCTGTTTAAGGTTTTCGGGATCCCCTATGGGTCCTTCTTCGGCTATCCTGGACAGATTAAAAGAAATGACTGTATTTTTGTTTGGAATCAGTTGTATTTGGTTTTCCATAAAGGGGTGATTTGGTTTTGCGACTAGTAAGTTCACCTTTTTAGAAGGATCAAAAGCTATCGTATAAGGGACTGCGTTTATTTCAATATCGTTAAGAAATACGGTGAGATCTTCCTGATCCGTAATAATTGTAAGCCTGGCAGGTTTTTCTTGAAGTGCACTGGCGGCTTTACGATTATTATCTTTTGAATAATACACAACTGGTGTGTTTTTGAAATACACGTAATCCCCATCAAAAAAAATTTGTTGTATCTCATGTTTCATTCTTTGAGTACTTTTTGCATAAAACTTGGTTTTTAGCCTTTCAACAAAGGATAAATCTGAAATTTTAACACATTCTAATTCTTGATAGAAGTTTTCATTTACAGCAACCCAGCCATAGCTGTACTTATGGCCTGTAAGACGTTCTCGGACATAAAGTTTCTGGCTTTTTTTGTCATATTCAAAATATTGTATGCAGGGATCTTTTTTGTCATGATTACTTGATTTTGCCGTTAGGTGAGTTTTGCATACGGTTACGTTTTTCAGAATTCCGGATGTTTGTTGGGCAAAACCGCTAATAGAAAGACAAGCGATAAGAAAAATAGATTTGAGAATATTGAGATTCATGATATACGTTCCTGTTTGATTTTCTGCTGGAAAAAAATTATCGGGGAGGGAGCATTACTCCGGTTGGATAGCTTTTTGATTAAAACCGCGAAGAATTGAGAAAAAGTCGTGAAAGTTTGCCTTCCCACAAGGCGATGACTAATGTCTCTATCCATATTGTACAATTTTTTAGAGTAGCGGAAAGTGTTAAACAGAAAAAAAATGGTTTTATTTAAAAAAGACGCGAAAAATGTCATTTTAAGGCTAATTGTTGTTCAAAAATATTTTATCATCATCTGGGTAATTAAAACCATACTTTTTTATAATTTTTTTAAACTTTTACTTTAAGTTTTACTCTCAATACTCATTACTATTGAATTTAGCCGGATTATGTTTGGTTAAACCGGTATAAACAGTAGGGACAAACAACTAACATGAATGAAGATTGCCCTTATCAAACACTTTTTATTTATGAAATAAAGGGTATAGTGAAAAGCTCCTATGAAGTTTTTCAAAAAGATTTTATTGGTTCCTGGGAAGAGGATGAATCATTTACCTTCTTGTTTTTTTCTTCCAAACAAATTCGTTTGGTAAAAGATGTGATTGAAATACAAAACCTGTTACTGTTGTATGAACACATTATGCCCTATGCCGATTGGGAGTCTGGGGATAAAATAAGACCAATGAGAGCAGGACGATACTTTATTAAACCCAAATGGCAGAATTGTGCAACACCAAAGAATTCCATCTCCCTGATAATGGATCCAGGTGTAGCTTTTGGAAGTGGTTATCATCCCACCACACGGGATTGCCTGGAGTTTATGAGTATTGCGTTTAAGCCGGGAGCCTTTCCAGACCATGTACTTGATTTGGGCGCAGGTACTGCAGTACTTGCATTAGCTGCGGCTGCGAGTGGAGCAAAATCGGTTCTTGCTGTTGAAAAAAACAATCTTTCTGCCCGAACAGCATTACAGAATATTAAACTGAATGATCTTCAGGGGGTTATCCGTCTGGAACAATCAGATGCAACTCAATTTGTGGATAAAGAATGGGAGCTTGTGCTGGCCAACTTAACATGGTCAATATTAAAGACCTTAACAAATTCTAAAGCTTTTACTTGTTCCAAACAATTAATTGTATCAGGTTTAAAATATTTTGAATCTGAACATATGCTTTTGGCTATGAAAAAAAACGGATATGAGCTTCTCAATCATAAAGAAAACGATGACTGGTGTACATTTCATTTTCGTCGTGATGAGGTGTAAGATTGTACCGCATTGTTCACAATTAAAAATATACTTTAAGGAACATGGAACGAGCTGAATTGTCAATGAGAATAGGGGCTGCTTTGTGTTTATTCCTGGTAAGTATTGTTTCTGCCTTATCCGGGTCGTATGAAAAAATACTCATAACCTTCAACGATAAAGGTAGAGAAGCAGAACATATAGAAACACATAGTATTACCTGGGAAGAACTCCCGGTTGTATCGGGCTATGTTAATCAACTTGAGTTGTTTGGTTTTAGAAAATGTGTAACTTTAAAATGGCAAAATAAGGTCTCTGGTTATATTGAATCAGATCAAATATCTTTAATTAAAGAACTTTCGTTTGTTAAAAGTGTTTCTTTTTTGAAAAGATATCACAAAAACAGAGGTCTGCCTAAGAAAGCTTCTACTGTTGCCATGGTGACTGATGACTTGTATACGCTTACAGGCATTTCTGCACTTCACTCTCTCATAGAACAACAAGGGAATGTTCCCGGTAATTCTATACGTATAGGAATTATTGATGATTCTTTCCTCCTGGGAAATAAAGCCTTTGATCACCTGTATGCTGAAAATCTTATCAAGGAACAATGGAACTTTATTAATGGAGACAGCCTTACTAACATAAATCGCAGTTTTGGTGACAGCCATGGTGCCCGGGTACTTTCACAGATTGCAGGGGAGCTTGAAGGTCGTTTCAAGGGTATCGCCAACCAGGCAGAATACCTCTTATATGTAACTGAAGATATGACGCCTGAATATTATGGTGAAGAAGATTATCTGGCTGCTGCTATAGAACGTGCCGCAGAAAACGGTGCCAGGGTAATCAGTATTAGTCTTGCTTATCGTTATGATTTTACAAGCGAGCCCGAACATCCTTACAATTATATAGACGGAAAATCCAGTCCTGCAAGCATAGCGGCCCTGGGTGCTGCCCGACGAAATATTGTACTGTGTGCAGCCATGGGCAATGAGGGGGGATACCATCCTGCTCCAAATATTGCGGTTCCCGCTGATGCTGACAGTATTTTGTCGGTTGGCGCTCTTGGAGCCGACGAGAATGTATGCAGTTTTTCTTCTCAGGGGCCCAGTTTTGATGGAAGGGTCAAACCCGAAATAGGAGCTCCCGGTTGCCCCGCACCTGTCATTAATCCTGTTACAACTGAAGGCCTGGAGAATGCAAGTGGTACAAGTATGTCAACTCCAATTATAGCGGGCATTGCCACTCTTTTGCGTCAATTGTACCCCGATGCCTCAGCAGAGGATGTCAGGATGAGTATTATGCTTTCTGGTAGCAGGGCAGAACAGCCCGATAACATTTATGGTCATGGTATGGTGAATGCTGAAGAAGCCAGGCGTATACTTGATTCATTTGTGAAAAACAAATTGCCTGAATCAGAGGCCGCAGGTTTGTATGAAGTGTATAGATCCCGTTCAGGTTTTTTAGCTATCAATATCTTTCAAAACATTTCTCATGTTATTCGAATTCAAACCTTGGATGGGAAAACAGTATTCTACAAGTCTGGAACGGGAATGAGGCGATATGTGGTTCCACAGCTCAGGCAGCAACAGCTGTACCTGTTATTAATGAGTACCGTCAATGGCAAACAAAGCCGCAAAATTATGTTTTGATTAGGCTCATATATTCTAAACATTACCCACAGACGTCACTTTGAACCATGTCGAGAAGTTGCTGAGGAACGGAAGCCTTTTTTTGGTAAGGTTTAAGCTCAGTCTTTTTATCTGCGGACTATTTTTCTTTTGTTTTTTTAGGGGGAAGGTCCGGAGGTGGTGGTTGTTTTTGACGCTGGCCTTTTAACGGAAGGAGTATAACACAGGCTTCCTGGTATCGTTTGTCCAGTTCCATGAATTCAGGAGTGCCTGGTTTTGTTTCTGTTATCCTTCGGCGAAGATCCGGACAATTTTCTTCAAGCTCCATATCATCTTCAAATTCATCTGGTACCTGCAATTGTGGACAGCCTGCGCTTGAAAGTGGTCCGGCTGAATTCGGGCATTTATCTAAACTATCGAGAATCCCATCCTTGTCTTTATCAAACTGAGAGCAGCCTTCGTTTTCGGCTAGTCCTTTAGTATCGGGACAGAGGTCGGTGGAGTCAGGCAGACCGTCTTCGTCATTGTCATAGTCTGGGCAACCATCACTATCTTTAAAATTATCGGCATCTTCTGGTAACATCGGGCAAAGATCATCAACATCTTTTATCCCATCTAAATCATTATCTGGTTCTGGACAGCCGTCCTCATCTTCATAACCATCAAGATCTTCTGGTTTCCTGGGGCATTTATCAGCTTCACCAAACAAACCGTCTTTATCCATATCTTCAACCGGACAACCATTACAAATAACGGGCGTATTGGGACATTCATCATATTTGTCCAGAATACCATCTTTGTCGTTATCAGGTTCCGGACAACCATCTTCATCCTGGTATCCATCAAAATCTTCTACTTCATTTATGCATTTATCATCATTATTTTTTATACCGTCACCGTCACTATCATAGGCCTTAAACATACCATTCCACTCTATGGAAGCCTGTACCCCGTATTTCGGTAGCGATTTGGTTGAATAGTAAAGCTCCTTTTCTCTCCAATCAGATTGCGATTTGGCTTCAGACAGTGAATAATCAAAGGCCAGACTTGCAGTCAGGCCATTTTTAAAATTCATTTTTATTCCTGGAGTAAGCCATAAGGGATCGGAATCTATTTTATCAAAATCGAAACCAGAAATGTAAAATTTGGTCCTTGATTCGCCCTTGAGTTCAATGAAAAAGAGGAATGGGTCATATTCAGAAAATTCTACACCAACCCCACCGAGTAAAGAACCTGTAACATTAGTAATAGCACCGAAGTTAAGATGAACCTGAATCGGAATCGGAATAAAAAAACGATCACAATGGACAGTCCAAACAGCCATTGGATTTAGTGCAAAATAGGAGTCGAAATAAGAATCATATTTACCATCTTTGTCCCAAACAAAATAGGAGTGCCTGGGAAACAAACCAAATCCGTGTTTGCTTGTTGGGAGAATAACTCTGAGATAATATCCCTGACTGAAGACAAGATTTTTTTCCTGGGATGGATAGGTAAATTTTGTCGATATCTCCAGGTTTCCAATGTCCGTAGCGGTATGTTTTCCTCCTGCCATATCGTAGAAAACCGGTATGCTGGCACATATATCCCAATCACGCAGAAGGCCATACCCAAGTGACAGGCTGCTGGACATTAATTTACCCAAAGAGCTGTTGATGCTATCTCCAGAGTTCGCATCAAAGGCCTTTTCAGCACCAAGATAGCCTTTGAAATAATCCCGGTCCCAATCATATTTGAACGTGACTCCGGCACTAACACCTGTTTTACTTAAAGTGGATGTAGACATTACACGGACAAGACCACGTTGTCCACCGTTGTTTAGGTAATCCGCTTGAGAATGAAATGGAACAAGGAAAAAAAATAATAGAGAAAAGAGTGTAGTGTTTTTTTTAAGGTATGCATTCCACCGGATATTGTATTTCAATTTTAACATTCCTTTTATACAATGATATCTTCACGGACAAGAGCAACCACACCGGCCTGGGGTACGATTAAATAACTTTTTTTTTCATATTCAATTTCAACGGCTTCTTTTCGTAAAAATATAACATAATCCCCTTCTTTAACTTGCAGTGGAATATATTGTACTTCTTTGTGTGTGCCATCCCATGACTCTGACACATCAGAATGAGGAACGATATAACCGGGACCTGTTTTTACAGCATATCCACCTTGAATTTTTTCTTTGATTGCCAGGCCCTGGGGAAGGTACAAACCGGAATCGGTACGATCTTTGTCTAAATCAGCTGATACCAGAATTCTATCACCGATTATTATGATTTCTCTTTTTGTTTTCATATAAATTTGTCTATTGGATAAATTGCTTTTCTACAAGTATAATTAAGATAGTGTTAATAATAGACAATTTTCTAGCCCGGTCAATTGAGGATGCAATGTTAGTTTTTATCGCTGATTTTATCTGCCTGAAACTCAGGATCCAGCCAGTCTAATGCTTTTTTAATTGGAATTTGTCTTAAATGTTTAAAACAGAAAGATTTTTGATTTGGAAAGAATGATTCATCTTGCCAAAAAGTTTCTTGCTCTTTAAAAAAACTACATACCCTTTTTCCCATCAGGTTAGCGACATGTAAAAAAGGAGTATTTCTGCCCATAATAAGAGATGAAATAGAGGTTAAACCAATTATTTTGCCTGCGGTAAGATTCTCCATAAAGAAAAAGCTATTACCAGCTTTATTTTTAAGCTCAGTATTAATAGAGAATGGTGCATAATCAGGCCAGGCTAAAACGGGCAAGTATTTTAGAGAGTAATGGCGGTATTCCGGATTATGGAAGAAGTTGATGAGTTGTTTGATTATAGCCAGGGTTTCTTTTTTTGAGGCCTCATCGGTTTTGAGCATAATGATAACTAAAGATTTTGATTTAGGATTTATGACATTCAGTTTTACACTCAATCCTTGAGAATATTTCTCATCAGGTTTCAAATCAAAATTATGGGGATAGGGGTGTTGTTGGTATAACCCTTGCCAGAATCTGAAATCAGTGGCATATAAAGAAAATACAGTTTTTCTGTGCATGGGGATTTCCCTATCAGATTTTATTTCATTATCGTTTGGGAAGCCGTCACTTGAAAGAGTAACGTTACAAAATGGAGCCGTTTCATAAATTAGATTCACCCGGATATTGGCTTCTGTTTGTAATTGAAGATATAATTGCAACAAAATTGGTCTGTCGCTAAGATTGATGGCGAGATCTGACTTCAGAGCTCTGATTTTCCCCATAAAAGTCTCAAAAGCATTTTCCTTTAAATGAAAATCGTTTCTGGAAATAGACAATACAGAAAGATGGGGGAAGAAGACGTGGGCAATTTCTTTTTGGGTTAAAAAACCTATTAAAGTGACCTTTTCTTTTTGGTAATGCCTGATAATACCATCCAGTAAAGGAAGACAAGCGATAAAACTGTTGGAGTCGAAGGGTAAAAAAACAGCAATATTGGTAGATTTTGCAAGGGATCTGCTGATATTCGTAATTTCAATATGGTCTGAACGCGATAGAATGTATTTTTGGACTGAAAAGGGCAAGAGATTCAAAATTCTTAGCGGCCATTTCTTTACCAGACGCTGAGAAGAAAATTGTTGCTTTTTCATAAGATTATGATGGATTTATTAGTTATTAAATAAGAAAATATGGATAACTATAGTAAAAATTAATTTATGCAAAACATATTAAAAATTACCGGAACGGTATTACTCCTTGCCGGAGGAATTGCTGGTATACAATATCTTCCTTCATTTTTTTTATCAAATTACAGGCCTTACTATCTTGGAATCATGACCGTAATCGCCTTGCTGTTTTTTGTGTTGGCAAATAAGTCCGGTGAAAAAAGAGCTCTTGATTTTTATCCCTCAGTCGCTTTACTTTTAGTGACGGCAATAATTGGAATACAACTTTTGGGAGGGCTCACTGAGGGCTGGAACTCTGGGATATTGTTGTTTGTGTGTATTTTAATTTGCTTATCGGCGAATTCCTTAGTAGCAGTACTTTTTATGTTGTATACCTGGATTGGTTATAGTGCCCTTTATTTTGATAATAAATTTGAATTGTTACCCTATGCCCTTAACAGTCTTCAGACAATAAACTTGTTTGATTATGGTTTTCATCTGGCTCTTTCAAGCATAAGCGGGCTGCTGGTGTTAGTGACAAATGAACTCCGCATTAAACATCTTCCAGGAAGAGACGTCCTTTTAAAACTTCGGGCTTATGAAGCCGGGGCAATACCGCAAAAGGTCAGTCAAGATTCTTCCAAAGACCAGGAGCATAAAACCGAGCATGAATTCACCACTCAGGAGTACTTTGCCGAGCAGGAAAAATCAAATATTAAAAAGATGAAGTCCCAACTTGAGACGCTGGTATTTTTTATGGGAAGAAATTTTAATGCCTATTCTGCACTTTGTTTTGTCGCAACGGGTGATACCGGTGAATTTTATTTGGCTGCTTCAACCAGTAAAAGTGAAAATTTGGTAAAAGACGTTAGGATAAAAAAGGCCAGTGGTATTGTGGGCATGGCTTCCAGGAAAAAAATGGGTTTCTTTTCTGGTGATATTAAATCATATCCTGGTAAAATTGAATATTACAGTAAGAACGAAAATATTAACTCGGTGATGGCACTTCCTATTAATGATACCGAAAATGACAAAGTAATTGGCCTTTTGGTTGCTGATGCTATGGGAATAAGGGCTTTCTCAGATGAACACAAGGAATTGCTCAGCAGATTTACTCAAATTGCTGCAGCAATGATTACAAATGCCCGACTCACTGAAGAAGTGAATAAACAAGCCAAATGGGCGGATTCATTATACGAAACTACAAAAAGGCTTACCAAATTTATTAAAGTTGAAGATGTTGTTGGATTATTAGGCGATTCTCTTTCTACCATATTTATCAATGACCGGATAGTGATTTGTATTTTCAATCCAAAAACGGGGAAAGCGAGAATCTGGAATGTAGTGGGGGACAAAGCAGGAGTTAATCGTGGGGATGAGTTTGATATTAATAATCCAAAAAGCCTTTATGGCAGGGTTTTTAAAACAAAAGAGGAAGTATTCATTCATCATTACCGGGATATGAATGATTATGTACGGTTTGAAGAAGAGGAGGAAAACCCGTTCTTCAAGCCTGAAGAAATGCTTATTGTACCTCTCCTCGATGATAAAAATAATGTGATTACGGTTGTAGGTGTTGAATCCAATGAAAAGGGAATGTATTCAGACAGAGAACTAAAAATGTTATCCACCCTTAAAGCAAATTTTGCAACATCTATCGTAAAAGCTAAAATCTACAATGAGTTGGAACGGCTTGCTACTATTGATGGCCTCACTCAAATAAATAATCACCGGAAGTTTCAGGAAGCCTTGTCAAGCGAGTTGTACCGTACTCAACGTTATAAAGAAAAGCTGTCGTTGCTTCTCATGGATATTGATCATTTTAAAAAATTCAATGACACTTATGGTCATCCTATAGGGGATGTGGTGCTGAAAAAGGTAGCTGCAACTATAAAGCAAACCGTCCGTACGAGTGATTTGGTTGCCCGATATGGAGGTGAGGAGTTTGTAGTTATTGTGACTAACGCTGATGAAATACATTCAGTTAACCTGGCAAAACGTATCAATAAGGCAATAGATGCTCTTGAAATTGAACATGAGGGAAAAATTCTAAAAGTACAGGTAAGTATAGGAAGCGCGACATTCCCAACAGATGTGTTTACCAAACAGGAACTCATAGATGGTGCTGATAAGGCCCTTTATTATGCAAAAGAACACGGACGCAACCAGGTTGCTCCATTTTCACTGTTACTGGCAGAGAAGAATCAAGAGGAGTAGAACGTTGTGTGTTTATACATAACTGCTGAAATTGTTTGAAATATTCGGATAGAGTTTCAGGTAACTATTTTGTTTGCCATTGTTTGATTCTGTATTTTCGGCAGTATGCACCAAACAAAACCTCTGGTGTGCCCTGGGAAAAATATATCGATTATAAAAATGGAGCATTGTTTTACTGAAAATTATTTTAGGTACAATCGCTTCTGGTTTTCCGAATTCAACAGTAACTTTTAGTGTTACTTTCTTTGAAACGTCTTCAGTTGTATCCAGAATCCAATAGGCCCCATTAACAGTAACTCTGCTTGTACCGGGATTCGTTTCCTTAGCTTCTAAATACAGCCCGTCTTTTTCATCGTAGAGTTCTATATTTTTGATTCGTGCGTTTCCAATGATTTTATAAGGTATGACTGAACGAAAAAGAATATCTGCTGTTTCAGATCCTAACCTGGGAAGTTGAGTTGATAATAGGAATGAATTCACTGAAAATCCCCCTGTGAATTTGGTTTCTGAACCACAATGAGACCTTTCAATATTGTATGATGGAAAAATAGCTTCAACATGTGATTTACTTGTTTTGAAAAAGGTAGTTTCAGAAGGCTCTTGTATTTCAGTACAATGTGAGCTGGCAGGAAAACTGCTCTTTTCCTGATAATCAGTTGTTTGTAATATTGCGTTCATTTTTATCCCTCCTTAAAAGTGTGTAATCAAATTCTGATAATTAAATTAGTGCAAATACAGGGTGGGATTTTGACCTTTCCTATGAATAGCCTCTTTGCCAAGATAGAGCGCTGAAATAGGGGGATGAAATGCTTTGGATGTTTATCCGCTTATACGACATCCTGTCGTTTAAAAACCGCATTTTGTCTTAATTCTGATTTTTTTTTGGAAGATCAGTATAAATTAATAATCTAAACGTATAACAGCGCAAGGGTTATAATAACGGATTTAATTCAACATCTTCTTGTTAGTCAGGAGTAATACCATGTATACAAAAAGCCGAAATGATAAACCGGTCCTTATTAATATCAAATCATCTGAATTTGTTTATGACTGGGATTCTTGTAATGAGGTGTCCATTACCCGTACTGCTCAACGGGGAAATAGATATCTGGATAGAATTTTTAATAGAAAAAGTAATAGCCCCCAACATGGTTATGTAGCCCTTAAGGTAGACGTTGAACGTGTAACGGGAAATAATTTTTCAAACTCTGCCATTAATATTGAAGGAATCAAAGACAGAATCCTTTCTGTTCTCTCAACAATGTTTGGTTGTGATGATATGCCCTTCAGTGTGCCCGACGTAAATTGTACCTGGGTAAAGTTAAAATATAAACCCTATGATATTTGTACTGAATTATACCGCAAATTAAGGAAAAACGACAGAATTCAATTAAGTCCGGCAATGTTTCCCGAATGGCTGTAGACTAGACCGCTTGTAATTCTTTGGATATTTGATAATTTTGAAAAGTTATAGAAAATGAGTAACGTACCGAATAGGGAAAAATTTCCTTTAACAGGTTTGAAAACGGGTATCCATGAAACGTGTGGTAATTGTAGATGATGAGCATATGGCTCGTGAAAGGGTTAGGGAATTATTAGCATCCCATGACACGATTCAAGTTGTTGGAGAAGCTGACCGGGTCTCAGACGCGATAAACATTATCAATGCTGTAAAACCTGATGTGGTATTCATGGATATTGAACTTCATGATGAAACTGCTTTTCAGGTAATACAAGAACTAAGCCACCATCCTGTTATTATTTATACCACCGCTTTTAATAAATATGCTCTTGAGGCGTTTCGGACCTCAGAAATAGCTATAGAGTACCTTTTAAAGCCCATTAGTCAGAAAGATATGGATAGAGCGGTTAAGAAGCTGGATTCCCTTCCAAATGCTCCGGATGAACATCTGGCGCTTGTTGATTTACTTGAGAAACAACTCAAAAAAGAATATTTGGAGTGGCTCAATTGTAAATTGGGGGATTATACCTATATGATTAAGGTAGAGGATATTAAGTTTATTCAATCAAAAGATAAGTATACCAATCTTCATACTATTGAAAAAAAGGTCTTTCCCATAACCATTACCATTACCGAACTTGAAAAAACTCTGGATCCAAAAAAATTTTCCAGAATCCACCGGAGTACTATTGTGAATCGTGATTTTATTAAAAAGGGTAAAAGGGGGCTGTTCGGAACCATTGAACTGGAAATAGAGGATGAAGATAAGGTATTAGAAGTGAGCAGAAGCTACGCATCAAATTTTAAATAGGGATAGCGATTATCTTGCCCTTATATAAGTGCTTTCCATATGCCATAATACTTTTTTCCGTATTATGCATGGTAGGGAATTCCCCGGCCCGAACTTTTTTTATTAATGAATCAAGTAATAAAATTTCTTTGACTCAAGAGTTGGAAACTTTTGTTGATGAATCTGCATCAATGGCCATTTCTGATGTAATGGTTCAAAATTTTACTATAAATAAACGCGAAATTCCTCACTATAGTTGGTCCCATGCTGCTGTCTGGGTGAGGTTTGGGCTAAAGAACGAAACTGATAATCCATTGGAAAAGCTGCTACATATCAATGTTCAATTTATCGATTCTATTAGCACCTATGTGGACGATGGAAATCAGGTCAATTTTTTACAACTGACAGGCAGACTTATACCCTATAACAAGCGTCCTTTAAAATACCGCGATTTTGTAGTGCCTGTGCATCTGAAACCAGAAGAAAAGATTTTTGTTTATCAACGTCTAAAAAGTACCGAGGCCTTCACTGCACCAATCATATTAAGGGATCCTGCAGATTTTCGTAGCTATTACCATGGAACGATGTTTAATTATGGAATATTCTACGGCATAACGCTTACCGTACTTCTGTCTGTATTTGTGCTGTTTTTATTGTCAAGAGAATACATTTATCTGTATTACTGCTTCTTCCTGGTTTTTCTTCATTTTTTCTTTACCATGGGTGGCCAGGGGCTTAGTCAGAAATTCTTATTTCCCAACAGTCCTGATTTTGCCAACAAGCTTTACCTCAGCAGCATGAGTATTGGTTTTATTTTTGGCTTTCTTCTTATTCGTTATTTTCAACCATATAAATTTAAACATGAAATTCTGAATAAACTGTTTTGGATTCAGCTTGGAGTAATTGGAGTTATATCAACCCTTCCCTTTATTTTTGGATATATGGTTGGCTCCATTGTGCTGACTTCTTATGCAATTATTCCGGTGCTTACCATCTTAGCTATCATTACTACCAAAGCATTGCGAGGGAATATTGCGTCCTGCTATTTTATGCTTGCCTGGGTCTTTCATTTGGCAGGGGGGATGACTATTGTCTTCCATTCCAGAGGTCTTGTATCAAATCCATTTATTGCCAATTATGGATATCTCTTTGGTCTCAGTGGAGAATTGATAATGATATCCATAGCAATGGCTGTCAGCATATATCTTGACCGGAAAAAGAAAGTTGAAAGTCAAAAAATGGCTTATGTAAGTATGAAACAGTCTATGGAATCAAAGATTCGTGAATTACAAGCGCAAATTAAACCGCACTTCCTGTTTAATATTTTGAATTCAATTTCACAGATAATTAAAAAAGATCCTGATCTTGCGGAACAATCTATTAGCGCGTTATCTGATTTTTACCGGTCTGCACTTAAGTTTTCACAGGGGAATGTTCGTCTGGAAGAAGAACTGGAATGTGCAAGACTGTATGTATCGTTACAAAAAATTCGCTATGGTGAAAAAATAGCCTATGATTGTGTTGTAGAAGAGAGTGTTAAAAAAATTCTGGTTCCAGGTTTTATTTTGCAACCACTCGTTGAAAATGCAGTAAAATATGGTATTTCATCTCTGCCACAAGGAGGTACGATTCAGGTACGTGCCGTTAAAGAGGGTGACATGGTTATCATAACCGTGAAAGACAATGGTCTCGGACTCAAACAAGATAGCCATGGTTCAGGTCATGGATTATCCAATGTAAAACAGCGACTTCGTCTTACTTATGGATTAAAAGCTGGCCTGGATATTTACAGTAAAAAGGGTGTAACCGTTAAGTTAACGGTTCCTTTTCGTGTCAATATTAACAATCAAACCTGACACATTTTGAAGTTGCCTGTTCCCTTGATTTGTAAACCTCTTTTTAAAGTTATCCCAGGATAATTTATAAGTAGAAATACCTATGTCTAAAGGGGGCAGGGGTGGGGTATGCTTTTCTCTTTCTTCATTTATGCGATTAAATTTTTGTGCAAAGTTTTTAATTCCCAATGGGTCAAACCAGATACCTGTGAGCGTTGTATTTGTAACCAGTTTATTCATCATAGTCCCGTTAAAGAGCCCATAAGATTCCATAAATCTACCGGGAAGGAGGTGCAACAATTGCAACAGCCAGGTATCCGTTACGGCAATATAAATAGTATCAAGCGGGAAATGAGCACTGCAGGTATTTAAATAGTTGAGAGCAGACAAATTGAAGGAAATAAATTTAACCTGTTTTTTGAGATGGCATTTTTGAGTTTTGTTGCTATTAGCCAGATTGTGGATAAGGGTAGATAATGAATTGATAGTTTTCTTTTCTTTATCATTAAGACGACTGTGATGAGAACATTTGATTTCTATATACATTGTTTTGTCTTGAAAAGTCTCTTGTTCAAATAAATGAAGTAAAGCTCCTTCGAGGGTATTGTTAGAGGTGTAAGGCTCAGCAATGGGGGCCGTTTGTTCTGGAAGTTCGTCATGCATAACACATATTACTCCGTCATAACGAAGTTGCACATCCAATTCAATACCGGTGAGATTAAAAATATTGAATGCGGTATCCATCATTTGTCTGATATCATAACAATGTGATAACTTGTTACAATTAAGTGGGTAATGACGAAAATCTCCCAGCTGATGTCCGATAATTTCCAGGGGATTATTGTCGGTGAGAATCACCTGGTCCTTCATAAATTCACAATATCGCTTACAAAAGGTGTCAACGTCAGGGGCCTTTATGTCTCCTTTTAAACCGAGTATGGATTTTATACGGTTTGCCAGGAATGAACGTAGTTTAAATGGATATATCATGGAATAACTGTTTACGATTTAATTAAGAGAAAGTATAAAAAAACTGTATTGAATATGTGCATAGTTGCTAAAAAATTGTACAATTAGTTGAACTTCTTATCTTTTACAAAGGTGATGATGTCAAAAATGGAAAACAGTGAAAAATTCACCGTAAAACTAGCCAAAGATATTTGGAATACGGCTATTAGGATTCTCGGAGATATAAAAATTTTCAAGTTCCCCTTTTTTTTAGTTTATGATCCTGGTAGTTACCTCATTAAAGGCCGACAGATGCGTGAAATTATGCAGAAGGTTCGTCCAGGTGACATTCTCGTACGTGGATTCAATAATTATCTGGATGGTAAGCTTATCCCAGGCACTTTCAGTCATGTGGCATTGTACCTTGGCACTATAAAACCAGAAGATGAACAGTTTATAGAGACAGAAAAAGGCAGAGATGTTTTTTCCTCAGGGAAAGGGATGGTCATACACGCAATGATGGAGGGGGTCAAACTGGATGATATTCTTGATTTTGGCCGATGTGATCATCTGGCTATTCTGCGTTTCCCGGGTAGTATGCAAAGGAATGATCGGTATGTGGAATCTGAACAAGAACACCACCATTGTACGGATAATGAGAAAGCCATTTTTAGTAAGCTGGTTGCAGGGGAGAGTGTAAAATTAAAAGACGTCTTTCCAGTGATTTATCAAAAATCCTTAAGTCAATTGGGCAAAGAATATGACAGTTGGTTTGATTTTCGGGATGACCATGAAGTTTCTTGTACAGAATTTGTAGAACGTTGTATCTGCTGTCTTGAACCCTATCATGGCATAAAACCAACCGTTCGTAAGTTCCATTTTATTGAAAAGGAATACCTTGCACCGGATGATTTTGTAAAATCACCACTGAAATTAATTTGGACCAGTGAGGTGGGGGAGACTAAGGTTAAGGACTAATTGTCACATAACCATTTCTTCAAGCCGCTTCGAATTCTTTTGTATGATGGTCTTTAATTCTTTGGCCACTTCTCTGCATTGTTCAAGTCCCTCAGTTCCAATTTCTGAAATATCGCCTTCACCTGCAAACAAAGTGGTGAACAATTTGGCTTTAAACATAAAATCAGAAGGGATTTCTTTAAGCAGAGCTTTATTCAGGGGAATAATGAGATCTGCCCGATTGAGGAGATCAAAATCGAGCTTAATGGTAAGGTGGCCTGAGAAATCAGTCCCATATTCTTCATTTAATACTTGAGAGACATTTTCGGAAAGTGATTCCTGCGTGGTATCATTCCAACTGGCTGCGATTGAAACAAGTCTCGTTTCATTAACCTTTTCTTCTATGGTATTTCGGGTGATGATATTGGCCAGAGCACAGCTTCCTGCACCATCGTCTCCTAAAAACAGTACGACATAATCATCCCCTTCCACGGGATTGGAAAAATTATCATAAAGGCTTTGTGAAAGCATCTCTTGAATACGCTTGTTCAACTCCTGTTCAAGCATAGCATGTCCGGCAGGAGAATTGGTGTAAATTAAAGGTTCTTCATCTTGTAAATCAGCAGGAATGTCTTTTATGCTCTGGCAGATAACGATTACATCTTTGTTAAGTGCATGGGCTAAACCAAGTTGATATAATATGTTAGGGGTTTTACCGGTAAGATCGCAGATGACGATTCTACTATTTAAAACGTTTTCCCAGACCGTATCCAGTGAGCCCCTGGAAAAGATATCATCACCTTTAATTGCGTCAAATCCCGCATTATTAAGGGTTGTCTTTAATTGATTGTCCCAAAGTGTTTCTGAACCTTCTATTTCAGGTAGTGATACATAACATAAATCCATAAAAGTTCCCTTATCTATTCAATTTTAAATCTTATTCTTGTTGGCCAATAAGATACTAATTTTAAGAGAAAGAACAGAAGTCCTTTAATTATCTATGAATTCTATGACTAATCCCTGGCTAAAAATACCTGCAAAAGATTATGAAGGTCATATGTTGCATCCTCAGGTTGGTCAATTTCCCTTTTTAGCTGAAACCTTTTTTAATGCTTTAAAGAGTCATAATCCAGAACGTGTAGCATTCCTTGGATGTGCAACAGGAAATGGACTTGAATTTGTCCGTGATACTGCCTGCAAGCGTTTAACTGTAATTGATTTTAACCCGGAATTCCTAGACGTTTTGGAGAATCGTTATGAGAAATTGCTTCCAAAACCAGATATTCGTTTAGATAATCTTGAACATTGCAAATTTCCTGAACAGGAATACACACTAATTATGGCCGGATTAATCTTTGAGTTTATTGAAAATATTCAGGATTTATTGTGTCGGATAAGCAAAAGCCTTATTCGGGAAGGCACATTAGTTACTGTGCTGCAGCTACCAGGAACGAATATTTCTTCGATAACAAAGACTCCCTATGCGTCCATAAAAGATTTACATACCATCATGAACCTTGTTGAACGAAACGATTTTTGTGAAATGGCGGGGATAGCGGAATTGAAAATACATACAGAAGAAACAATAACCCTGACTACCGGAAAATCTTTTTATATAGGTACTTACAAGAAAGACTTAAAATAAATGAGATAGGGGGGCGCCCTATGAAAAAAGAAAAAGCCGGCTATAAATAACCGGCTTTTCTGGCTGGGATGCAGGGAGTCGAACCCCAATTACATGATCCAGAGACATGTGTCCTGCCATTGGACGACATCCCAACGATTCTTTTCTTTTTCTTATAAGAATACAAATATTTCATTAAAAAATAAATGCTCCTTTTGTGATTTTTTGCGTTGTTAAATATAAGTCAATAAAGTCATGCAGCCTTACTATGCGGCTTGATTTTTTTATTCAGCTCTTTTCCAATTTCTCTTTTTTCTTTTCTTAATTCATAGAGCCCTTGCAGATTCATCCAAAACTGGGGATCCATACCAAAAAATTTGCCCAGCCTCAACGCCGTATTTGCCGTAATTGAACGTTTGTCGTTGACGATTTCACTAATTTTCATCTGGCTTACATGTAGCTCTTTTGCCAATCGATACTGGCTTAAACCCATTGGTTTTATAAACTCTTCGAGAAGTATTTCTCCTGGTGTCGGTGCCTTTAACATAACACGCCTCCTTTAGTGATAGTCAACTATTTCAACCTCATACGCATTTGCGTTTTCATAAATACCGTATAACAATAGTATTGTCAAGCGATATTATTAATAGGAAAGATTTTTTTGATATAATGGGAATAAAGAAAGCCGGTTCCTATGAACCGGCCATCAAACATTTCAATAGGGGAAAGTCCTATTTTTTCTTTTTAGCTGCTTTTTTCGCAACAACTTTCTTTTTTGGAGTAGCTTTTGCAGCTGCTTTTGGAGGAGCTATAGCATCCTTACAAGCTTTTGCTACTCTGAATTTTAAAACTTTTTTCGCTGGAATTTTAATGGTTTCACCTGTTGCAGGGTTCCTGCCCATTCTTGCTTTTCTTGCTACGATCACAAGCTTTCCAAGACCTGGTAATGTAAAACCGTTCTTTGCTTCTGTGTAAGCCATAGCAGCAATATTTTCCAAAAAAGCTTTTACCTGTTTCTTTGACATTTCCTGGCTCTCTGCCAGCTTCGTAAGAATTTGCGCTTGTGTCATAGCCTTTGCCATTTATTCACCTCTTATAAGTATTGTTAATGATCATTTTATTGATACGTATTGCATCAGTAAACAAAGTATTAATTTTCTTCTCTATATGAAACCCTAATAGACTTATAACGTAAGTGTTATTTGAATACAAAGCAATTAAAAACAATTATTACACGATTCGTAGGTTTACATAATATATCTTATATGAACATATATTTATTTGTAAACCCTTTTTAATAAGTTCCGGTTAGTTTCTGATGAGATACAGGTACAGTGGTGAGACAATTAATTTGTCCTAGCTATCCATACAGCAGCCTGGAAATAATAATGATTGTGTCAGGCTGCTTTTAGCTGTAATCGCTTAATTGTTATATCAGGTTTGTTCTTTGCTAAATCATAGTTTGTTTGGAGGTTAATCCAAAATTCTGGTGTAGTCCCAAGTGCTTGGGAAAAAAGCCAGGCTGTATCTGGTGTAACCCCTCTTTTCCCTTTAACTATTTCATTAACTCGTTGAACAGGGATTTTTAAATGGGCAGCAAATTTGAGTTGAGGAATTCCACTGGGTTCTAAAAAATCTTTTAAAAGAATTTCTCCAGGATGTGTTGGTATTCTTTTCTTGGGAATCATAAAATCTCCTAGTGATAATCAATGACCTGAACACTGTGAGCGTCATGATTATGCCATTTAAAAATTATTCTAAATTGAGTGTTAATTCTTATACTGTAAAATTCGCTTAAATCCCCTTTTAATTTTTCCAACCGGTTTCCTGGTGGCGATAACAAATCTTTAATATCAAAAGCTGCTTCAATAAAATCCAGTTTTCGTTCAATAACGTTGATAATATCCTGAGGATAATGTCTTGTCTTTTTATTGCTAACGCCATGGAAAATATTTTCCGTAGTTTTATTCCCAAATGATACTATCATTATTATATCTTAACACTTTCACGGTAAGTATGCAAGTATTATTTTAGTTGTTTTAATTTTAGAATATTTAAAGAGTTTTATATTGCCTAAGTAGAAAAGGCACTCCCCTGCCCTGCCCTGCCATAAGTTTGACCGGGTATGCAAAGTAACCCCAGTTGTTAAACTATAAACACAAAAGTTATATCTGGCGATTTGCAAAAAAAAGACGGCCTGAAAAGACCGTCCTTATGGAACCCCTGATTTGGTGAAGTTCTCAGAGTGCTGACAGGGAACGTTATTATTTTACTAGAAAAACGCCGCTTGTTTTTTGCAGTGCGCTTTTCCCGGAGGAGAGACGGCCCTGTATATTATAGGCATTACCCCGAAGTATCTGGTCCCCTTTCAAGAGCAGCAGTTTTTGCCTGGCTACCTGTATGCGGTTTTTAAGTTCCCGGGATATCCCAGCGGCTCCCCCATAAGCATATACATCGCGATTCTCGTCCTTCCAGTCTCCCTCCTCTGGACTTTGGGTCACAGTCTGGTTGATTGTACCGTCAATATTATAGGAGTTCACAATCCGATTACCGGGTACCCAATTCGGATCTTCCCAGGTGAAACTGTATTCGATATCGTCTTTTCCATCGGGTGTCAACGTTGTACTGTCTTTTTCATTTTGAACATATGCAGATAAATCATCATCCCATTCTGAGCTAATTCTCAGCTCATACCCGGTGCCACGGGTAAATGCAGCCGCACTTTTCATTTCTATAGTTGTCTCTCCTATCACAAATGCCATCACAGCACTGTCCGAAACGGGGTTATCCGCATTGTCATAAACAAAAGACTGAGTAACAGTCGCATTCATGTTCATTATGGTTCCGGTAAATACATACCCCGAAAGCAAATCCCCCGCCCAGTTAAAGGTAAATTCCCCGGTGGTCACCCACGCACCAGAAACGGTATCCCAGGTTTCTACACCAACCGTTTGAATTTTTTCAGCCGTAAAATTAAAACCATATTTTTCATAATTAGTCCAATTACCTGCACTTACATCAGGAAGAGTTGTTTCTACAATCTCTTCAGAGGGAGTGTTGCCGGTATAGGTAATTGTGGATTTTAATATAGAGTGCCATCCCCCAGTGGAAATCGCTGTCTGGTTGACCCAGGATGTGGGACTGTCATCAGAGAGTGCTGTGCCGACACCGGTAAATTGAGAAAATGTATTGCTGGAAAGAAAAAGCAAAGCGATGCTGCTACTTAACAATATTCTCGTACTTTTATTAACAAAACTCATGGTTCCCCCTTTTTTTTTAAAATTAAAATTCATAAGTATACCCCAATATTAGGTAAGGGGTGACAAAAATTCATTTTGATTATTGTTTAGTTTTTTTTTGAAATTTCGATTCTTAATATAATTTGAAGGCTTCTTCCTGTTTTACTTTAAAATCAGCAAGAGCTTCTTTAAGCGAGCCTATAAACCGGTCATAACCAAGATTCTTGATAAATTCCTCGTGGGTAAATTTATCGGTCCATTTGATTGAGGTGGACATCCATTCACCTTCAATTACTGGAATAGACAGAGGGACTGCCAGTGTCTTTGGATACCCCACAGTCTTAACGGATATTTTCACATTAAAAGTCAATTCATTCTTTTCATCAAAGTCTAAAATATTTTCTTTTTTTGGTATCTGACGCGCTAGTTTTACTTCTACATCAAATAGCCCATCAATCTCGTTCTTCTGGAACAGATCATAATACCAGGGGGGCCTGACAACACTACCCAATTGTTTGTCCGGTGAGATGGTGTTGCGTGCAGTGGTAAAAAAATTGGATGCCGGATCTTCATACATTTTAGAATGGACGGTAATGGCTTGTTTTCGTAAAACGCCTATATTTTCAGCGATGGGATGTTTGCCTAACTCCACCACATCATAGCCTCTGAGCCGTTTATAAGCAGCTGATTCTAAAATGGTTTCTGTTGGTACTTCCTCAGCATTTAGAATTTCAGTAATCTCCGTCATAAACATATCCGCCATGTTATTTGCAACTTTTTCCAAAAAGTTGGCTCCCATATTTAATGTATATGTTGCGACAATTGTTTGGTCGGTTTTACTTTTTGGGATATTAACCATTGTACAGCCATCCAGTAAAAAGGAACTCAAGCCAACCTTTTTCAAATTGTTTACAGGAAGCGTCCGTGAAAGACTTTTGACGGGATTGATATTTATAGATTTTTGTTTTTCGTTACCTTTACTGAACCCGGTAATTACTGGATTAACCGCCTTGGCAACTTTACCTGTGAATTTTACAGGCATATAATCCCCATCTATTATACTTACGAGAGCGCCGTGTTCAAACAAGTCTTTAACTTCATCATACTGTCTCTCCAGGATAAGGTAATTAACATTAGTGATAATGTTAGGATTTTCCGCCAGGACTTGTTTGGTGATAACAGCATGGCCATTATCAGGAAAGTCACCTAACAAGACCACTCCCTGCATTCCACCGGTCTGGGTACCCCAGCAGGTAATTTGCACAAGTCGGTCAGGGTGTTCACCTTTGGTCCATTCAACTTCCAGATCCTGTGATAAATCAATTTTATCATTAGGCGAAGGTTTTGTAATGGCAATTTTTGAGCCTGTATATACCTCTGAAAAATTAACGTCTCCCTTCACACTTCCTTTAACCTGAAAATCAAATTTTTTCCCATTTTCAACATCTAATTCTAAAAAATAGGCTCCACCAAATCCCATGTACTGCATATTCTGGTTATTACATTTAACTTCACCCAATACCTCCGCAAATTGCATACCTTCACCAACCATGATTAATGCATTACTGTTTATGGAAGTTTTATTAATTCCCCTTGATTTCAAAATATCTACAGATACTTTTGTGAGAGGATTTGGCCTGTTATAATTGCATATTTTAACCATGCCGCCTAAATTTGAGACATCCCCCGTTTGGAACGATGCAACCTTCAGAGCCATGGAAGCTATTTTGGTTAATATCATTGAACAAGACATCAAAAAACCAATCATTAAAACAGCACTGCAGACTTTTATCCAATACGATTTCATTTGTTTTCTCCTTCAAATATATTGTTTCTTCTCATTTTATTAATTAAATCCTACCTGTATTATTCCCCCAAAAAAAAATAAAATCAAGAAGATTATGAAAATCATAGGAAATTAATAGGGTATAGCTACAAACCAACCATAAAGGTTAGTAAGAGAGTCCCCCTGTCCAATTTTTAGGAGAATTTATTACTGTCTACAGTGATAGACACTCTTTTTAAGCGTAAATCAGAAAAACTCTAATTAACCGAATGCATGGCAGGCTGATACTAGTGGTTTTGAAAGTGGATAAAACGGTATCTGAACCTGAACTAATCGACTTACTTTGCTACAGAAGCGTTTTTCTTGAAGTATTTGTAAACTCAAAAACCAGAGCCAGCTAATGCCCCTGCCAACAATAAGAGTCCAAAGGCGCCAAGTCCGGCTGAAGTAGCAGTTATGCTTGATATTTTCAATAATTTTCGGTTATATGGGTTGATTTATTTAAAAAATCATGTTTTTACGGTTTGATTTATTTTATAATTAAGGAATGAAGCGAAATATAGACGAAAAACTGATAAATTGGAAGCAAAACAAAAATCGAAAAGTTCTTTTGCTTAGAGGAGCCCGACAAGTAGGAAAAACCTACTCAGTGAGGAAGCTTGGCAGAAGGTTTACTCATTTTCTGGAGGTAAATTTTGAGGAAGATCCAGAAATTATTTCCTTTTTTGAGCACTCGTTAAGTCCAGAAGAAATTTGCAATAAATTGTATGCCTATTTTGATATTCCAATAATTGATGGAAAAACGCTTTTATTTTTGGATGAAATTCAGGCGTGTCCAAAAGCTTTAAAAGCCCTCCGGTTCTTTTATGAAAAAAAGAAAGAACTGCATGTTGTTGCTGCAGGCTCGCTATTAGAATTCAGCTTAGGTGAAATCCCGTCTTTTGGTGTAGGTCGAATTTCTTCATTGTATATGTATCCTATGAATTTCCTGGAATTTATTACTGCAATTCATGGTAATGGTCTACATTCTCTCCTTGTTGAACATAATGCATCTAAATGTATTGATTCAGCCTTACACAATAAATTATTAAATAGCCTATTAACATACCTTCTTATAGGTGGTTTACCTGATGTGGTTGAAAGCTATAGGACGGAAAAGGATCTTCACAACTGTATGAAGATTTTAGATGATTTGCTCATTACCATAAAAGATGATTTCGCGAAATACAGAAATAAAGTTCCTATTAGGATACTAAATGATACACTGGACTCTATCGCAAGGCAGACTGGCAATAAGTTTAAATATTCTGAAATTGCGGAAAATGAACCTTATCATATAATAAAACCGGCTTTAAATCTTTTGAATATGGCTGGATTAGCACATATCATTTATCATACATCTTCCAATGGCCTACCTTTAGGTTCTGGTACCAATCATAAAAAATTCAAAGTAATCTTATTTGACACGGGTATATATCAACGAATAATGGGAACAAAATTAAAAGACTTTATTCCTAAAAATCTTTCTGATTTGATAAACCGAGGGAATCTTGTTGAACTTTTTGTAGGCTTGGAATTATTATCTTCTCAAGAACTATTTATTAAAAACCAATTATATTATTGGCATCGAGAAGCTCGTTCTTCAAATGCAGAAGTTGATTATGTAATACAAAAAGGTGAACGTATTGTACCTGTCGAAGTTAAATCAGGAAAAAAAGGCAGTATGCAAAGTATGTTTAAATTTATAGATGAAAAAAAATCAGAATATGGTATTAGGCTTTCTCAGGAAAACTTTTCCAGATACAAAGATATTAGAAGTTTTCCAGCGTATTATGCGAGTTTACTGTTCAAAGATTTTTAATGGAATGCTACATTTTGTTTTGTAGGCACACTGAATTTTTATAGTCCTCCCCCCTATCTCCATGTATATTATATTTGAGTGTTTTAAGCCAGTATTTCTATTTTTAAACAAAAAACATTATGGAAAATAAAAAACAGAATGACGAACAATCCGACACCCAGGACGGTGGGCTCATCTATGGGTTCATATTTGACGGCAAGGGTTCTGCGAGGAAGGCTTCTTTGGATGATATTGGGACAAAGATCCGAGGGAAGGAATTCCTCTGGCTTCATCTGGATTTAGAACACCCCAACACCAAAAAATGGCTTAAAAATGAGAGTGGCATTGAACGTGTTATCTGCGAATCTTTATTGGCGGAAGATACACGTCCCAGAATATATTCATTAAAAGACAGTATGCTGGCTGTGTTCCGCGGTATTAATTTTAATCCCGGATCGGTCCCTGATGATATGGTCTCTCTGCGGTTGTGGATTAATAACAAACAGCAAATTATTTCATTACGGCGATTACCGGTGATAGCCATGCAGGATATGGTTGAAAGTGTTCAAAAAGGTAAAGGTCCCTCATCATGCGGGGAATTTTTGAACATGACCTTACGAAGCCTGACGAGCAGGATTGGGGAATCAGTCTCTGATATTGATGATCAAATTGACAGTATGGAGGAACTTGAAAATTTTACGGATCACCGGAATATCCGGCAGGAATTGAACAATATTAGAAGAGCTGCGATTGGAATCAGACGGTACATTGTCCCTCAAAGAGAAGCCTTATCGCTGATCAGCACAGAAAAATATGACTGGCTCACCGATAATGACCGCATGCGCATTAGAGAGAGCTCTGAACGCACACAACGCTATGTGGAGGATCTTGATTTAATACGTGAACGATCCACTCTCATAAAAGAAGAAATTACCAGCCGGATAGCAGACCAAATGAATCGAACCATATACATGATGTCCATTGTTGCAACCATCTTCCTGCCCCTGGGGCTTCTTACTGGCTTGCTGGGGATTAATGTGGGAGGCATTCCCGGATCAGAATGGAAATGGTCCTTTGTTGTTGTATGCGGAATTCTCGTGGGGCTTGCCGGGTTAGAGTTATGGATTTTTAAACGCCGGGATTTTCTCTAATCTTTTTGTTCTTTACCTTCATCGTGGATCTTAATAGGAAAAGCATCGGTTTTGCTGCCTGAATAAATGGTTCTGTGTGGGAAAGGTATTTCTATGCCTTCCTTATCAAAACATTCCTTGATCTCCATCATGATAGAGTTTTTCAGTTTAACGAAGTCAGTCTTAACAAACCATACTCCGAACAGTATTTCCAAGGATGAATCACCAAAGTTCTTGAATAAAAGCAACGGCTCTGGTTCATCCAGGCAGAAAGGGTTTTTCCGGGCAACTTCTTTTAAAAGATTCATGACATTTGAAACATCTTCTTTGTAGGCGACATTAACATCAAGATTCATTCGCCGGATAGGATAACGGGTGATGTTGACTACTTCCTGTTTGATCAAATTTTCATTGGGAATCCTGACATAAAGATTATCTAAGGTCCTGAGTTTCACGGACAGAAAATCGATAGACACAACCACCCCCAGTCTTTCCCCTATCCTGATGAGATCCCCCACACTGAAGGGCTTTTCTCCTATTAAAAAAAGTCCGCTGATAACATTCGACAGGCTTGTCTGAGAAGCAAAACCCACCGCAATGCCAATTACTCCTGCGGTACCCATGAGGGCTGTTAAATTGAATCCTAACTCTTTGAAGACGGTAAATATGATAAGGCAAAGTCCCAGGTAAAACAGGCTTTTGTTTACTACCATACCGGCTTGTTCTGAGTATCTTTTTTTGGCTTGATTAGACACAACTTTCGCAAGAAAATGCAGACTGGGAATACCTATCACTAATAAAACAAATACTCTTAACACAACACTGAATTGTATGTAGTTAAGTATTTCTGTCAGGCTGAAGTCCCCCATCTCAAACCCCTACGATTTCTTTGAAACTGCTGAATGTTCTTCTTACAAAGTTTTGATCAGCAACTTCTTTTGGTTCCGTAAGCAACTGCATTTCTTCGGTTTTATTGAGAGGCGGCCCCTCTATTTTGATTTTACTGTTCTTTTCGTTTCCCTGATAGGATATGTGTATTTTGTTTGTCCATAGCCGATTTTGTCCCTGATAAACAGCAAGGTTCTTTACCTGAAGACAAATTCTCTGCAGGACCAGATCCTCTCCTGATTCATTAGAAATTTGAACAGGACAAATGGCTTTATGCAAAAATGGTTTCAAGGGTTCATCTTGTGACAAAATCGATGACTTCAGTGCATAACAAAGTTCCCCCGTTTCCATAGGCCCAAACCAGGTGTTTGAAAGAATTTCAGAAGGAATTTCCAGAATCAACTTGTCATCAGCAGACATTATCTTTAGCCAGATGGGGATACCGATATGAAAGTCTTTAGAGACACCGGCGGGAATTTTCATAGCAAACTCAGGTCTGACTACAAGTGCTCTATCAGGCAATGTAGGTGTAAATGCTATTGAATCAGAAGATTGAGAAATAATACAGCGGACCCATTCTAAATCTGATATTCTATCATCAATTTCAGACCAAATAAATTCCCTGGGTTCTGAAGATTTGTGTTCTGAAAAAGTATGTAATTCGTTTTTGGTCTTATATAACCATAATTTTAAAAATCCAGCTTCGATGGTATAACAAAAACCATCCTTTATATTGTGCTTTTTCCAGGTATTAGTCATAATGAAAATAAGTTTGTGGCATGGTTAATAAAATTCAGAATAGTAAAAATACATTATTATGGTAAAATGACTTTAACTTGTTTCTGTTCAATATTGACCTATGTTTGTCAATTTACCAACAACGTCATTACCCGGCTTGACCGGGTAATCCATAAAATCATCGATTCTGGGATGGATCGCCCGGTCAAGCCGGGCGATGACAATCGTTGAAACCTTGTTTACTTAAAATTAACGCCAGTTTTACACACGAACTAACTACTCTATTAGCCGGATACCTTTTTCTTCAATGGTAAGGAGCTTCTGCTTGTACAGTATTCCAATTGCTCTTTTAAAGGCTTTTTTACTAGCCTGAAAGGCAGTGTAGATAGCTTTGGGTGGACTTTTATCGGCAAGAGGGAGAAAACCGCCCTCTGATTTTAAACGGCTTAATATCTGTTCAGCTAAATCTTCCGTCCTGTTTTCGGTTGGCTTTAGCAGGGTGACATCAATTTTACCATCCTCGCGTAGTTGTTTGATATAGCCTTTAATAGCCTGACCTTCGGTGATGTATTGAAAAACCTCATTTCTGAAAATCACTCCCTGATATCTTTTATTAATGACCACATTATATCCAATATTAAATCCATTACCAATAATCAGATCAACTTCATCTCCAGGTTTAAATTCCAGATTCGTACCGATAAACTTATATGTTTTTGCTGAGGCAACTAAACGGGCGCTGCTTTTGTCAAAGTATATATAGACGATGTAGGATTTTCCCTTGATCATCTTCTGCTTCTGCTCACGATAAGGTACCAGTAAATCTTTAGGGAGTCCCCAATCCAAAAATGCCCCAATGGGTGTTACTTCGACTACTTTTAAAACTGCCAGTTCATCCGCCATTGCAAGAGGGGTTTCATTGGTGGCTACAAACCTGTCTTCTGAGTCTACATAAAGAAAAGCATCTATCACATCATCCGTAGTACAATTTTGAGGAACATATTGTTTTGGCATTAAGATATTGCCAAATTCACGCGCATCCAAAAACACACCGAAATCAACCCGTTTTTCAACTCTCAGTTTGTTCCATTTTCCAATTTCAACGGCCGGTAAAGATGGCCTATCCGGGTAATTTTCCATAATGACCTAAGTTAATTTTAAATTACGGCGATTTCCCGGAAGTTTTTACGGATACCGAAGAAATTTCAATTTTACCCACAGCAACAACCACCTTTCCCTCCTGACTCTTGTATTGGTGGACAGGGAACCGTACCATAGGAACAAAACACACAGCAGTCCTCTTTCTTTGGTTTTATAACTTCATGGCAATTAGTGCATTCGTAAAAGAACTGACACGCATTTGCAGGCATGACTTCTTCTTTCTCAAACCCGCATTTAGGACAGGTGAAGATAGAGTTAGGTATTATATTCTCAGCTGACGACATACTCATTTTTTCCCAAAGCCCATTTTTCTTTTTTGTTTTGCTTTGATGGGTGGTTCCAAAAGGTTTTTGATCTCTTCAAAGGCCATGTCTATTCTTGAGTCGTGGAAATCGAGACGTTTCTCGACTGTCTTGATTTTATTCATTATCTCATTGTGTGAGGTAAGAATCTGTCGGAGTTGTGTAAAGGCTCGCATTATCTGTATGCTGATGGTAATGGCTTTTTCAGAGTTCAATACAGCAGAAAGCATAGAGACACCTTGTTCTGTGAAGGCAAACGGGGCTTTTCTAATTGCCATTTTTAAGGACGGATTGGAAGTCGCAATTTGCGACCTCCAATTTTCAAATTCTTCTTTTGAAAGCTGGAACATAAAGTCCGATGGAAATCTTTCAATATTCCTTTTAACACGTTCATTTATGCGCTTTGTTTCTACGCCATAAAAACAAGCTATGTCTCGGTCTAATATGACCTTTTAACCTCTAAGTTCGAGGATTTTCCCCTGGATATAATCTTGTGTTATTAATGCTTTTGTCATAGTGGTGCTTTATAGGTTAATTGATTCAATCAAAGTTTAATTATTTCAGGTAAAAAACATTAATAATTAACGAAAAGATTCTGAATAAGAAAATTGTACTTAGATAATAATGATAATAGGATTAACATTATTCCCCTATTCCGGTGTTTTCAAGTAAGTACACTCCGGTACCCCGCATTTCGTGTTGACCAAGAAGATTAATTCTACCATGCCTCCGGGTATAATCCGGGGAAATGCCAATAAGTTGCCTATTTTGTGTTTCCAACTTCTGACGTGAAGAAAAAGCGTTTTTGTAATTAATACTGACCACTTCCGGGCTATAATCTAATGTGGCAAGGTATACCCCTTCTTTTTGTGTATCATAATAGAATAGAAAAAATTTGTTATTCAATACCGCAAGACGGGGAATTAACCTTCCTTCGCCCCCTTCTGTTTTCGGACCCAATGTCTTTTGCGGAGACCAGGTGGCCCCGCTGTCTTCAGAGACTGACCAGAGAATATCGGAATTTGACGCTGTTTTGGAGCCGTTGGTACCCAAACCTATCACCAGAATTACTTCGCCATTGTCTGTGGATGCGATAGCAGACAAGCCTACGCTTAAATGCCATGTCCCCATACTGTTCATAACCTTCTTATCATTTGAGAATTTTTTATTTCCTGTGAGATCGTATTGATTGTAATAGAGTTCCTGTACTGCTCCGGATATGAAATGCGCGTTACCTTGTTTATCAGGGTAAACATCGGGAAACCCTCTTCGTCCGGACCCCGGTGTATGTTGTTTGATGTTAGATTCTATTTGATTGAAAAACGACTGGCCGGACTCACCCCAAGAGTAATGTGATACGCCAGGATCATCGTTATTTCCGCAAACAAAAAATATGGTGTTTTGAAACGCGCGCAGGCGGGAATGATTGTCAGCTCGGGTTACGCCAGACAATGTCCCCAGTTCACTTGAACTGCCCCCGGAAACTTCCCAAAAACGTACGTCCGACGGGTGGCCGTCATAATCACCATGAATAGCATAGGCCTTATCAGCGCTAATTGCAGCCAGACCCACCGTATAATTTCTGGCAACCTTGACCCCGACTGGATGCTCCCTGTCCCATTCACCGTCGGCGTTTCTACGACGATATTTAAGATCATGCCCCGAACCCCAATCGCCGTTATGTCGTGTCAGTATATGAACCGTTGAATCAGGTGCTGTTGCTATAGCCGGAGGAAAGTCCATTGCGCTCATCTGTCCGTCACCGACATCTTCCGACAAGACCACGCTCCCGCTTGAATCAATTTGTACATACTTTTCAGCAATCAAATGGATTTTTCCGTCAGGACCTGCTATAGCGTCAAACTGCGCTCCTTTAACAACTTTATTGAGCACTTCCCATTCAGGAGGCAAACTAAACGAAATGGCCGGCACTATAAAAACCACAACAGCTAAAAACAAATATTTACATTTCATATTTTCCTCCACTTAGTTGATAGATACATTAATGAGGTGAATATTCATTCTGTACTGTTGATGGTCTTAAAAGACTGCAAAATAAACCAGCCAAACAAAAGAATAAACACCTTTAATGAAGTAGTCGACATGTTAAAAAAAAGGTTCCTCAGCAGAATCTGTCAGGGCTCATAGAAAACTTTACCTGTTTTGGTAAGAAAAGTTATTGTTACTCAGCAATGAACAATTGTACACGTACCGATCATATGATACGCTATATTGGATAAGATAACAATAACTTGCAATAAGTCAATTGCTAGTTGAAAAAAAATTATAATTTCAAAAAAATGTTAATATAATTTTACTGATACCGGGGGGGCGTAATCCTATTCACGCCTCTTTTTTGAAATACCTGTCTGCCATTTTTAAAACTATTTCCGGTTTGGTGGGTTTGGCTATATAATCATTACATCCCGCCTGGAGAAAGTTTTCTTCATCGCCTTTCATGGCAAGACCTGTAATTGCAATAATTGGAGTAGTAATATTTTTTGATCTGATTAATTGGATGGCTTCTTTACCATTCATAATTGGCATATTTATGTCCATAAAAATCAGTCCAAAATTATTCGTTTGAACCAACTCAACGGCTACTTCGCCGTTTGGTGCGTGCATAACCTCATAATTATTTTTCACCAGAGCTTTCTTAAGCATTCCGAAGGAAATAAAATCATCTTCAGCTATCAGAATAAGAGTATTTGTATCAGTATTTGTTAGTGCCTTTGATTCCGTTTGAGATTTATCAAGTCTGCTATCTGTTTGATACGGAAGGGTAAAAGAAAATGTAGTGCCCCTGTTAAGTTCTGATTCAACTCCTATTTCTCCCCCCAATAATGTTATTATCGATTTTGAAATAGCTAATCCTAAGCCCAGACCAGAATATTCTCTTTCTGTTCTATGATCAAGCTGGAAAAATTTATCAAATATTTGTTCGTATTTTTCTATAGGGATCCCTATTCCGCTGTCTTGAACATAAAACTCTAATGTAGTGTCATTCTTGTGCTTTACTCCAAATTTTATTTCTCCTGTTTCAGTAAATTTTATTGCATTATTTATTAACGCAGAGAGCACTTGTTTTAGTCTTTCGGGGTCAGTGGAAATAGTTGTACTTTCCCGGGCGTTTTCAAGGACAAAGGATAACTCTGGCTTTTCGGCTTCAATAGTTGGAGTATAGGTTTTATGTAATCCTTCCAACAATGCATGTACATTAACATCAGTTTTCTTTATGTGAAGCTGACCTTCGTTTATCATGGAAATATCTACCATATCATTCAGGATATTCAAGAGTGAACTTTCAGATGATTTTAATATGTCAAAATATTCGGATTGTTCGTCGGTTAGCCCACCCATTGATTCTTTGATTATGTCCATGCCCATAGAAATATGATTTAAAGGCGTTCGAATCTCATGAGACATTGACGAAAGAAACGCGTTTTTTAATTTATCAGATTCGAGTGCTTTATCTCTAGCATTCAGGATTTCTTCTTCTGTTTTCTTACGCTCTGTGATATCCTGAGTAACTCCTATTGCACCGGTCACTTCTCCATTATCATCAAAAGATAACCTTGCTCTTTCTCTGACCCATTTCACTTTTCCTTGAGCGATAATACGATGCTCAACGTCATAAGGTTCACCAGCCACTGCGGCTTTCCATTTTTCATCTACATGATCTATATCATCAGGGTGAAGGCACGCTAAAAAACTTTCGTAGTTGAGGGGTGTTCCTGGCTCTACCCCGAAAATTTTATAGTTCTCAGGTGTCCATATGAGAATATTTGATTTTATGTCTAAATCCCATGTTCCAATGCTACCGATTTCCTGTGCTTCTGAAAGATACAACCTTTCTTTCTCCAGTAGTTCTGAAGCCTTCTTTCTTTCGGTAATATCCTCAAAAATACTGATATAATTATCATCCCCTGTTTCTGATGTCCGCTTTTTTGTAGAGCACCTAACCCAAAAAGGATCACCATTTCTTCTTATCATTTGTAATTCAAAACTTTGCCCTTTATTTTGGATTATTTTTTCTAGAAAAAGGGTTCTATTTTTTTCCTGTAGAAAAAATTCCTTAACAGATTTTCCTATTATTTCATTTTCATATTCATAACCAAATATGTTAAGAACAGATTGATTGGCTTCAAGAATTATACCAGATATTGATGTAAGTACAATTCCTATTGGCGCGTTTTGAATCAGGTCTTTATATTTACTTTCTGTATCACTCAGTTGTAATTTGGTTTTTTTTACTTCCTCAAGTGCATTACGCTGTTCAATGATAGGCGTTCCGGTTAGAATAACTTCAGTTATATTACCTTCTTCATCCTTCAGCGGTTCACATGTATATTTTATTGGGATTGTCCGGGGGCCGACTTTAGGCTCATTTTCAACATTGAAACTTTCACCTTTGGCTGCCCGTAGAATCATATCTTTAATGGACTTTTGTAGCTCAGGATCATATGACCACCATGGGATATCCCATTTATATTTTCCAATAACATCTTTTGGGGTTAAACCGAGTGGTTTTAATGGTGCTTCATTACAAAACTTAATAATCCCATTGAGGTCGGTTACAGTAACAAAAGTTGGGATTTTGTTTAAATATTTTAAATATCTTTCATTTTCCTCAAAATTACTCATTGATTGACCTTATAATGTGATTCAGAATTATTCTGCTATAACCCGTAAATAAAACTGATTTTAACTGGTATGATACAAATAGGTGAAAAATTGAGGATAAAAGCATTTTTTGGCATGATTATATTGTACGATTGATTAATCTTATATGCAAGCTTTTGTAGTTTTCGTTTTCTTTTTATTAATAAGGGAAATTGTCCTTTTAAGATAAAAACTTAAAGGTTTTCTATCCTGTTCAAATATTCGCTCATATTAAACTTCCTTGATAATCCTTTCGAATTCATATATCTGACCTTGCCAAATATCTTTCTTTCTCCCCAGGCCCGGTCGTGCTTCCCGAAACACCAGGCTATACCCGTATAGCCGTTCGCATCCCTGCCATCCAAAGAGTATTTGTCGTTGAGGAGGACTGCTTTGGAATATGCATCTGCAGGATTCCGGGTCCATTCTAATATTTTTTTACCCCAGTACATCCGCATATACCCATGCATTTTACCCGTGATGGTCATTTCCTGCTGCGCTGCATTCCAGAAGGGATCATGGGTTTCAGCGTTTTCCAGTTGCTTAAGCGAATAGATATAGGGACGTTTATCTCCCTTGTGATACAAAAGAGAACGCATTGCCCAGTCCGGGATACATTTCAAATTGTTGTATTCAGAATTATAATGCACAAAATTCATGCTGAGTTCTCTGCGGACAGCGAGTTGTTCTAAAAAGCCTGCTGCAACCGGCCCAACCCGTTCCATCATTTCAAGATAAATGTATAGTGGTGATATCTGCCCGAAATGAAGATAAGGACTCAGGTTTGATTGAATGGACTTTGCAGGATCATTGCTTTCGTTGTCGTAATAGGTCGCTCGGTCAGTAATGAATTCTTCCAGATGAGATAAGGCCTGGGCTGTACCTCCAGATAACGATGAACCGGAAGGTACACTTCTATCAAATTTAAATTGTTTAAGAATAGCAGGTACTGATTGTGATTTTATTCGGTCAAAACGCATCCCCATGGATGATTTCAAAACTTTTCTTTTACTGAGAGAAACAATAAAATTTCCGGCCTGCCTGTAGAATTTTGGTCTGAATGTACCGGCCGAATAATCTTCCTTGAAAGAAGCGGTCTCCACAGGAACGATTACATCTGCCTCCACCTGGTACAACGGGCATTTCATCCGTTCTGCAGCATATATACGCCAATTTTTCTGAATATCCAGATAACCCCTATCGGTGACGGCAAGAGAGGCTTTAATGGCCATCTCAACAGCCCCTTTCTCCGGAGAAACATGTCTTATGACCATCCGAATATTACGGGCCTTTAGAGCTTTTTGCGTTTCAAGCAATCCCTCCAGCATAAAGGTATAATGTCGTTCAGATGCATTGGGATAGTTATCAGTGATCCCAAAAAAGACAACACAAGGCTGCTTAAGTTCATTTGCTTTTTCAATAGAGAATTCAAGGGCGTGATTGTAATGCTCTCTTTGTGACTGCTGCATCCAGTAAAGCACATACCTGTTTTTTTGTAAAGGGACGTTATTTAGTAGTTTAATACGTTCTTTTTGAATCATAGATATGTTTAATTATTTAATAATACCGGCATTTTGAAGCAGAACCCGAATTTTCTCCATCCTTCGTTTGTTTACTCCCAGGTCTGAATACCCTACTCTGGAAGCAGAACGTAAATGAATTTTATTATCAGTTATCTGGAATTCAACATCATCTACAAACCGGAACAGGAAACTTTTAAACTCAACATGCATGTATGCGGAATCATACTCCACAATTTTAGTTCTGGGAAGGGTAGAAATTACTTCCTTTACCTTTAACCAGGCAGAGTCTGGTTCAGTCAAAATAACAAAGGGACTAACGTAATGCTTTGTATCATTAACCATTAAACTATTTACACAGTTGGGCGTTTCCGGACAGGGCTTTATTTTCCTTGTCCGTACCTCTCCCCCATGGCTGGTAAATAAAAACATCACGAATACCACTATAGCAATTTTTATAAACATGGTGTTCATGGTACAGCCTGGTTAAAACAATGGGTGTGTGTAGCCGATACTTACCGTATAAAAGTGCAGCCAGTTGCGGACGTAACCATCTCCGGCTCCCTTGGTATCTGAACTCGTACCCACTGCACCGCCGCCTAAGTAACGGAGATTAAAGAAAATGTCGCCATGCTTCAGTTTTAAACCGGTACGTACACTGGCATCCAGGATGGCACCAATCACTTCATTTTCACTTCCGTTGATATAACTTACCGGTGCGTAGAAACCATCTGCCTCCAGGCCGGTCCAGAGACCATTGGAAAACTCCTGTTTGAGCCTTGTTTTAAGAATGGGTACAGGCCCAATATCCCGGGTACTTCTGAATTGTTCGCTATCAAGTGACTGGAACTCGATTCTTGCATTACGTATCTGAAAGGAAAGACCAAAAGCCAGTTCTCTTTGGGGATTTTTTGAAAAATCATAGAGATAACTTAAGCGCCAGAATGGGAAGTCATATCGGAATTCCATTGGTGTTCCCTGCAAAAATCGAATGTCGTCTACCATAAGGTCTTTACTCAGCGTCTCCCTGGTCACCAGGGAAAGTGGCTGATAGAGAAATACCAGATGGTGCTTTGATTTGAACTTCACATCCAGGCTTACTCTTCCAAAAGGAAACAGAATATCCTGACCACCGTCTTCTGCATAATTAAAATAGGTGTTATCGTTACTGAATTGCACTTTGTGGCTGGCAACGCCTAAAAATCCCAGTTCTGCTGTGCCGGCAATTGAATACCCTTTGTCTGGTTCAGATGCAGACAAAGACAATGTCAAACAAAGAAGCCATGTTAAAGTCGTAATTAATTTATACATGCGAATTCTCCTTATATCCCTCTATCCATTCTATTTCCAGTTTAAAATTCCCGTTTTGTCTGTTGGCTATAATAAAACCCATAAACCGGATCTTATCTGACTCCAGAGAGCTGGCTGCCGTAACTAATTTTCCCTTACTAACGGGTATGAATTCAGAAAAGGGGCAAGAGTATATTTTACTGATGCCTGATTCGGCCATAAATTCATATTGATAATTGATGCCACCTGGCTGGTTGTGATCTTTTACGTAAAGTTTGTACTTCTTTCCGTCTCCGCGAGCTTTAAATCTTATCCCACTAAAACCAGAAAAACCATTCTCAGGTATTTCGCCTTTCAAGGAGGAAAAGCCGCCGTTATTTTCCAGTGAGACATTACCTTCAAAAATACCTGTACCAGATTTCTGGACAGTAAAACTGCTTGAGGATATCCCACCCATTACCACATCATCAGTAGTATGCCAGGAGTCTCCTTTGTTCCATTCGGATAAATTTTTACTCATGTCGTTCTCCAGTTAGTATAGATATCATACATTAACCAAATCCCACATGTCCAATCGTTTAATTTGATTGATTTAATAGGTAATATTATCATTTTTTACTCTAAAAATAGAGCGAAATAATCTTTATCTAAACTGCTTATTCCTTTAATCCCCTCATGGCAAATATTTTAGCTGAGGTCATCTTTTAGAAGTTGGGCGGAGATTTTAGCTGACTCGTAAATGGTCGGTAAACCTGAGCCAGGATGGGTTCCGCCGCCCACCAGATAACAGCATTTAGCTTCTTCGAACCTGTTATGGGGACGAAGGTGGAGCATTTGTGTAAGTTGGTGGCCCAGGTTAAAAGTAGCGCCATTGTAGACTTGCTCTTCTTTAGCCCATCCTGTGGGAGTTATAATTTTCTCCTCCACGATATGCTCCTTAAGGTCTGTCATACTTGTACGGGAGATAATACGGTCAAGGACCTTTTCTCTGTAATCTGCGGTGAATTCAGGAGTCCATTGTACACCACTGGTATTATTGGGAACAGGAACCAGCACATAAAGTGCGGAGTGCCCCTTGGGAGCAAGGTCCGGGTCGGTGACACTGGCATTACGTACATATATCGACATATCCTGAGGAATTGTTTTGGAAACCGCAATTTCTTCGATATTGTTTTTGTAATCTTCTGCAATAATGATGTTGTGATGAGGTTCATCATAGCACTTGTCAAGGCCAAGATAAAGCATAAACGTAGAGCAGGAATATTTCTTCCCGGCCACTTTTTCCGGAGTATATTTTCTTAAGGTGTTCGGTTCAAAAAGGGTATTCATTGCATGTCCGAAGTCCGCATTAATTACTACCGCATCAAAGTTTTCAGTTTTACCACTTTGTAGGCGTACACCACGGGCCGTCCCATTTTCCACTACTACTTTATCGATGGGCTCATTTAAGCGTATGACGCCCCCATCCTCTTTAATAATGTCAGCCATTACTTCGGAGATACGGCTGAGCCCACCCTGCACATGAAAAACACCAAACTCATGCTCTACAAAGGGAATCATCATAAAGAGCGCAGGGCATTCCCAGGGTGACATTCCCAGATATTTAGCCTGAAAGGTAAATGCAATTTTACACTGTTCATCAGTAAAATATTTACCCAGTTCCTTGTAAAGGTTTTTCCCTAGTGAGAGATGAGGTACAGCCTTTAAGAGCGTTGTGGACAGATAGGAACCAAGACCGCTATAGGGACGCTGAAGACAGGGGTACATGGCCTCATAGCGTTTTTTTTCATTTTTATAAAACTCCATGAGTCCTTTCTCATGCCCCGGGAACAGCTGTTTTATCTGTTCGGCCATTTTTTCATGATTACGGGTTGGGGATATTTCCTTGTCAATGAAAGAAAGCTTGTACATGGGATCCAGTTCTACCAGTTCCATATATTTACGGATATCCCGTCCCGTTGACTGAAAGACCTCTTCTAAAATTTCGAGCATCATTAGAAACGTGGGTCCTGTATCAAAAGTGTAATCGCCAAGGGTTATAGAACGGTTTCGTCCTCCCACCCGGTCCTGGCTTTCAAAAACGGTTACCTCATAACCGCTGTTGGCCAGCAGCATCCCTGTGGTAAGGCCTCCCGGTCCTGCTCCGATGATTGCAATTTTTTTACCTGTCACCATATATCTCCTTTCAAATAACCCGAAACTAAAAATTAAACCCGTGATTTATGTTTTATGAGCCGGTTTATCCACGGCCGGTTGTATCGCTGTACAATAATACAGGGTAAATTCGCACAAAAAGCATATCCTATCATCACCAAACCAGCCCAGGGCGGATTCCAGAGAAAAAATAAAGGTGCAGCCAAAATCACAAGCCAGTGAGCAGCTTCCCCTCTGCAGGTCTCCAGTACAAATCGTTCCAGATATTCTGGTTTTCTGCTGTTGATCTTCTTTTTTTTAAAGCCTTTCTTAAAGAGTGCAGCTCCATCCGGGAGCTTCTTTTTCCAGTTATGAACCCTGAATAGCTTTTGGTAAATTTTACCGCCTTTTTCCCAACTCCTCAGTTTAAACAAAACCCCCTCAGGATTGAATATATTGGCAGGAAGAGACGTTACAAACCAGGCAAATCCCATGTGCACCAGGAACCAGGCTAACGTATCAATTATCACAGTCCAGAAATGAGAAAAGTACCATATTTGCATAGAGATAATTCCTTATACATCCGTGTGAACAGGACGGCCTTTCCAGGTAACAGTCTTAAAGACAAAAGTGGTGATAAGGGATTTTATAGAGATGAATACAAAAAAGGCTATTGATACCGGATAGAGCAATGCGGTAAATCGCCCAAAATTGCCGGCATATTTCTGTAACAGGTAGATTTGTAAAACATAACAGGCATACATCAATAAACCCGCAAGAGAGGGTGCAAAAATAAGCTGAGATGCCGCTGTGAAAGCCCCGGATACCCATACGGCTACCAGAATGGTGATGAATGGTCGTGTATGGGATGCCCCTGCAGCAAAACTTTTACTCCATCCCCCGATAAGATCCGCCAGTCCATCTGGATACATTCTAAATTTTATCGTGTTTCTACCGCCATAACAGTTTACCGGTTTGCCCTTTTTTAAGAAATTGCGACCAAAGGGAATGTCTTCAAGAATTTCGGCTTTTACTGCTTCATGACCACCAGTACTAAAGTAATCCTCCCGGCTGCACATGATACACGGCCCAAAACTGCCTGCCGGTGACAACCTTTTTCCCAAAACGGTAAAGGTGTTTAACCCGGCCATGACTATGATATTCAAAAATGCCGACAGCTGCTCATAAGGCTTACGGGTTATATGCCAGGGCTGCACCGATATCAGCCCTCCCTCGTTGGAGTGTTCCGAAAGAATTCTGGCCAGGCCATCCGGTTCCAGTTCTGTATCCGCATCCAGAAACAGAAGCAGCTCTCCTGAAGACTTTTGAGCTCCTGTCCAGCAGGCAAAAGACTTGCCATTCCATCCAACTGGTTTATCTTCTATCCTCACTATGCTCGCATTAAATTTTGCAGCAATTTCTGCGGTATTATCTTCTGAATCATCATCTACTACAATGATTTCTCCGGGGGAAACAGACTGATGGCTTAGGGTATTGAGTAAAGCCGGCAGACGCTTTTCTTCATTACGGGCGGGGATTATTACAGAGACCTTATCGGCCTTCTGAGTTTCATTCCGTCTTGCACAAAGAGGGATTCGCCACATAAGCGCAAATCCTGCCAGCCAGCAAAAAGAACCAATCAACAGTGGAATAGTCTCTATCATCCGTGAAGACCTTTTGCTTCGTTACGGACTATGCGGTCACATACATTCTGACCGCAGAGGACTACCATAGGCATACCGCCACCCGGATTAACACTGCCACCGGTAAAATAAAGGTTTGAGTAGCGGGAACTTTGCTTGGGAGCTTTGAAACCGAAATTTTTTTCCCTGTCTGATACTACTCCGTACACTGAACCCTTATTTGAAAAGTAATTTCGTTGGATATCTACAGGGGTCCACATATCCTCCACAATAATATGCTCCCGAAGCCCGGGCAGGGCAGTTCTCTCCAGCTTATCGAGAACCTGGTTGCGCAGATTCCGATAATCCTCTTCTGTATATGGATTCTCATCATCGATATAAGGAATATGAGGCAGTACTTTAATGTTGTCACATCCTGCCGGAGCTTTAGAAGAATCGGTGCGTGTGGGGGCCACAACATACAGGGTAGGATCATGGGGAAGCTTATGTTCTTTGAATACGGTATTAAAATGTTCAGACTGGTTTTGAGAAAAGAAAAAATTGTGGTGAGCAAGGTTTTCATAGATTTTATCTGTTCCCAGATGCAGTACCAATCCTGAACAGGCCGGTTCAAACTTTTCCAGACCCTTCATAAAAGCATCTTCTTCACCAAGAAGTTCCTTGTATGCAGGTATGACTTCCATATTGGAAACGACAATATCTGCTTTCCTGGTCTCCCCGTTTTCAAGTCGGATACCGGTGACATTGCTTCCGCTCTTTTCGATACGGCGCACCTCGGACCCAAGATGAATTTTAATCTGTAAATCATCCATCAACCGCTTTAACCCTCTGGCCAGGTTATACATTCCGTCTTTTACATACCAGAGGTCATATTCAAACTGTATATGGGGCATTAAATTAAAAAACGCCGGAGCTTGTATTGCTGAAGAGCCTACATATTTTATAAAGAAATTAAAAATATCAATCAGGTATGGATTACTAAAAAATTTTCTTACACCCTTATCCATAGTGCCAAGGGAATCGAGTTTCCATAGCAAATCTATCCAGGGGTAAAATTTGATAAACTCCCAGGTATTGTCCAGCCCCTTATCAAAATATCCTTTTTCTACAATATCGTACTGCCGGGCGGAATATTTTCTGAATTTAGTGAACTCCTCAAAGAGGCCCACACCCAGTTTATCCAGTTCGGCCTTCATCTTCTGTTCATCTTTATAAAGGTCAACAACTGTACCGTCTTCAAAAAAATTACGCCAGTGAGGAGTGACAGGCTGAAGAGTAAGATAATCCTCCATCTTTTTACCCGCTCTTTTAAAAAGGCGTTCAAACAGATGTGGAAGTGTGAAGATAGATGGCCCTAAGTCGAATCCAAATCCCTCTTTTTCAAGCACATTGAGTTTGCCACCGATTTGATTGTTTTTTTCATACACATCTACGTTGAAACCTTCAGCGGCCAGGGATACAGCGGCAGCTATTCCGCCTAGCCCGGCTCCAATAACTATTACTTTTTTTTGCATTAGTTTCCTTTGGCTATAAGTTCTTCAGCTTCTTTTAAACCGGTGATAGAAAGCTGGTCTTTGGGATTAATGTTCAAAGCTGTCTTAAAATATGTTTTTGCCTTTTGGGGGTTATCTTTTTTAATCATGGCCTTACCAATAAAACCCAAACAGGTGGAATACCCCCACCGGGGTTCAAGTGGTTCAGGGGTACGGGAACGTTCTTCTTTATATAAAGAATCCGCTTTGAGCAAATATTCGAGACCCTTGTCAACGCCCCCCCCTAAAAAACCGGGGGTAAAAAGATAGTTGACTCCTATCAGGTAGTGAATTCTCGGATTGTTTTCTGCCAAACTCAGGCCCTTTTTGATGTTATTAAACACTTTGGGGCCAAGTATCGGGGCAAGATAAAGTTTAAGATAAATTTTGATACCAGTAATTGTGCCGTAGAGAGCAAGGCTCTCTCCATGTTCCGGCTGCAGTTCCAGTGATTTTTCTAAAGCTTCCAGGGCGGCATTGACGGCTTTTACACCCTGTTTTTTGTTGCGAGACTTTTTTTCACCGAAGAGATAATAATTGGAAATATGGAATTGGACCACACCGGACCAATAGTAAGGCCGGAAGTCACGGTTATTCAAATCAGCAGCTTTTGAAAACAGAGATATGGATTTTTGAAAAACCGAAATGCTCCATGCATTGTACCCGTTTTGAAAAGTGTTTATCCCGCTTTTAATAAGAGAGTCATTAGATACTAAGGTAGAATCATCAGCCAGGACAACAGTGCAGGTGATTAAAACCAATAGAATATGTTTTAAGGATGTTTTCATAATTATTTAGTAAATTAATCTAAAAAATATTGGCCACTACAAATGGTTTAAAATCAGCATGGCACATTTAAATCACGCAGAATACCACCTGGAAAAACAAAAGGCCTTTTTTGCTTCCGGTAAAACAAGGTCATTGGAATTCAGAAAGTCTGCATTACAGCAATTAAAAGCTCTCATTGAGAAAAATGCTGGTGAAATTATTCAATCAACACAACTTGATCTGGGGAAGCCTGAAATTGAAGCGTACACCGGTGAACTGGGGCTTATTCTCAATGAAATTAAAATTGCCCTTAAAAACCTAAAAAACTGGTCCCGGGTCAAAAAGGTCCGGACACCCCTCATTATTCAGCCAGGTCGCAGCCTTATACGACAAGTACCTTATGGTGTTGTGCTTATCATCAGTCCCTGGAACTATCCTTTTTTTCTTTCTCTGGCACCCCTTGTCAGTGCTATAGCCGCTGGAAACTGTGCTGTCATCAAACCTTCAGAACTTAGTTTAAATACGTCTTCGTGCCTTGCCTCTCTGATACGTAAATACTTTGACCCGAACTTTATTACTGTTAAAACCGGGGGGCCGGAAGTATCCGTGAACCTGATTGCACAGCGTCCGGATTTCCTTTTTTTTACAGGTAGTACTACCGTGGGGAAAAAGGTTATGGCTGCATGTGCCGAACATCTTATTCCACTTACATTGGAGCTGGGTGGTAAAAATCCCTGTATTGTTAATGATTGTACAAATATAAGAACTGCAGCCAGGCGTATTGCCTGGGGAAAATTTTTTAATGCAGGGCAAACATGTTTTGCTCCCGACTATATCATCGTAGAATCGTCCTTGAAAGACAGACTTGTTGCGGAACTAAAACTTGCCATTGGCAAATTTTATGGAAAGTCCCCTGGAAAGAGTCCTGACTATGCCCGAATAATCAGCGAAGCCCACACCAATAGACTTCATCAACTGGCAAAGGGCCATACTGTTCTTTCGGGAGGTACATTCGATTCATCAAAGAAATTTGTATCCCCCACTATTTTGGATGTTACTGACTGGAACGCTCCAATTATGAAGGAAGAAATTTTTGGTCCTCTGCTTCCTGTATTAGAATATACCTCTCTCCAGGAGTCTCTGGAGCACATTCTAAAATTGGGTGAGCCCCTTACGGTTTATCTTTTTACCGAAGATCCTGTTGTTGAGAATAAGGTCCGTGATACCATTACATCAGGCAGTCTGAATATTAACACTACCTTCTCTCATATTATGTCGGGGCATCTCCCCTTTGGAGGTGTTGGTAGCAGCGGGATGGGACGGTACAGAGGTAGAGCGGGGTTTGAAACCTTCAGCTATAAGCGCAGCGAGTTTAAAAGAAGCTTTTTGTTTGATACTACATTTATTTATCCGCCCTATAAAACTTCCTTAAAATTTTTAAAAAAGATAATGCCGTTTCTTTTTTGACTTTGCTCGTACACTTGAGGACTTCGGATACAGAAAGATTGCTATAGTTACTCTGAGTGTCACGAAGCAGAAATTATGAACTTATTCAGCACTTCCAGAATTTTTTCAGGCTTTGTTGGTTTTGAAAGATAATAATCACACCCCGCTTCCCGAATTCGAGCTTCATCATCTTTCATGGCCAGGCCGGTCATGGCAATAATTTTGATGTTAGAATTAAACGTCTTTATTTGACGTGTTGCCTCTAAACCGTTTAATTTCGGCATGCTCATATCCATTAAAATTACTGCTATTTCATTTTCTTTTGAGAGTTTAACCGCTTCTACACCATTTTCAGCATGTAATACCCTATAGCCTTGTTTTGTCAGAGTTCTTTTTATCATATTAAACGAAATAAAATCATCTTCTGCGATGAGTACGGTTTTTCCAATTGAGTG
>JADFYW010000130.1 GCA_015232855.1 Fibrobacteria bacterium
ATATCGGCGGTCGGTTGCGACTATATGCAGATAGATGAACCGTATGATGCACCGGGCTGTACCGGACGGGGTCAGCCTTTTACCGCAGATGTTTATAATGGTATGCGAGCCGGCTCGAGCAGTATGTGTATGTTTGGTAAATGTCCGGTTATCGTGACCGATGTCCATTGCAACGGTGAAATGTCCGGTTGGGGTTTAGATGGTCTTTTCCAGGAATGTTATTCCGTATTCGGCTGGGCAAGTCCCAGTAATGTAAACAAAGTCAGCGGTTACCCGTTTAACGGCTGCTGGATATGGATGTTTTCTCATTCAGCTGACGGAGGGGAGTATGATGCGAGTACAGCTCTTCCTGTTTCATCTACTATCAGTGAATTTGATAATGTATGGAACAAACTGCAGAGTGTGTTTTTCTTTGTTTATACCTACAAAGATATTCAGGTGAATGGTTGGGCTGGTTCTCATTGGAACACGGGGTTAAGTGCTCATATCAAATCAAAAGTAGGGGCTGCCGGCAAGCTCTGTCCCATGACCACCTGGCAGGGGTTTAAGCAATCTTCTTCTGAGCAGTCGGCTCCTGATTGTGAGATACAGGCGAAAAGCGAAGCGGGGCTGGACCCGGCCAGCGCGGAAGTATATTACGCAGTGAATGATACTATCTGCCGGTCATTACGATGGATAAAACATGATAATGTTGTGGTTACCGGGACCAAAGGCACCAAAGACTGGGTAACTATTACCGGCAAGGGTATTCCTTTTAATCAGGTGACCGGGGCGCATAAAAATATAGTCCGTTTTAAAATTACCAATACCTACAGCGGGAATTACTTCCGGAATGCCATTACCACCAAGCGGGACGCGTATGTAAATATAACTTCGCTGGACTGGACAGAAGTAAGTAATGACGGCGTAGTAGAAAAATTGCCGGCAAATCTTTCAGTAAAAGTGCAAAATGCATCGGGGCTTGATGTTTCTACGTTAAAATGCGAATACAGTACTGATGGAGGCGGAACCTGGAAGGAACATCCGGCAGAAACAACAGCAGATGATGGGAGTAAAGAAGAAGAAACGGTAACCGTTAAGGCTTTGCCTTTTACAGAAGACAAGGCTCGTGTCAACAAGATTCGTTTCAGTATTAAAAGCAAGACCGGAACTTTACTGCAAAGCCAGGATTTTCCTGTTAGTCTTCGTCTGGCTCCTGAATTCAGCGGGTTAAAACTGACACGTAAAGATCAGAATACCGTGGATTTTACTGTGAATGTTAAAGACCCTAAAGGCATGCGGATAGGAAAATCAGCTCCTGCGCTTCGGGAAGAGAGTATTGTCCTTTTACATCTGAGTGAAGACCTTAACAATGCTGCCGGCAATAAATATAATGGAAAATTCATCAAAGGCGCCGGCCTTAAAGAAACGACACTCTGGAACGGAAAAACCGGTAAGGCTCTTTATTTAAACGGCGCAAACTGGGTTGACTGCGGTCATGGCGTAATGGGACGGAAGGAACAATTGACTCTGTCAACCTGGGTTAATGCTGAAACCAACCAGATAATGATTTCTCAGGGCGGCATAGAAGAGTTTGACACATTCCTGTTGTATGCACAGACCGATCATATTGAAGTACATGGAGCTAATCGTGGTGGAACAGCCATGCCCATTGTAAAAACCCCTCCGGGAAGTTTCAGTATGGGTAAATGGTACCATGTAGCAGCAACCTGGGACGGCAAAGACTGCAAAATATATATCAACGGGAAACTTGAGGCTACAGAAAACTGGAGCGACTACTATCACTGGAATTTCGCTCCCCTTCGTCTGGGAGCATTAGGTAATCGTGCCTATTTCTTTAAGGGCTATTTGAGTGAAGTTCACCTGATTGGCCGGGCGCTTAGTTCTGCGGAAATTGCGGGAGAAAACTGTTCCGGAGCGTTCAGGACTTCTGAAGACGGCGGCGCTAACTGGAGTGATTGGGTTGTTGGTGAGTTAGATAAAGCTGACGGGACAACAGAGACAGTAACTATGACAGCTGCCGGTGTATCTCTGAAGAAAAATATGGATTATCTGAATATGATTGAGTTTGCTGCCCGCGACAATAACGGTAATGTTTCCAGCCAGCAGTTTATGCTCATGGCAGATGATAATGTAGGTGTGGAGAAGAATATTGCAACAGCCGAAGATATACATATTTCTCCTAATCCGTTCAGAACGGTAACAGAACTTGGCTTTAGTCTCGACAGGGCCGGTAAAACACAAATTGATGTTTACCGTCTGAATGGCGAAAAAGTCAGAAGTCTGGCATCAGGAAGGTATGTTGCCGGTACACATAAAATCGCCTGGAACGGCCATGGTGACAGCGGCCGGGAGCTGGCCGCCGGACAATACCTGTTCAGAATCATAACCGGTAATCAAACCATTGTAAAAAAGGTACTGATGCTGAAATAGCAACAAAAAATGAAAACAAATCCAAGCACATACTGGCAGGGACGATTCACGAATCGCCCTACCAGAAAAAAGGAGAGAAAAATGATAAAACAATCAAAAATAATGATAGCCGGGATATTGATGGCGATAATGTTTGCCTGGTCAGAAAATGTATCATTAAAAGGCATGGTGGTTGATAAAGACAGTAAGCCCCTAAGCGGTGTAAAAGTCGCATTACAGTCTGCAGGGCTGTCTGCGGTTACCGATGAAAACGGCATGTTTGAAATTACCGGAAAACTTACCGCTACTAAGCTGAATCTGGCCAACCAGAAAAACGGTTCACCGTATATTAAAGGTAACCTTTTATGGCTTGGTTTAAACGCCGAACACAATGTGAGCATTGATATCCTGGATATATCAGGCAGGATGATAGACCGTTACTTTAACGGATCTCTGTCCGCGGGAAGTGAATATTTATCTTTACCTGTATCCGGGTTGTTACGGGGTGTTTATCTGGTTCGGGTACAGACCAGTGGCCAAACCTATGTCTGTAAATATGTTAATACCGGTTCTGCTTATTCGGGCGGACTGCCTTCGGGCCGGGAGAACAATTCTTTTCTTGCAAAACGAGCTGCGGTTACCGACACGCTGGTATTATCAAAAAGCGGCTGGAACACTAAAAAACTCCCGGTGTCGGATTATTCCGACAGTCTGGAAGTGGTTACTTTATCCGAAAACCAGTCCGCATCTGCTTTTACCGATGAGCGGGACACCCGGATATATCAGACAGTAAAAATTGGTGATGATATCTGGATGGCGGAGAATTTGAAATATAAGCCCTCAACAGGTAATTCATGGTGTTATGATGATGATAAAGAAAATTGTGAAACTTACGGCCGCCTTTATGATTACAAAACCGCGACCAAAACTTCCCATGGCAATCGTCGGGATGTATGTCCGGTTGAGTGGCGCCTGCCCACCAAAGAAGAATGGGAAACCCTTATCAGCCAGGGTGGTGGAACAGCTGTGGCAGGTAAAGCCTTGAAATCAGCCTCGGATTGGGGTGATGGAAGTACTGATGCATTAGGCCTTAACCTGGTTCCCGGCGGATTGCGCACAGCAGCCGGAAGTTATCTGGGGATAAACGACCGTGCCTACCTCTGGATGAACAAGGGTGAAGGAAATGAATCAGGGTATACGGTCTTAAAAGACAAGGATGAAATATCTGCTTTTTCTGAAAATTATGCCACCTTTGGTTTTAATGTACGCTGCGTGTGGGATACCAGTGTGACTGTAAATAACAATGAAACAGACAGTACATTCACCGACAGTCGTGACGGCCAGGTCTATAAAAAGACCGTTATCGGGGAGCAGACCTGGATGGCCGAAAACCTGAATTATGATGCCAGCGGCGGAAAATCCCTGTGTTATAATAGTCAGGAAGCGAGCTGTGAAAAATATGGAAGGCTGTATGATTATCCGACAGTTATTGCGGATAACCATGGGAATGACCAGGATATCTGTCCTGAAGGCTGGCATATGCCAATCAGAGCTGAATGGATGGAATTAATGAGTTTTGTCGGCGGCGAAAACACCGCGGCCTGGGCTCTGGAAGCGGTGGGGGAATGGGGAGGTTCTGCCACAACAGACAAATATGGTTTTGCGATGCTTCCTTCAGGCTTCACCAAAGCGGATGGTGTTTTTTATCAGCTGGGAAACCAGGGAATTCTCTGGATAGATAATGAAGGCAATAACGTCATGATGAGTCCGACTTTTAATATAGGTGGGAATAATTTAATACTGTGGCAGTATGTAGCCTCAGATGTGGCGGGATGGTCTTTTGCGGTACGCTGCCTCAAAGATGAGTAATTGTGTTCCCCCCTCTTTTCCGTCTACGCTCCATTTATTGGAGCTGCGCCGGACAGGTTAATTCCTCCCCTCTATTGCTCCGCATGTGGGGAGGAAAGAAGAGAAAATTCAGGAGTGTTGTATGGCATAAGGAGGTTTTCGTACCTGATGATTACATAAGTTGTTTTTAAAAGCGCAAAATGAACCGGATAGGATATTAAGGTCACACTTAACCGAAGAAAAATGAAAATGATACGTATATATTTAAAAATAATATTTATTGCTGTGGCGGTTACTTCACTGGGATGGTCATCGGCTACTTACCGCTATAGCGCAGCCACCGAAGATACGGTTCGTGTGCTCATTATTTATAATAATATAGCCTCCGGTCACTGGTATTGCCCGGAAGCCACTAAATGGCCGGGGCTAAAAGGCAAGGACTTTGTACTGGAAGCAATAGACGGTATTCCCAATATTAAAATAATGAAATCATCAGAAGCTACCTGGGCTGGTGTTCAGGCAGCCTGGGCGCCGGTTCTGCCCCATGTGATAGTGCATGTGAATGGCGGCTGGTATAGCGTTGACGGGCCGAATGTTCCCGGCATTTTGGTAAACGCGGCCAATAACGCTGTGGGGATTGTAGATGTAGGGGATGACGCGGGTGCGATAGGCAAAGACGTATTTGGTTTTCAAAACGTAATAAATTCGCCGGGATGGCTATCAGAGGGGGTGGATCATGGAGATTGGCGTACCTACGAACCGGTCTGGATAGTGGTCGACAGTACTCAGGATGCTCCCCAGGGTCATGGTATTATACGAAACGGACGCAAATTAATGGCTAGTGATACGTTGTTCTGGAAGACGTTTGGAGTGGAGAATGGCCGTTGTCATGCGGACGCCGATCAGTATGAAGTTGGTCCCGGGTATTGGGAAATGCTTTCGTTTATGGCCTGGCAGTATGCCAATACGGGTTCATTTATTGCCGGTATGCCAAAATTATACGCCTCAATCGGGGCCTTTGGGAATGGGACACGAAGAGGCGCCGCTCTTTCTTTTCAACCAAATGAGTTAGTCGATAAAGATGCGACGGAACAAATTGTTTATGACGCTATTATGTGGGCATCCTTTGCCAGACAGGGGTTTAAACGTCTGGATCCCCCGGTGGCTGATCCGGCTGGTAAAGATTTTGAACTCAGCGAACAGGTGCGTATCAGTTCATCCACCGATGGCGCCGGCATATACTATCGATTAAATGGCGGCACTTTTGAACTCTATCCCGGTAACCCGCTTACCATTACTGAAACTACGGTGCTGCAGGCCTTTGCGGCAAAAGAGGGCCTGGATAACAGTGATACTATTTCGGAAAATTATATAAAAACCGCATATACATCCGGGTTGGAATTCAGCAGGGTAACAGGTGAAGTACTGGACAGTTCAACGTATCTCACTGAGAAAGACACAAAGGTCATCGTAAAACTTACTGCGCCGTATGCCGGTCTTACTTCTGTAAGCATACAGCTGACCACCTCGAACAGCCTGGATACCGAATCGGTTACTATCAATAATTATATTATTCAGAATAACCGTCATATTTTTTACGATACGTTAGATTTTTCTATATCGGCCGCTGTACCGGGAAACGCCTCGCTGGAGGCTTCTGCTTATGACTTTCTCACAGCAAGGTGGAGTAATCCCTTAAACGCTTCCGATAAACCTTCCGCCCTGGCAGAGGTAAAGCCCGGTCCCCGGGAGGCCAAAGTTTATTTTAGCACGACCGATGCGTTAACGGGCGAAACTGCTGCTTTTGCCGAAAATAAGACACCGGTATGGGTGATAGTGGATGATCAAATGCCCCAGGCGGATTCTCTGGCGGCTGGTAAATACCGGGTGACCATTACTACCCGTTCAGCTGATATCACAGAACTGGCAAAAGAAACAGAAACACTTACTCTGTCCCTTATAAACGGATTCCTGGCGGCTCAGATTCCCGCGGTTTACGGGGTGTTAAAAGCTGAAGATAAAATTTTACAGGTATTGCTGAACGGTGATCATCTCACTGCCTCTTATTCCGACCCCATGGATACCACTGATGTAAACCGGCAGGCAAGCGCCTCTTATGCAAAAAAGACGGTACAGCCACCTTCTTTGCCCTCCTGGTCAGATGGTACAGGGAACAATTTCTTTTTGAATGATACCCTTATTGCAATAACAAATAATTCTGCAGGAGCAACAATCCGTTATACTATCAGTGATGCTGCCCCGACTGTTTCTGCCGGGACCGTGTATAATGGAAATCCCGTCTCTTTAAATACGACGTCCACCCTGCGGGCAGTTGCCTATTTTAGTAATGGAGACCATAACAGCACCATAAGCCCGGTGGTAACACAAACCTATAATCTGCGCGGGCAGATAGGCCTGCCCACGGCTTCTCCTGCGGGTTCTTATTTTACCGGGAGCGTAATGGTGACGCTAACACCCGCACAAGCGGATGATTCTATTTATTATACCCTGGACGGAAGCAGTCTTGTTTCCGGTTCTGCGCGAAAATTATATACCAACCAGCCACTTGCTATTACCGGGACCGCCATACTTAAGTTTTATGCCTGTAACGGAAGCGGTACTCCGAGTCCGGTGGGACAGGAAGCATATACCAAACGCCTGCCTCTTGATGCGCCTGTTGCCAGCCCTCCGGGCAGCGATTTTTTTGGCTCAATCCAGGTGGGCCTGAGTAATCCTGTGGCCACCGATGCGCTTATCCGCTATACCCTGGACGGGAGTGACCCGGTGGCTGCCAGTCCGGTTTATTCATCGGCTATTCCGTTTAATTTCACCAGTCCGGTAACCCTGAAAGCAAAAGCCTTTCCACCCGGTGATGCATATATTCCGAGTACGATAATTACGGAAAATTATCGTCCCATAGCAGCGGTGCCTGCTGCTAATCCCGATTCCGGCACAAGCTTTGTATCCGTTCTCAGTTCAGTGCTTACGACCTCCACCTATGATGCAGATATTTATTACACCCTGGACGGTACTACACCCGATACCAGCAGCAGCAAGTACACGGGATTGTTACGTTTTTTTGCAAGCGATACGCTCAAAGCAGTAGCTGCCAGGCCCGGCTGGAAAAACAGCGATGTGCTTACGGTTATTTATACAAAACAGTATACGCCTTCCACGCTCAGGATACTGGATGCAAATTATCTGGACCCGGAATACCTGACAGAAAAAAACAGCAGTTATATAATAAGTATTAAGACTGCAGAACCATTACTGTCGGTTCTTCAACCGGTAGCGGTAACAACAACGGGAGGGGACATGGAAATACTTCCGCTCACTCCATACCGGCAGGAGGGAGAATTATATTTCTTTTCTGTCCAGGTGCCTTTTATGGCTGATGGGAACAGTTTAGCGGGAGATGATACCAGCCAGTCCGCGGCCTGGGACAGCCTTGTAGTAAGCTGGGTCAACCCCAATAATACCCGCGACGCGGTAGCGGACACTGTTTTGGTACGGCCCTATCCGGTTCAGGCTTCTCTGTATTTTTCAGAATCACTGGTGCCGGGGAACCCGATAAGACAGTACGCCACAGAAACCGATTATGTGTATCTGGTAGTAAAGGACCAGAAGGCTGCTCCGGGAGCTGTTAATACCGCTACCTTAATATCTTCACCGCCCAATAACGACCGCGAGCCGGATACGCTGACCGTTACCCTGCAGGAAACCCAACCCGGTATTTTCAGCGCTGCTGTCCCGGTGGACAAATCCTTCTCCGGCAACGCCGGAGACGCATTACTGCAGGTGAGGCGGGGCGATGGTATTACGGCAATATATACGGACCCGGTGGACGGGGATGCAGCACAGGGAACGGTGCTATATGGCACCGTGGGCGAAACAGAAGCAGAGGTTATGTTTACCGATAAAACCGGGGATATGCTTTCAGATAGTACGTTTTGGAGTCCGGATAAAGATTCCCTCTATATTACTTATATCGATGATTATTCTGTACTATCAAAGGAACTCCTGCTTACGGCAGAAAATACTTCCGGTACCGGGGCAAAAACCTTTGATACGCTCAGGGTTACATTTCCACCGGCAGTACGCAATGACAGTCTGGGCATCTGGCGGGTGGCTGTTCCTATGAGCGAGACTGTATTCCCTGGGGACAGTACTGTCCTGGAAGTGTTCTTTTTTGGCAGGGTTACGGCCCTGATTACATCCCATACCAAAGAGGGTCTTGCCGGCAGCATGGTAAAAGATGAACTGAATGTGGCTTATGCAGATGAAACAGCAAAAATTACACTAAAGGATAAGCCTGAAAACAGTACAACGATAGCACGTACCACAACCGATGTTGAGATATTGCTTAACGACCAGAATTTCAGTACGGGTAAGGATACGGTGTTTGCGGTTGTCACCTGCCTGGGTACGGGTGATAACCTGTATGGCGTACAGCTGATAGAAGATAAAGGCGGGGAATATCGTATGACTATTCAGAAAGATGAAAGCGGGGCTGATAACTCTGATTCCATACTCAATTGTGAGGCCGAAGACGATATTAAGGTAAGCTATCTCGACCCTGTTTACAATACCGGTAAAAGCTACCAGACGTATTGGCGGAACAGCAAAGAGACAAAAATATATTTTACGGCTCCAGGAGAAGAATACCCGGTTACCAGCCTGAATCAAATAGAAGAAACAACCTTCAATGTTGTAGCAGAAGCCGTGAGTCCGCGCAAAAACGTAAAGGATACCCTCACCATTATTCTGGAGATGGAGAACGGAGAAACACAGCTGGTAAGCGCAGTGGAAACTTCAGTATTCAGCGGGATATACCAGTCCGGGGTGATAACGTACGGATTTTCGCTGTCACCATCAGAAAATAATTCAGTATTAGAAGGTATGCTTGACCCCGCTTCCACTGAAAATACTTCGGATATTACAGCAAGTCTGTCGGCAGTTTATGACACCGCGCAGGCTGTTCTCCATACTTCTGCTGCCTATGTGCCTGCCGAAAAGGCCTGGATAATAGATGGAAACAGTGACGGGAAAGGAGACACCATATTTGTACAGTTCAAAGAGACCTTACCGGAACTGCCCGGTCAGATTTTTTCTATCGACTGGCCAAAAGAAGGTGAAAATAATTACCAGGCAGGAGAGGGAGAAATTTCCTTTTACGAAAGAGAAGACGGAACACCAGATAGTACGATAGTTGTTATTGTGCTTAAGGATAACGAATTCGATTTTGGTGCTACCCGTACTTCTGCTGCCCAAAAGCCTTCTCTCAGGCTCCCTCCTGGTATCGTGTTTGCAGGAGTGGAAGTACCGGTTGAGGATGGTATGGGCCCCATTATTGTGAAAGCGGTAAAAAAGCCTTCAGACCTCAATTATTACCGGGATTTCGATGGTGAAGTCAGGCGGAATCCGGATACCTTAATCGTTACATTCTCCGAGAAGATAGTACAGGCGCACAATGGAGGGTCTCCCTGGGATTCTCTGATTATGTTTGTGAGTCCAAACGAAGAAAAGGTAAATGCCATTATGGTCTTAAGCCTGACTGCTCCGGTGGTGCTGGACGGGACTGACAGTCTGGAGTGGATGTTTATCTTAAGTAATGAGGATGATGTGTATAAGCCGCTTTTGGATGACATTATTTTCCTGAACCCGGATGCTCCCTATACGGATTTGTCGCCGGGTAAAAACACTCCTCAGGACAGGGAAGCGCTTGTCGAGGGCACGGAATCAAGCGGTAATATCAATAATTCCTTTATTTTTGTACCTGTAGAAGGCGTTTCTGTGGGCAATCCCGGAGGTCTGATTCCCAATATTACTTATGCGGATAACGGAAAGGTTGTATTTGGTAATAATACCCGTACCATTACCAATGCTGACGGCAAAGTGGAAACGGTGCAGGAATGGATACGCCCCCGCGGGCTGAATCGCGATGGAAAAATCGATGAAGGCAGCCGGCAATGTAAGAACGAAAGCGAAGAAACCGGGGAAATTTCTGTTTATCCGGCAAATTGTTTATCAGCGGTAAAAGTAGTTTCCCGTGACCGATATGTGGCGCAAATCGCCATTTTTGATCATCTGGGAAAGTTTGTACATTCCTCAGTGCAGCGTTTTGGGTATTGCGGTGAAACAGATAATCCCCTGCGGCGCACTCCGGAAGGTCTTGTCAGCTGGCTGGTGTGGAACCAGAAAGATTTGGAAGGCGAATTTGTCGGAAGCGGCGTGTATATCTGGAAAGTACGGTTTGTCTCTCCCGATGGCGTAAATACCGGTGTATACCGGCAGGGAATAGCCCGGTCGGTTAACCCGGTAAGCGGCTGCGCGGAATGACCATAAAAACAAAATCGGTAAATGATTTAATAACTGTGATTAGATAATCTACTGCTTTTGAATATGACCTTCCTGCACCGGGTAAAAACCGGTGAGGGAATTTTCCGCTTAAGCGCCTTACCGGGCCGAAATATTTATATTTTGATGGTAAAAACCGGGAAAAAGACTATTAAACGTAAATTTGTATTGGAATAACAATATTTTGATAATTTAGCTTTTGAAGCTCATAACTATCAGGACGGTCATGGTGAAACAGAAAAGTATCGGGATACTATCATATCAATCAGCTTTGTATTATAAAACTTTGCTGGTTGTCTTTTTTTTATTGTGTGGTGTGAAGATGGCTACAGGCGCCTATTTTAACATTGAGACCAACATGTCCCCTTTCTGGGATACCGACACCATGTATAATGAATCAGTGCTTATGTTGTCTTCCGGTGGTGGTGATCCTCAGGCTAAGTTGCTGTTTACCCCGCTTGATGTACTGTCGGTAAAAAGCTCCTCGCTGGATACGGCATATATAGAAGAGGTAGACTGGGTATATGAAGACGGTGTGTTAAAACTGCTTGCGGGTTCCGGCGCAGCCTATCTTACCGATGCTGAACTTTATCCTTCCCGTTCAGGAGATAATACATTTCCTAAAAAAGGCGGCGGTTATATAATGTGGGAGGGCTGGCATTTGTTTCACCAGCTGCAGCTGGCTGTAACGTATACCCATGCCAAAGGCCTCTGGGCAGGTCCTGTTCCGCAGTATCAGCAAACTGCACTGGCAGGAATTATTGCAAAACTGAAGGCGGGGAAAGCTGTCCGGATTGTTTTTTTTGGTGACAGTATCACTGCCGGAGGCAATGCCAGCGGGTTAATTCTGGGTATTTCCCCCTATATGCCTACCTGGGCAGAACTGGTTTGTGCTCAGCTCAAACGCTATTATCCTTCTCAGGTTACCTTGATAAACGAATCGGTAGGGGGTAAAAAGTCTGATTGGGGACTGGCAAGTGCGAACACTTTGGTTAGTGTTTATGAGCCTGATCTGGTGGTGATTGCCTTTGGGATGAATGACGGCGGGAGTCTGGTGTCTGCATCTGTTTTTAAAAACAATATCAAAGGTATTATAGACAAAGTACGGTCAACAAACCCTTCTGCCGAGTTTATCCTGGTTACAACCACCTTGCCTAACCCGGAAATACCTTTCAGTGATATTTTTCTTGATTACGCCACAGCCCTTAAACAACTGGCCGGCCAGGGGGTTGCTATAGCAGATATGACAGGCGCCCACCAGGAACTCCTCAAGCACAAAGCCTACCGGAGCCTTACCGGAAATAACGTCAACCATCCCAATGATTTTGTCATTCGCTGGTATGCTCAGCAAATAGCAGGCCTCCTTATTCCTCCTGATGCCGTGGAACTTAATGAACGTCGTAATCAGGCCAGTGCTTCTTTTGGCGGCCTGGCCAGTGTTTCTTCCTTTAAAAAAGATGAGAACTATGCCAGTATGGTCAATAATGACGAACGCAGGGGGATAGGCTGGGGCACAAACCGTAACGGCAGCGGCTGGGAGGATAATACTTCCGGAGTGTATCCCGACTGGGTCGAAATAAGTTTTGACGGCCCTAAGCTCATAGACGAAGTAGATGTATATACCCAGCAGGATAACTGGCAAAGTCCGGCAGAACCCACCGCAGAAATGACGTTTACCCAGAATGGCATTAGTGATTTTGATATCAGGTACTGGACCGGTACCAGTTGGGATACCGTTCCGGGAGGAAGGTTTCAGGATAATAACAGGGTTTGGGTGCAGTGCAGTTTTGACCCGATGGTAACTTCAAAAATTCGGGTGGAGATAAGCGGTGCGGCAGGCGGTATAAGCAAGGTGTCGGAGCTGGAAGCCTGGGGTGTGGATGCTGTAGCAGGATGTATGGATTCTGCTTACGCAGAATATAACAGCAACGCTAATATGCATGATTCATCGGTGTGTCAGACCTTGCAGGTAAAAAAAACAACACTAAGGAATAATTTCCTGAGAATTGTTAATTCTTCAAAACTTGTTGTCAGCTGCACCGGTTATCATACAGTGACAATTTTTGATATTGAGGGTAATTTAAAGCAGCAATATATTGGGACAGATAATAGTGAGTACAACCTTCAGAATTTACCAGAAGCGGGCGTTTATGTTGTGGTTTTGAATATTAATGGGCAAGTGTTTAATCAAAAATTATTTGTTGGAAGTTATTAACAAACGTTCAGGGCTTCTCGATAAGCGTCTGAAGCTTATCCGGAAATATCTGATTTTTCAAGGCAGTCAACCATACGCATTACATCATTTGTTCCTAAGCGGGGCCGCTGAGGCAACGACACCATGCGACTGACCGGTGGCAGGTCTATCGCTCAGCGACCCTGGTGGCTTTCTTCCTAATATTATTCACACCTCAGTCCAGCGATTCGGTTATTGCGGGGAAGCTGATAACCCCCTTCGGCGCACTCCAAAAGGACTGGTGAGCTGGTTGGTGTGGAACCAGAAAGACCTGGATAAGGTCTTTCTTCGACAGGACACTTATGGGAACGCCGAATGCAAAAAGTGCTTTTTGGAGCTGTTCAATGTTTTTAGTATCAATGGCAATAAAAAATCTGTATCCTTAGTGGCGCTTTGATTTCCATACAGGCATATGGCCCAGCCTCTTACTAATAGGTACCGGGCCTTTTTTTCATTCGCTAATAAATCTTCGTGCGTTCCTATAAATAAATCTTGTTTGTCCATTTTTTTTAGTACCGTAATTTATCTAACCTTGCATTAATTCTTTCTGTTTAAAATAAACAATTTGAAGGCTAAAGATAGTCCTGTTTAGGCTTTTGACCTGGGAAAAGCATCGTGCGGGTATCCGGATGCAATAATAAGCAATAAAAATCTATGGAAGGCTCCTTGTTACAGAAAAAGAGTAGTTTTTTCCAAATTTATTATAAACAAAAATATTTAAATGGTTAAATAAATTAAATTAATAACGTTATAATAATATGAA
>JADFYW010000131.1 GCA_015232855.1 Fibrobacteria bacterium
AGAACTTACTGAAGAAGATGTGATACAAAGCTTGCGAGATGGGCTTGGTAATAATTGGGACAAATACGAAGATTTTACCTGGCACGAACTTTTTCAAGAAGATACAAGTCAAGGTACCAGTCATCGAATACTGGTTTGTTTAGATAAAAAAAATACGGTTATGACAAATTTAAAAGCAGATTTGCGCATTCCTGTTGAAATTGCCATAATAGCTCTTGCGTCTTCTGTACAGGAGGAATTGGGAACTCCTCATTTACAGTTTGTATTGCCTTATAAGGACAGCGTCTATTCTGTGATGTTTACGGCTAATTCCTATTATCACATTTTAAAATGCGACCATGATATCCCTGAAGGCATTGTTGCCAGGTTAAAAAAACATGCATTATACGCAAAGAGTGAAAACGCAAATATAAAAACGCTTACCTTGTATCTTTGCAGTATTCCCGGGGGAGTTAAACTGGAAGAGCTCTCTGACTCCTCCTTGTGGAAACCAACAATTGATTCCTCTAAAATCACCCATGCATTAACGGTTCCTGGTGAAAATAATCATGTTGATGAAGAAGCTTTGCTTCAACTGGGTCTGGCGCTTACGAAAGGTAATAGCGAACTTCAAAGACACAACAAGGCAACTTATCAGGAAATGACCGCATTAACTCTTATAAGGAACCGTTCAACGTCTTTTAAAGTAACTTTTGCATCGCTGGCTCTTGCTGCGTGCATAAGCCTGGTGTTTTGTTGGGGTTTATTTACGGGCAATAAAACACTTGCTGAAATCCAAAAGCAAGTCAATTCGCATCAAGTAGTACTTTCTCAAATAGATAAACTAAGGAGTCAGAAAAATCTTCTGGTTGACTCTCTGTATGATATGAAACCACTTTGGTACAACCGGGTCAACTGGCCAATTTTGTTCACCGATATACAAAAGGCCCTCCCCGCTAAATCCGGATTAGAGGGCATAGTTATTGAAGAAAAAACTTCAGGTACCCTTTCTTTACAATTTAAAGCATGGGTTAATGATTGGAAAGAAATCACTCAATTGCTGGACAAATTAAAAGAAAGCTCTCTCATAGCTGGTGTTACATTGTCTGAACAGAGGAAAAATAATGTGGGTAAGATTTTTTTTCATATTTCTTGTACCATAGAAAGGTTTTAACATTATATGAATTTTGAAACCATATGGGAACAGAGATATAAGGCTTGTGTCTGGCTGATGCCCGTGGTTATTGCTGCTTTCGTAATGCATTTTGTTCTACTCCCCATTGCAGAGAAAACTGCTGATGTTAATAACAAAATAGCTGCAGGTGCCAGTAATGTTTATGAAGAGCACTGGCTTGATTCTGTACGTCTGGAGTTATCAGAAGATGTGGAGGAACTTCAAGCGGATCTTAGGGCTATACAGCCGCACTCTCTTAAAATGGTATCTGTTCAGTTAGAAAAAGACAAATTACTTAAACTCTTTTCCAGTTGCGGTTTAAATGTTAAAGGCATAAAACACCAGATATCCGGGCAGCACCAAACAGCGAAAACGACTATTACTCTCACGGGAGATTCTCAATTTTATGAAATATATAACTTGTTTAAGAAACTAAATGAAGAGCATCCTTATTTTTTATTGAACAGGTTGACTATACGGAAACTCCGCAACAATTACAGTTTCTTAATATCATTGTCTGTGTTTGGCCAGAATAAAGAGGCAAAAAAGAATGTTGATTATGTTATTAAAAAAGGGTAAATCAATACCGTTATGGTATCTATTAAATTAACGAAATATTTTTATGACTGAGCAATTTACATTAATTTTAAAACACTGGTACATACCACTAGCGGTTATTATCGCTTTTCTTTCTATTGAATCCTTTATAAAAAAATATCCTGTAGTTGAATCCCATCAGGAAAACACTAAAATGAATAGTTTTGCCAATGATTCAATTATCAATGATTTTAAAGTACTGAAGCAAAAAAGGGCTTTGCAGAAAGCTGCTACTCCTTTGAAGGATGGCCACAATCCTTTTAATAAAAAGCCAGGGAAAACCGCGGGAAAGCATCTGCACCCAAAAAAAATAGCTGAGGTAATGAAGAAATATACCCTTACCGGCATAACCAACGGTACTACCGCAATTTTAACAGATAAAAGTGGTACCAGTATTGTTGTAGGTGCAGGTGATTTCATTAATGCTGTTGAAGTAGTGGCTGTAAAATCAGATAGAGTTCTACTTAAAAGTAATGGTAGGGTAGTTGAAGTTTCTATGAACGATTAAAAGAATCAATGGTGCAGAAACATTTTCAGGTAAAAACAAGGGGATCTGCACTATTACCTGTGGTGGTAATTATAGCAGTAGCAGGGATAATTAGTTCTATTCTTTTTAACCGGGCTACAACAGATCGTAAAAGTTACAGTATAGAAAAAGACCGGATCCAGGCCATGTATCTTGCAGAGTCGGGGATAGCCTTCCAGTTGTTTCTTGAAAAATTTGCACCTGAAAAAGACAGTACCATTCAAAATTGGGGAATGCCAGACAGCGAAGCTTTTGCTGATACCCTGCAGGAATTTGACCTTAAATTTCAATTTAACAAATCTTTACCGGTGCCTACCATTACTGCAGAACATGAAGGAGGCTATTTAACCATTTTATCAGAAGCAATAGTACGTAGCCAAACAGTAAAACTCAAAGCGAGGTTTGGCCGTGCTCTGAGCGGGCCGATATTCTCGTCAGCTTTGGTACTTACTGGAATGTATCCTTTAGTTGATGGAGGAATTAATAATATTATTGGCAATATACTTGCAAAATCCAGAAATGACTTTTCTCAGAATGAATTTGATTTGCCAGATGATTTTAATATACATAACCTCATTCAAAATTACCGTAGCACTCAGCAAAAGTACTATAAATCGACCTTAAACGAGGTCCTGAGCAGAGAGGGTGGCGGAACGGGGAATGGCTCTTTTACCGGAAACTCCCGCCCTGATTTTAGTGAGAAAAATGAAATATTTTTCCCTTTAGGTGATATTTATATTGAAAATTATTCAAGCAGTTGTATAGATATAAAAGGTCCTGGTGCTCTTTATGCACATGGTGAAATTATCATTAAGGGATGTGTAAGGCTTGAAAATATTACCTTAGGGGCGGGCCGGAGTATCATTTTCCAGGATTCAGTATCAAGTTCCGGACTGGTGGCTTATTCCGGAAAAAGTATACATATACACAATAATTGCAATCTTGATATTCAGGCTTTCGCAGATAATGATATTATTTTAACCAATAAGGCACAGACAACATCATCTTCAGTGCTAGTGTCTCTTGGTACAAAAAACAAAATGCGCAGACCTCAACACGGCAATAGTGCGGGTACCGACAAAGATATCCAGGGGGACTGGTTATCCTTTGGTATCATGCTTTTTGATGAATCACGAGCAAGAGGATTAATTGTTGCGGCTGGTGCCAATGGGAAACTGATGTTGGAAACATCTTATAACATGCTGGAGGGCATTGGAATTATTAAAAGTAATTCCTGGGTTGCAGGAACTATAAATGGCTTATTAATTACTGATATTCTCAGATGCAATGATGACAGTAAATCAAATTGCCTGGGAAAAGGTGTGATTAACCGGAGACGTCTCCCCTCACAGATGGCCCTTCCACTTGATTTTGTTGTAAAGGGAAACCGGACCTATAAACTTATACGTTGGGAACCTGTGTTATGACCAAAGAAAAGACAGGCACAAAACCCCATATTACCACAAATCACAGTGCTGGATTTACCATGATTGAATTACTTATGGCAATGGTTATCCTTTTTATCGGTTCTATGCTTTCCTGGTATTCTTTTGATATCTCAAACAGGTTTAATGTGGCAAATTTTCAACGTTCCGAGGCTCTTTCATTGGCCCAATCTGAGATTGAATTGGTGCGGGTTATACCAAAGAAACAGGTAATAGATACGAGTTATGAGGTAGCGGGGAGCCGTGGAAGCTCGTTTAAAGTTGTTCGTAGTGTATTTGACAGCAGTAAGGTGGAAGAAAGCAGAGACGCTTCTGATAAGGATTTTAGCGGCACAGCAATCTATTTGCGGAGGCCACTGGAAGTAAGAGTTGATGTTTTACTTTATAGTGATGAAATGACAAATCTTGAAGGAGAAGAAAAACAAATATTGGTAACCCTATATTTTTTAAAACCAGAATATCAATGGTAATGTGTTCAAATAAAAGATCTCATGGATTCACCTTGCTTGAGATGATAGTAGCCATGTTTATCGCGGGAATTGTTATTGTCACCGTGTATTCATTTTTTATTTCTTTTCACCGCTCCGCCTTTACCCGTGAACTCAGGAATAATTTTATACAGGAAGCCAACTTTTTTTCTTCCTCAATAAAAAACCGCATAATGACCGGTAAAGGCATATTGGAAGTATCAGAAGAGAGAATAAAAATTATTGACCTGAACAATCGTGAACTGGTATATAGTTTTGAGGATGATAATTTACTGCTAAACGAAAAAAAGGTGAATATTGCAGTAATTTGTTTTAAAATCCATGCAATAGGACCTGTTCTTGAAACTAGTGAATATGTTAATTCATTTAGAAAACGAACGCCTTTAGAATGGCTGGATATGAACGGGAATAGAGTAATTGATATGGAAGAGCTCGACACTGATATTTCCGGGTATATTGAAGGTGAAGAATGTGCATATATTGGCTTAATAAATATTGAAATTGAATATAAAAACAGGGATTTCACCCTTAAACACCGCTTCAAAATCCATCCCAGAAATCGCTTATGAGTAGTGTACAAACGCTTGTGTTTCAATTTGCAATTTAATGAAAATAAATAGAAAATAATTATATTGAAACAGTCATGGAAAAAACAGAGGTAGACATAGAGCTTTCTTTGGAATTGGGCAAAAATTTTTGCGTTAGTTCCAAGTGTTATCCCATTGGTCTTTCTAACGATGGTTACGAAATTGCCGTGGCAAAATATGATGAACTTCTGCTTGAAGCTTTACAACTACGTACTGAAAAAAATATCAGATTAATTGAACTTGAGACCCGAACATTTGAATCCCAACTAAAAAAAATTGCGGAATCTTCTGGTCATAGTTTAGGCGACCAGTTTAAAAATCTGGATAAATCTGAAATTGCCATCGGTGATGAAAATTCTGTGGAAGAACTTAGGAAAAAGAGCAATATCGAACCTGTGGTTAAATTGGTAAACGAGATTATTGACCGTGCAGTATCTGAGGGGGCTACAGACATTCATATCGAATCAGTCGAAAAAGCGGTAAAGGTCCGTTTTCGAAAAGATGGTATGTTGCGAAAAGCATTGGAATTGCCGGTCTGGGTGCAGGCGCCACTTGTGTCCAGGATCAAGGTATTGGCCGAGCTTGATATTGCAGAAAAGCGTATCCCTCATGATGGAAGAATCAAGTGGATGAACAGTGGAGAAGCCGTTGATTTACGGGTGAGTACACTTCCAACCCGACTGGGAGAGAAGGTCGTTCTAAGGGTATTGAAGCATGCTTTTTATGTGTCCCGGCTGGATTCTCTGGGTATGCAACAAACAATTTATAAAGCCATACAAGAAATTGTAAACAAGCCCCAAGGTATGTTTTTTGTCACCGGTCCCACGGGTTCAGGTAAGACATCCTCTTTGTATGCAGCTTTGCGTGAAATAGTTTCAAAAGATATCAATATTTCAACCATTGAAGATCCCATTGAATACCGTATGGATGGAGCAAATCAGGTACAAGTAAACGAGAAAGCCGGTCTTACTTTTGCAAGCGCTCTTCGTTCTTTATTACGACAAGATCCTGATGTTATTCTGGTAGGGGAGATACGTGATGAAGAAACTGCAGAAATTGCAGTACGAGCTGCTCAAACCGGCCACCTGGTTTTTGCGACATTACACACTAATGACGCTATATCAGCTGTCACCCGACTACGTGATCTTAAAATAAAACCGTTTTTGATTAGTTCAACGGTGCTTGGAATAATGGCCCAAAGGCTCGTAAGAAAAGTGTGTCCTGAATGTCATGTTATGGAGGCACCGACCAAAGAAGAACTGTTGTTTATGTCTGATTTGCCAGATTTATGCCCAAAAGCTGTTGGTTGTAAGAGCTGTGGATTTACAGGCTACAGTGGCCGAACAGGTGTATTTGAGATGCTTCAAATGAATAACAGGATAAAAGAGGCAATTCTTAATGAAGAAGGGGAGCATAAAATCAAAGAATATTCAGGGATGCGTACACTACTCCTTGATGGATTTACTAAAATTAAAGAAGGTTTAACCACACCTGCAGAATTAATGCGGGTGGCAATGAGTGAAGAATGATTTGTACCAAAATAATTATATCAATAATTTTACTATTACTTTCTATCTCTGCAATAGCAGAAACACCTCAGGTAGATACAACCATTGTAACTCCTCCTAAATACAACAAGGTTGATACGGATAAAGACCGTCTGTCCAAACCAGTAAGACGTCGTCGCCGTCCCGCTATTTCACAGCAGGAACAGGAATTTATCAACAGACGAATGAAAAGTCCTTCTCAGAGAAAAACAAAGGTAAAAAGTAAAAAATCAACTATAATGCCATTGGGTAAAGCCGTTAAAAAATCAACAATTACTGAGAATATGCAGGTAGAAGTAGTTGATCAGCCGGTAACCAACCTTTTTAGAATGATATCCAAGGCCTATAAGGTAAACATTGTACCCGAATCAGATTTAAATGACATTCGGGTAACTATCAGCCTGGAGGATATCAGCTTAAAAGAAGGTCTCATGGTTATCTGCAAGGCTAATGGCCTTGAAATGAACGAGGTAGATAATATCATATATGTACGCAAAGCCAGTGAAAAGGCTATTGCCGAAATGAATTTATATTCTAAAAAAATTGATATTAATGTTGAGAATAAACCGGTTAAAGATTTTATTAAAGAATTTGCCGATAAAACAAAAATCAGCATTGTCGCCTCTCAGGATCTGGAAGGTAAAGTTTCTGGTCATTTAAAAAATGTATTACCCATTAACGGTTTTAAAGCCTTAATGGAAGGGAATAGTTTCAGAGTCAGACAAAAGTCCGGGATTTATTTGGTTGATAAAGAAGATGAGTCATCCTCCAGAATGAGGCGGTCAAGAGGGGGGGCACGAACAAACAGCGGCACAATAGATGTATATGTAAATGAGGGGAAAGTAACAGCATCTTTGGATAAAGCACAACTTGATGATGTCATCAAAGAAATAATGGAACAAGCTAAATTAAATATGATTACCTATGGTGAACTTAATGGAACGGTCAGCGCAGAACTCAAGGAGATTCCTGTGAACAAGACTTTATCAACCATATTACAGGGTACGAAGTATACGTTTATTGTTAAAGATGGATTAATGTTGATTGGTGAAAGAAAACCATCAACCCAATCTGGTGAAGTACTCTCAACTGTTATGCTCCATCATCTAAAGTATATCCGGGCAGATAATGCAATGAAATTATTTCCCAAGTCTATAAAAAACGCAACTGATGTTACTGTCGTTAATGAACAAAATGCTATTTTAATAACAGGAACCGCAGAAGATATAATCCGGGTTAAAGAATTCCTCGAACAGATTGATTTGCCTATTCCCCAAGTGTTAATTGAAGTAATTATTGTGGAATATGACCGTTCCAGTAGTTCCGAATTTGGAATAGATGATGGTATGGGGGCAACAGCAGCTCCGAATATAATAGGTAATGTGAAATTGGGTGATTTATCACAAAACATTTCTTATAAGTTTTTCAAGGGTTCGGTGAAATTTCTTGATCAGGATTGGCATCTCCATTTAAAGGCAAACCTTGAAAAAAATAAAGGTAAAGTACTTGCCATGCCAAAAATCACCACACTTAATGGAAACAAAGCTCATTTACAGGTAAAATCAACTCATTATTACCAGGTACATTCGTATAACCAGGAAGGTCTACCCGCCTCTGATTTCAGGGCTATTGATGATGGTATTACCATTGACCTTACACCGTGGGTAACCAAAGCAGGGGATGTTAACCTGGAAATTGCGCCATCAATTAAAACATCTCAGGCCTCCACTGGCGCTGATACTCCTCCACCGGTAACCGACAGGGCTATTAACACCAACGTAAGATTACTTAATGGTCAGACTCTTATTCTCGGAGGGCTCATAAATAGCAAGGAGACCAACAATCGGAGTCATGTACCCATTCTTGGTCATATTCCACTTCTTGGATATTTGTTTTCATGGCGTCAGAAAGTTTTAAGTACCAAAGAATTGGTTATTTATGTAACACCACATATTCTTATGCAAGATGATATGAATGTGGATTTGGTTCAGGAACTTGAAGATTTGGATAGCCGGAGTGGCTTTGTGAATGATAAAGATTTTGCCGGTGATCAGGATATCAAGAAAAAGCCGGAGCAGGAAAAACCGGATAATAAAGAAAAACAAGAAGAAGAATAAACTAGCTCATTCCCCGAGATTTTATTGATAGGATGATATAGGTTGCATAAAGGAGCAGGAATAAAAGCCCTGATTTCCTTCCCAACATCAGCTTTTTCCCTGGCAAAATACAAGCGAGCATAATCAAACCCGTAATGATATTGGCTACAATATCTATGTCACTTGTTTTTGCATAGGGCAAAGTGCGAATAACCGAACTGAGACCAAGTACCCAGAGCAAGTTGAAAATATTAGACCCTATAGCGTTTCCTGTAGCGATATCCGATTTTTGTTTACGTGCGGCAGCAATGGACGTTGCCAGTTCAGGTAGTGATGTGCCAACAGCCACCAGAGTGATAGCAATAAGACCTTCAGATATATTGAATGCCGTAGCAATGGACACAGCTCCTTCAACAACCCATTTACCTCCAAGAAACAGACATCCCACGCCCAATAAAATGAAAAATAATGACTTTGGAATAGGCGAGTACTGTTCTTTTTTGGTAGTACTATTCTTATTTGACTTGCTGGCAAGCATACTGGGTTTGCTTAGACGGTAGGTGTAATACCAGAAGCCAAAAAACAAGAGGAGAAGTCCTATCCCATCTAAACGGTTGAGGCTACATTGTTCATTTCCAAAAAAGAAATTATGAGCTAATATTCCGGTGACAGCTGTGGCTGCCAGACTGAAAGGAAGTTCATATTTGGCAGTTGTTTTAGATACCTTTAGAGGGAACAGGAGAGCCGAGACGCCTAGTATTAAAAGAATATTGGCGATATTACTGCCAAGCACATTACCTACTGCGATTTCAGCATTTCCTCTAATACTGGCAATGATGTTTATAATAAGTTCCGGAGCCGAAGTACCGAAAGCGACTACCGTGAGGCCAACCACCAATTCTGGAATTCCGAATCTTTTTGCGATTGCTGAAGCACCATCTACAAGCCAGTCAGCACCCTTAATGAGAAGGAATAACCCAAGGGCAAAGAGTAAATATGTTACCAATTTTATCCTGACAGTATTAAATTATTAGCTGTATAGATACTTTTTATTGGAGCAGTAGGCAAGAAAACCAGATTTATGGTCATAAACCTCTTTTTTTAGTATGAAAATAAACCTAAAATTTGTCACCGTTTTTTTACTGGCCATTTCCATATACGTTGCTATTGCTGATACAAATGGGCCTCAGCTCCTGAAATTTGTTTTTCCAAACCAAATAGAGAATGCCTCAGCACATACTCTTCCCTTGTTTATAGCAGTCCCTGATTCTTTATGTTCCCTGTCTGTGAAGAATTTCATAGTAGCTACCGAAGAACAATTGACCAATATGGCAACTAAAGAAACAAATACTTGTCTCGAACAGTCCAGGGGCACCGCTGAATTTTTGTTGACCATAAGGGCAATGATGCAAAACCAGGTACAGGATGCCGTACAAGGCTTTATCAGACTTCGGAAGAGAAAACTGCCAACAGACATTGCATACTGTAGCAAAGTAAATGAGGCCGTATTAAAATATTTGCTGGGAGGGCCGGAAGAAGCAGAAGAAACGCTCAAGCTATTATTAATAAAGTATGAATGGAAAGAAGCAAGCTGGAAAAATCTTTTCTCACTCTATTTTGGAAGGGGTTGGTATGCCAAGGCAGATTCTCTTGTAGAAGAAATTTTAGCAAGTTCACCCAAGACCATTTGGGCCCAAAAATACAAAATAAATTTAATTCATATGCTGGGTACCCGGTTGGACCTTCAGCAATACCTCAAAGCGAAGTCATCCTGGAAAGACTCAATGTTTTTAATCCAGATAGCTTATGGTAAACTCTTAAAGGAAAACGGGCAAAAGGAAAGTGCGATTAGCTATTACAATAGGGGACTGGAGGGAAGTCCCCAGTATGGTGAAGGGTGGCTGGAATTAGCAGAGCTTTACTATGATCAGAGTAACCTTGACCTTACTAACAAATGTCTTATGCTGGCTATAAAAGCTGGAATAAATAACCCTCTCTATTTTAAACTTTTAGCACTTCTGTTTCAGGAAAGAATATTTTTCACCTTTGTAAAATTAAGACTCTATGAACGGGATAAATCGGAATGTCTCTTTTCTATAAAACCTGGGAGTTGTAGGGCATATTTTGACAAAGTTATAAATACAGAAGTGTATGATAGTTTTAGAAATATTAAGGATATCCTGGAAGATGCTTTTTTGCAGGGGATTTATGTAAGAGAAGTTTCCAGAATGCTTTACTACTCTTACGGAGCTCTTGGTTTGAAATTGCATGCCCAAAACCTAAAAAACCAGCTTTGGTTCCATTTTGAATCCCCTTATCCGGTGCATTTGAATTTTGGTGAGCCCTATTTCCCTAAAAAGCGCTTATTATTGCTTAAAACCGAATTCACACCGGTAACCTTTCCCCTATATCTTAATTTTTTAAGAAAGGATTTTCTGACATTTGTTCAATAAAAATAGTCAGATTATCTAAGGATGCAAAAAGTCGAATAAATGGCATTTCATTCTTGTTGATTTCCATATTTTCATTATTTATATACCTTTATAGTATTACATCCGGAAACGGAAAACTTTAACAATAGGTAATTAAACCAAAAGGAATGAAAGTAATGAACAGGTTAACGATGAAATGGGTACTGGGGGTTTTATTAATTGTTATTCCAGTTTTGGCTAACAACATGAATACCGGTGGTCTTAAAGGACTATTGCGTACTATGACTGTTGAAACCAATGGAAAAAGTGGTCTCAATGTGGGTGGTACCATGAAGTATGATGTCGATCCAAGCTTTTCAAAAGGATGGCCTGGAGCGGGAGGTGTTCAGCTCAATAATTCAGTTACAATGGAAGATGGTATAGATCAACTCTATTCCTATGATATATTTGCTTCTTATGGTTTAATGCGTGCCTGGGATATCGCAATAGATTGGCCAATTTATCATGATCGTACGGGGTTTGGTTATGATCATACCGCATTTGGAAATCTGGAAATTTCAAGTAAGATGAGATATCCGTTCAAACAAGAACAATATTTTATAAATCAGGCATATTATCTCAAATTTGTAATTCCAACAGGTGGTGACAAAGGGAGTGGTTTTTATCCCCGACATGCCTATTATGTAAGACAAAACTCACCTAATAATTTCACGGCCAGGTATTCATCACAAGCGTGGGTTTTGAAACCTATGATGATTTGGACAGCACATTTTGACAGGCTTAATCCTAACATTCCTGTTAAAGTTCATGCAAATTTAGGTGGTGCAATTCATAGTGCGGGTACAGCGATTGCAGCTTTGGGCATTGAATATAATCCAATTCGAGAACTCTCCTTATTTTTAGAAATAAGCGGTGAATCACGGATTATGCATTACACAACTACCTGGAATATTGAAGAATTTAATAATGATATTTTTCTTGTATCACCTGGTATCAAATATCAACCGGATAACGGTTTTTATGCTACTCTTGGTTTTGATATTGGTATTGCTGATGATGATTATCGTACCGAATGGGACGAACGTACCTTTCAGTTTTCTACCAAAGGAACACCCATATTTGGCGTTCAACTAACTGTTGGCTGGTCTGGCCTCAGAAAAGAAGCTGATAGTGATAATGACGGGGTTCTTAACATACGCGATAAATGTCCGGATGATAAAGAAGATATGGACAATTTTCAGGATGATGATGGCTGCCCTGATATCGATAATGATGAAGATGGGGTAATGGATAAAGCTGATAAATGTCCATTAATTGCAGCTGTTTCTGATGGTTGCCCGGTAGCTGATACCGATGGCGATGGCATTGCCGATAAGGGTGATAAGTGTCCAAGTAAAGCCGAAGATATCGATAAATTCCAGGACGATGATGGCTGCCCCGATGTGGATAATGATGGTGACAATATCTATGATGAAAGTGACAAATGCCCGAATGTTGCGGAAGACATGGACGGCTTTGAAGATACTGATGGTTGCCCTGAATTGGATAACGATAGTGATGGAATCCTTGACAGTCTGGACAAATGCCCGAACCATTTAGGCTCAGCTGATAATAACGGTTGTCCTTCAAAAGAAACCTTCCAGAAAGGGAAACTCGTATTGCTGAACGTCGCTTTTGAAACAGGCAGCTCAGTACTCACTACTAATTCCTACACTATTCTTGATTACATCATTGAGACTCTCAAAGAGTGGACTGATGTAAAACTTGAAATTCAAGGTCATACTGATAACATCGGTACTGATGAACGGAACCAACAGATATCTCAGGACAGGGCAGAGTCTGTTATGAACTATCTGACTTCAAAAGGTGTTGCAAAAGACCGTTTGAAAGCTGTTGGATTTGGTGAATCAACTCCAATTGCTGATAACAACACCGCCATTGGCCGTGCTCAGAATAGAAGAGTAGTTATTAAGAGAATTGATTAATCATAGAACCACCTCATTCTTCCGGGTGAGGTAAAAGAATAAAAAAGAGGTTGTCTTTTTAGACAGCCTCTTTTTTATTCAGGAAAATTGGGTGGCTCTTTTCCTCCGGCTTTTTCCGGAACTTTACCTTGACCACCGGTATTAACCGTACTTAAAATAATACCCGCAATTCCTCCACTCACAGCTATTGCGCCAATAGTAAAATAAAGCCAAATCTTTTTAGGGTTAGTCTCTTTTGATTGGTTCTTTTTTGAACTCGCTTTTCTTGATTGAGCAACTGTCCTGTCTTGTATATCAATTCCAGATTTTAAAGACAGAGATATTAATAAATCATTATTCAATTTTTGTTCTTTAAATAAAACTTCAGCCAGTGTATGAACAACAAAACGCGTTAATGGTTCGGGGCCATCATGTTTTTCAACTGAGACCTTTTTTATGAAATTATTTTGTACATCCAGTTTTCCTG
>JADFYW010000132.1 GCA_015232855.1 Fibrobacteria bacterium
TAAAAAAACAACCTAAAAATAACTCTAGAATATGCCCGAGCCTTTCCCTGAATAAAGAAGTCTATAAAAAAGGCTGTTTTTAGAGGTAGTTTGGCTTTAAATCCCGAAATAGTCCTTTAATTTGAGCAGAACCCTATCCAGAGAAATCTTCTCAAAAGACGTCTCATTTCTCAATTTCCATTCACAGGCCTTTTCAGCTATAGTTTTTTTACTAACACCAATCCGAACAGGAGAACCCCACAAATCGGCATCTTTAAATTTGACTCCTGGCCGCTCATCCCGGTCATCATACAAAACATCATATCCCTCTTTTTGAAGATCAGCATAAAGGTGATCACACGTAGATACGACATCTGGGTCTGCACCAATATTCAATAAATGCACCTGATAAGGAGCTATAGATTTTGGCCAAATCGGACCAAATTTATCATGTGAATTCTCGACTACCGCAGCCATTAGCCTTCCCACTCCTATGCCATAACACCCCATAACCATAGGATTACTTTTTCCCTTTTCATCTAAAAATTCAGCTTTCATGGAAGTGGAAAATTTTGTACCCAGTTTAAAAATATTACCAATTTCGATGCCTTTTACCGCTTTCAGAAGAACTTCCGAGCCTTTACATTTATGTCCGGATTCAGCGAGAGCAAAATCTCCAATGTCAGAAGAATTAAAATCGCGATTAAAGTTCACATTTTTTATGTGAAAACCTTTTTCGTTTGCACCCGCTACAAAATTAGATCCGTTAACCACTGAATCATCTACTAATATTCTCAGATTTTTATTACTGGGAATACCTACAGCAGAGGCGTATCCAGGAACAAATCCGAATTTAAGAATAAGTTTGTCTTCTGCAGGAAAAATAGCCGGTACTTTCAAATAATTTTTGATTTTTATTTCACTGACATTCAGATCCCCGCGCATAAGAACCGTTACCAGACTATCATTCATCTGATAAAAGACACATTTCATCAGCTGACTGGTTTCCACTTTTAGTAATTCAGAAACATCTTTTATTGATTTTTTTCCCGGTGTCGGGACTTTTTCAAGAGCTTTCTCATCTTCTTTAACCGACTCCTTATCAAAAACAGCTATTTCCTGGTTGGCCCTATATCCACCATCTTCAGCAATTATGAGATTATCTTCTCCGCTTGGGGCCTCAAGCATAAACTCATGGGCAATTTTTCCACCCATAATGCCGGTATCAGATTGCACAATCACTGGAGCAATTCCAACCCGTTGGAAAATATTTTTATAGGCTTCATAGGCCAGTTGATAATATTTGTCTAAGTCTTCATGAGTGGTATGAAAACTATAAGCGTCCTTCATAACAAATTCTCTCACTCTTATCAGGCCCCCACGGGCCCGGGGTTCATCTCTAAATTTCAACTTGAATTGATAAACCATACAGGGCAATTGTTTATACGAGGACACCACATGCCTAATCAGATCCGTTACAGCTTCTTCATGGGTCATCGCCAATACCATATCATGGTTGGTCCTATCTTTAAACCGCAGAAGTTCATCGCCAATGGCGTCATACCTTCCGGATTCCTCCCATAATTCTTTTGGATGTACCAGAGGTAAATCAATTTCCTGCCCACTTATCCGGTTCATTTCTTCCCGGATTATATTCTCTATCTTTTGTAAAACACGTTTACCCAGAGGTAAAACTGAATATAAACCACTGGCCAATTGTTTAATATAGCCACCCCGGAGCAAAAAAATATGGCTAGGCAGCTCTGCAGATGCTGGGGCTTCTCTCAATGTTTGGACAACTAATTGACTAACTTTCATAAATTCGAATTCCTGATTATTTGTTTGTGGGAAAATTAATAAATCTTTTCCTTTTTTCCCTTCTCTCTATTTTTATGTATTTTATTCGGTAAATATGGAGATCTTTTGCTTAAATACCTAGACTTAGTACAACATATTCTGAATAATGGCGAAGAAAAAACGGACCGGACCGGGACCGGAACCATTTCGGTATTTGGCACACAGACCAAGTACGATTTGCGCGAAGGCTTCCCCCTGCTTACGACTAAAAAAGTACTGTTTGACGCGGTTGTCAGAGAACTTCTTTGGTTTCTGAAGGGTTCCACTAATATTAACGATGGCTTGAAGGAGTATTCCCCCATTTGGAATGACTGGGCCGATGAGAACGGTGAGTTAGGACCGGTGTATGGTTACCAATGGCGCAAATGGCCAAAAGCAGAAAAGGACTCAACAAACAATAGCTGGACTCTAACACCATTTGATCAGATTCAAGCAGCACTCAACAAACTTAAAAACGATCCCCACTCCAGAAGAATTATCGTAAATGCCTGGAATGTGTCTGATTTGGATAAAATGGCATTACCCCCTTGCCATATGATGTTTCAGCTCTATGTAATAAACGGACGACTTGACTGCCAATTATACCAACGTTCGGCAGATATTGCCCTTGGCGTACCTTTTAACATAGCGAGCTACGCTACATTAATGATTATGATGGCAAATGAAACCGGACTCATTCCCGGCATTTTCACCCATACTATTGGCGATGCCCATATATATCTCAACCATTTAGAAGGAATAAAAACACAATTAACACGGGAACCACTGCCATTGCCCCTTTTAAAAGTATCCCGGAAACCATTTTTTGGCCTTATATTTGAAGACTTTACATTAACTAATTACCAACACCATCCTTTTATTAAGTTTCCCATCGCGGTCTAAATGACACCCTTATTTTCAATTGTAGTTGCAACGGATCTAAACCTTGGTATAGGAAAAGACGGCGGACTTCCCTGGCGTCTAAAAAATGATATCAGGTTTTTCAAAGACCTGACTCTCAGCAACAACCCCATTGATGTCCTCAATCATTATTCCATATCCGACATACAGACACTGAGCATACAACAAAAGCAAATACCGGAGAACACTGAAAACACCGTGATTATGGGTAGAAAAACATGGGAATCCATCCCTGATAAGTTCCGCCCTCTCCCGGGTCGCAGAAACATCATTCTGTCCCGGCACCCCCATCAGTCCTTATCTTCAAACATCATATTTTGTTCTACGTTCAATGAGGCTATAGAAACAGCACCGACTGATGCATCTCCTTATCTGTATATTATAGGCGGAGAAGCTATCTATCACATGGCCATGCAACACCCATCCTGTGCGTATATTTTTCAGACCGTTATCAATACAAAAGCTGATTGTGACGCTTTTTTTCCAGCAATACCAGAGTGGTTTAAAGAAGTTGGTTGTTCACCTGTTCTTACCGAAAACCAATTCGATTTCAGGTTTAAGGTACTGGCTAATCAAGGTATTTAAGATAAAATAAAAAACTCATACCTTTGTTACATCGGTCAACATTAAGCAGTGGATATAGCGAGATTATAAAATAAACTGTTTTTTCAGGTACCCGTTTATTTTGGCTTTTCTTCTTTTTTGCGTTTACTGTTTTTATCAGTAAGTGCTTTTATGTACAATTCCGGCTTATTGATATAAACAAGCGCTTCTTCAATCTGTTTATCCCGGGATATCGCAATAAGGTGGCTAAGACTATCGCCCTTGACCGCTTGTAATAATTCCCGTTTAAGACCATAATTGATATAATCGATATTTTGCTCAAATTGTGTTTTTGTTTTTTGAGCGAGAATTTCATCAAGATTCTTTTTTAACAAATCTATTTCAGAATTAAGTTTGTCTTTAAGAGTATCCCCTAGAGCCTCACGTTCTTTTTCAAGCGTTTCTGAAAATTTATCCAGCATGACGTGAGATGCACTTTTAAACTTAGTGAAGTTGGTGTCGCTGTAGATGTATTCCTTAAATGTTTTTCTAAGAGACTCCGGTACTTCGTAGGTATAATTGATGTCACTCTGCTTTTCAAGTTTTGGCCTGTTTTTTATAATGAACTTAAAGAACATGGTTTTTCTTTCAAGCTCGCGGATATAACTGTTATAAAGATTACCCTCAATATCCACATCAGGAGTAATTCCTCCTGCAGCAAAAACCTTTCGACCAGAATCAGTAAAAAAGTATGACGAATCTTTTTTCGTGGAATCACGGTGAGCTTCTTCTTCACGGGTAGCCTTTGCAGCATTTTCAATTTTGTTAATGCATCTTCCAGAGGGTGTATAATAATACGCTGTTGTTAATTTTAAAGCGTATTTTTGAGCATCCAGAGGCAAAATGGTTTGAACAGAGCCTTTACCAAAAGTGGGTTTCCCCATTATGATACCTCTGTCATGATCCTGGATTGCACCAGCTACAATTTCAGAAGCTGAAGCAGAACCTTCATTAACCAGGACAAAAACCCGGTGGGAAGAATCCCAGACAGGTTCATCTTTACTGAAGTACTCTTTATTTTGAGAACGAGTCCGCCCTTTGGTATAGACCACCAACAGTTTTTTATCAAGGAAAATATTTGACACATCAATGGCCTGGTTAAGTAAGCCACCAGGATTATTCCTTAAATCAAGGATAAGAGAAGTAGCACCTTTCTTTTTAAGGGTTTCTACTTTTTCGCGAAGATCTTTACTGGTACGCTTTGAAAATTGAGTAACCTTAACATACCCCGTTGAATCATTCAGCATGGAGGCAAAGGGCACAGATTTTATCCTGATAATGTCACGAATTATGGTAAATTCAAGAGGCTCATCCACTCCTTCACGGTATACAGTTATGGTAACTGCTGTTTTAGGTTTCCCCCGCAGTTTCTCAACGGCTTTATCTACAGTTATCCCCTTGGTAGATTCGCCCTCAATCTCAATTATTTTATCACCAGCCTGAAGCCCCATTCGAAAAGCGGGAGTACCTTGTAAAGGCGAAATAATAGTGAGAATATTATCCCGAATAGCAATAGTTATCCCTAAACCGCCAAAGGCGCCTTCGGTGCTGACTTTGAGATTATTGTATTCTTTTTCTGAAAAATAAGCGGTATGAGGATCTAGAATGGTCCTTAATCCTTCAATAGAAGCTTCAACCAATTCTTTTGAATGTATTTCTTCCACATAAAATTCACTTATTTTATTAATGACTTTTTCGAGACGGATAATATCATCATAAGAAAAATTATCCCCACCAGCCAGCACTTGCTTACCAATGATAGCACACCCGAAAGTGAGTAGAAGTGCTGCTGTAAAAAAATGTTTTTTGCTTTTCATAATATGCGTTTACCTTTCTTTTAACACTCTTGTGAAGTATTAAACCGGATAAGTACTTGTTGTTTTTAAATTATAAATTGTATTAGCTTTTTTCTGCAATTATCCTCTGAATAACTTCTCTAATTTGCTGTTGGAGATTGTTTTTATCCTGTAAGCCGTTTAAAACCGTAAAGCTGTGGCTATTTTGTTTTGCTAATTCAAGATAACCAGCCCTCGTTCTTTCAAAAAAGGCATCACCCTGTGATTCCATCCTGTCGGGTTCTGCACCAGTCGTGGCCAGTCGGGACTGCATGGCTTCCACAGAAATATCAAGCAAAAAGGAATGATGGGGCCAGATGGACCCGCAAGAAAATTTTTGTAAAAAAGATATCGCTTCAAGATCCATCCCTCGCCCATACCCCTGATACGCAAACGTGGACCAGCCAAATCTATCAGCTAATATACAATTATCTTTTTTTAGTGCGGGTGCAATGACCTCTTGGGTAAGTTGTGCACGAGCAGCCCAATACAATAAAAGTTCTGTATCCGGCACCATCTGAGAATTTTTTTTCTGCAAAAGAATATCTCTGATCTGTTCAGAAACCGCACAACCACCGGGTTCTCTGATATGGAGAACTTCTAACCCCTTTTCTTCGAGATAAGAGGTTAATAATTTAACCTGGGTGGATTTCCCACAACCATCAATACCTTCAAGGGAGATAAATAAACCTGACATTATCACACTCTTCCACAACACTTTTTGTATTTCTTGCCACTACCGCAAGGGCAAGGTGAATTACGCCCTACTTTTGGTGCACTCCTCACTGTCGTGACCCCCGCTCCTTTTTGCGTAGCTCCGCCAGCCTGATTTGATTGCCGGGCAGAAGCGCTGAAAGGAGTAAGTTCCTCTGACGATTCCGACATATTCTGGCGTCGGAGTTCCTCTATTTCAGCCGCACGGGCCATGGCCAGACGCTGCTTTTCCATAAACTCGGTATCAACATGCATCAAACGCTCTGCAGTGGCCACCGCAATACGATCCATGGTATTTTCAAAGAGAGTCAAACCTTCTTTTTTATATTCCTGGAGGGGATCTTTTTGGGCATATCCTCTAAATCGAATAGCATCTTTGAGATGATCCATTGAATTTAAGTGTTCTTTCCAAAAATTATCAATTATCATCAACAGCAATTGCCGTTCAATTTCTCTCAGATGCTCCTCGCCCACTGCTTTTTCAACTTCTTCATATTTCTGTTTTATAAGTTTAATAACATCATCAACAACCCCTTCTGAAGGCTTACCCGAAAGCTCTTCTTCAGGAATACGATAGTCAATAGCAAAAGACTTTTTAAGTGCCTGGTAAAGGACCTCCAGATCCCAAACTTCGGGATATTTGCCACTTATAGCATGCTCAGAAATAACAATATCAGCGGAATCTTCAATACGAGTAAGTATTTCATCTTTTACTTCTTCGCCTTTAAGGATGAGTCTGCGCACCCGATAAATTACACTCCGCTGTTGATTCATTACATCATCATATTCAAGCAGATGCTTACGCATTTCAAAATTCTGTGCTTCAACCCGTTTCTGGGCATTAGCAATAGCCTTGTTGACCCAGGGGTGCGTAATCACTTCACCCTCCTGGGCCCCAAGTTTATCCATGATAGTGGCAATCCGGGTTGAACCAAAGATACGCATCAGTTCATCTTCCAGGCTGAGATAAAACTGAGATGCGCCCGGATCTCCCTGTCTACCTGCTCGCCCTCTGAGCTGATTATCAATACGCCTGGCCTCATGACGCTCAGTACCAAGCACATAAAGACCGCCCAGTTCAATAACACCCGGACCCAGTCTGATATCAACCCCACGGCCAGCCATATTAGTTGCTATCGTTACATGCCCTTTCTGCCCTGCATTTTCAATAATAATAGCTTCCCGGTCATGCTGTTTTGCATTCAAAACATCATGTTTAACACCTACACGGTCCAACTTTTTACTGATTTCTTCTGATTTTTCAATAGACACCGTACCAACCAGAATGGGCTGTTCATTTTTATATCGCTCTTGAATATCTTCAACAATAGCATCTATTTTTTCGGCATGTGATTTATAAATTAAATCGTTACTATCATCCCGTATCATAGGCTTATTGGTAGGTATCACCACTACCCGGAGCTTGTATATCTGAGTAAATTCAGTTGCTTCGGTATCAGCGGTACCGGTCATGCCCGCAAGCTTATCATACATACGGAAATAATTCTGAAAGGTAATCGTAGCAAGTGTCTGATTCTCACGGGCAATAGGGACTCGTTCCTTGGCTTCTATAGCCTGATGCAGACCCTCTGAATACCGCCGTCCCTCCATCATACGGCCAGTAAATTCATCGACAATGACTACTTCACGATTTTTCACCACATAATCAACATCACGCTTAAAAAACACATGAGCTTTGAGGGCCTGGGTAAGATGATGCACCCATTCGGTGTTAAGATCACCATATAAGTTGTCTAGTTGCAGGGCGCTCTCACAGTGATTAACCCCTTCTTCCGTTAATCCTACATGACGAGATTTTTCGTCAACAGTGTAGTGAGTTTCTTTTTGTAATTTTTTCACCACATTATCGCAGTGCATATATTTATCTGCAGATTCTTCGGCCGGTCCTGAAATAATAAGTGGTGTACGGGCCTCATCAATTAAAATACTATCCACTTCATCTACAATAGAAAAATTAAGATCCCGTTGAACACAATCCTCGATATTGCGGGCCATGTTATCCCTGAGGTAGTCAAAGCCAAATTCATTATTAGTACCATAAGTAACATCCGCAGCATAACTCTCACGACGTTGTTTCTCATTTAATCCGTTTACAATCACACCCACGGTAAGTCCAAGAAATTCATACAAGGGGCGGTTATCTTCAGCTCCTACTTTAGCCAGGTAATCATTGGTGGTTACTACATGTACGCCTTTTCCATTTAAGGCATTGAGATAAACAGCCAACGTGGCAACAAGGGTTTTTCCCTCTCCGGTTTTCATTTCAGCAATCACGCCCCGATGAAGAATAACACCACCTATCAACTGCACATCAAAACAGCGCATCCGATACGGCCAACGACTATCAGGATGTGCCTGACGCAATGCATCATAAAAAGCAGCAGAAAAATTAAGGCTTAACAAATCATCATCCTGTTCCAGGTGATCTCTGGCTGCTTCCGCCTCTGAGCGTAGCGTATCACTTAACTGACTGAAGTCAAATTCAACAGACTCTTTAAAAATATTAAGCATTCCGAGCCTGCGATCAGCGGACTCACGGCAGATGGCAAAGGCTTCTGGGAGCACATCATCAAGGAGCGCTCCTTTAGTAACACTTTCTTTTAATGCCAGAGCCCGGGCTTTCAAGTCTTTGTCATCGAGAACAACAAGTTCAGACTCCAAAGCATTAATTTTTTCAACAAGGGGCTGTATTTGTTTTATTTCACGATCATGGCTTGTGCCAAACATCTTGGTTAGTATGCTATTTATTATCACTGTTACGTATCTCTATTTTAAAGTCCTTGAAAACAATATCTTCTATTTTTCCTTTCTGCAGGAAAGTATTTAAAACTTGTGTAATTTTGCCTCGCAAAACAGTTACTTTTATATCAACCTTTCCACTGGTATATATCAGGTTCTGGATTACCGCCTCGACATCATCTTTTTTGAATATCAATTCCTCTTTCAGAGCCGTTTCATTATACAAGAGATCCAGTTGCACAAGCACATAAAGCAAAGGTTCTTCTCTAAGAGGGCAAATAATTTTTCTGGTAAGGAAAGCATAGCGATAACTGTTTGAGGGCTTTTGAGAACTGACAGAAAGTTCATCAATCTCATCTTCTTGTTGGGAAGATATAGAATCAGAAGCACCCTCAGTAATGGCGGTATCTTCCGTAATAACCAGTGAATCGTTCTCTTCTTCTCTGGCATTATTCCAGATAAACAGGCCTGCCACAAACAGCACTCCCATCACACCAACTACCATGATTATTTTTTTTTGCATAATCCTTAAGCCTCTGATGCAGCAAATACGAAGGGATAAGTAATGGTAATATTACCAGAAGCAGGTTTAAAACGCATGCGCTCTATCATTTTAATAAGACGTCTTTCAAAAGCACTATGGTTCAGAGTGTTTTTGATTATGCGAACGTTTGAGACCGAGCCATCAGCTTTAATCACAAATTGCACGTCAATTTTACCAGACAAGTTCGGATTTTGACGGAGATATTTTTCGTACTGCAGTTTTATTTTATTTCGAAGCCGCAACATAACCTGCTCAATACTAGACGAGGTACGGCTTGCATCGCCCTTAGCAGCTCCTTCAATGCTTTGGGGTTTGGTGAGCTTCACCTCTGCCGTCATTTTAATCTTTTTTATGGTAGATTTTTCGATTTTCTGCCTGCCTATGCCTTTACTCTCTACTTTAGTCCCCCTCCGCTGGGAACTTACCTTTTTGTTGGTTACCGAAGGTCTACCGGTAAAACTAGCATTACTAATATCAATATCCTCAAGGCCGGATACATCCCCCTGAGCAAGTACATCATCTATTTCGCTACCTTCCCCATCACCCATTGCAGTAAGTGCTGCAAATAAGCCCTGTGATTCAATTTCTTCTTTTAAACTTTCCCGTTTCTGCGCCCTTTCCTGACTCCCTGCCTGCTTCCGCGACGCCCGTTGAACCTTAGATTCAGACGTCCGGTCTACCTTAGGCTTAACCTTTGCAGTTTCTTTTCTGCCTGCTTCCTCATCTGACTTTTTTTCTGTAACCGGCTGTTTTTTTTCAGGCTTATTAAGTTCTAACTGCGCATACCGTTTCTTTATCTGCAAAACATCTTGTTTGGTTAGTTCATTTTTAGGTTCCATAAAAGAGAGTGAAAATACCGCCACTCCTACCAGAGCAAAAAGAGAGAGATATGCGATTAAAAATTTCTTATCGAGATGTTCAAATAAATGGTAGTTGAGCTCTTTAGGAAACCCACCAACCATAACAGATTTTGGCTCCGGGGCTGATGCAGCCGGTTCTGTAGTTATACTTGTGGTAACGTCATCTTTATTCATCTTTGTACACCACAAAATTTTGTTTGGAATAACCTGCCTGGCCACAGCTATACATAACTCGAGTCAGGAGCTTATAAGGCATTTTTTTGTCCCCCTGGATTACCAGTTCCCCTTTAAACTCTTCTCCCAAAGATTCAGCAAGTAATTCTGCATTTTCTTTTTCTTTCTTGAGCACAGCCACCAGGTTTTTGATTGACATATCTTTGGCTGCAAGCACCTCAGGCACATCTGCGACTACCTGGTTTCCAACAGCAATTTCTCTGGCGCTCACCTTGACTTCAACCGGAGGCCGGCTAGCGGGAATTTCAGTTTTGGAACTGGGTATTTCCAGCCCGGCCGCAGGGGTCACCAATTGCCCTTCCGCAGAATACGATTTAAGCAAAAATACAAGTATAATGGTGAACATATCCATCATTGATGTGATATTCAGCTTAGCTTCTTCTGTCTTTTTTCTTTTTCGAATTCTTTTTGACGGCAAAATTAAAACCCCGCACCAATGGATACTACAGGAAATAACGGTATTTTCTGACCATCTACCGTTATATCTCTCGATACATCCATAATATTAATAATCTTTTGAAAATGCATTTTGTTATCGGCAATTATTTTGACGGTTTCAAAATCTTTATAATGAAACATTGTCTCCACATCTACTTCTTTCATCAATTTCATCAACTGAAAGAGATTTGCGGATTCAATTTGAGCATTTGAATAATAATCTGCAAGCACTACGCCTAATATCTTTACTTTTATTGTTTTGAGTTCAGAGGCCAGGGCGGGATAATCAAAATCTTTATTTTTTATTTTTACCTGATACTCTTCGGAGGGGACACCCTCTTCGGATGGAAGTGTACTTGAAATGCGTATTCCCTTAGTAGAAATAATTAGACCAAGATCCAGTTTTTTAGGTTTTTCTTCGGGTGAACGGGGAGTATTACTTCCAGCGCCACCTCCTGACTTTGGAAGGTTCATTTCAATTACACCGATTTTTACAAACTCAGCGGAACTGAGTAGCAAAGGAATGAGCACCACCATAAGTCCCATAATGGGAGTAATATCCAAATCCGGGGCCACATCTTTTTTACGTCGTCTTTCAGAAGGTTTATAATTTTTTAGTTTCACATCAATATCAAAAAGAGAGTTCAAAATTGAGGCCCCCTGCCGGTCAAAATGCTCTATCATTTTTTCTGCCCTGGTCTGAAACCAGGAATAAGCCAGCATGCAGGGTACCGCGATAATAAGACCAAATAGCGTCGTATTCATGGCCGTAGAAATACCACTGGCAAGCATTGAGGTTTTTTCAACCATAGGAACACCTGGTTTACCTACAGCGGCAAAGGCCAGTACGAGCCCGTAAATAGTACCCATCAGCCCAATGAGGGTGGCAATATTACCGGTAACAGCAAAAAAAGAATTTCTACTTTCTACTTTGGCTGATATCCCGACCACTACTTCTTCTACATTGGATTTAATCATCTCTGGAGTGGCTTCTCTGTGTACTAAAGCAGCGCCTGCAATTTGTGCCAGAGCTCTTGTATTACCGGCTTTACATATGGCTTCCGCTTCTTCTACTTTACCTTCAGTGATAAGCTTCTTTAGCCGGATAAGAAACTTCTCAGGATGAACATTTCCAATTTTTTTATAAAAAGTAAACTGTCGAACAAACAGATAAATAAAAAGAAACACCAGGAGCAACAAAATCCACATAAAGCCATAGCCATTTGCGGATGGACTAAAAGAAAGGAATAATTCTAAAAATACATTCACTAGAGATTGATCTCTTTGATGAGTTTGTTATCCGTGAAAATTTTTATGTTTTTATTAGTGATATGCAGCCCAACGCCTTCTTTGATATGGTCACTTTTTATATGGTATTTATGAGTGCGATGGGATCTTTGAGTAAGCATATTTAAAAGTTTAATACTGTATTCTTCTACCGTATCGGATATTTTCTGGGTTTTGCTGGAATAAATGGCATACACCAGCATACAGGGTATGGCTATTGCAAGCCCGGTCAAAGTAGTATTCATGGCGGCAGAAATACCCTGGGCCAGTAATTCACTTTTTTGAGCAGCCTCAATTCCTGGCCTACCCACAGCGGCAAAAGAAACAATAAGACCGTAAATGGTACCCATCAAACCTATTAAAGTGGAAACATTACCGATGGTTGCAAGGTAACCGACATTTGCTTCGAGCCGGGGGATCTGGGTAAGAGTCTCTTCGTCCAAGGCATTCTGCATACGCTCAGTGCCATGATCTGATTCTTTAAGTCCAGCACAAATAATACGTGGGAGGATAACCTTACCGGATTTTTCACATTTTTCAATGGCGCCCCGAACATTCCCCTCATTTATAAACCTGAGAATATCACCCATAAATTTTTTTGCATTAAAACGGGATTTCCGCAAAAGATAGAGTCCCCTTTCCAACATCAGCAGTACAGCAAAAAGTGCCATAGCCAACAGTGCCCACATAAACACAAACCCTGGCTCAGAGGTATTAAATGCCCGTAAAAAAGATTGGAAAAACTCCATATAGCTTACCTTTCGCGATTATGTAAAAAAGAAAAACCGTAAATCATGCTGGTTATGCATTACTTTGGAAATTTTACTTTAAATGCCTTCTTGTAGCTGCTCTGTTCAATAATTTTTTTATTGAGTCTCTTAATTTCAAGGCTTTGGTCAGACAATTGAAGGGCCATAGGACTAAAATCGGGTCTACGTTCAGAAGTAACAATTAATGCCTTAACCGTTCCCAACTGCCCTTCAATCCTTGTCGCTTCAAATACAAGATGTTCTGGCATTTTTTTAGGAGTATTTTTTTCTTCCTTTTCCTGGGTTTCTTGGCAAATCACCGAAAGCGAGAGAAACAGCAGATAGAAAAAACTCCTGAATATTGTCGGCAGATGAATCATAATCCCTTTTTCAC
>JADFYW010000133.1 GCA_015232855.1 Fibrobacteria bacterium
AGAATGAAGAACAAAAAGAAGCCAATAGAAAAAGTTCCCTGGGCAATGTATATAAAGCTACTCTGTCATGTGTGGAAGTGGAATGTGCGGGCACTCTGGCGAGAGAGTTAGGTTACCAGTTTGCTCTTATCGGCGCTGTCAAAAGACAGGGGGGCGGACATATGATGGGCGTGAAAATAATTGAGACTAAAACGCTTTCTGTTGTATTTAAACATGCAAAAAATTTCCGCCAGGGTAAGCGTGAAGTAATCAGAGCGTTACCTTCCTGGGGTGGACGCATCGCTCGAAAACTCGCTGACCCTAATTTCCCGGAAGGCTTCGGTGTTCGAAAAGCCGAGAAAACTGAAAAGGTAACCAAAAAAGAAGAACCCGCAGAAAAAGGATGGCGCTCGGGTAATTTCGACCCTTTTACGGCACATCTCCTGGGTACCAGGATCTCAGGCACTCTCACCGATACGTTAAAGCAAGTAAACTCACCGTATGTGGTGACGGGCAATATCATTATCCCCCCCGGTTCTGAGTTTGTGATTGAAAAAGGTGTGACCTTATACATAGGTGGGGAATACACTACTATTACAGTTATGGGCCAGTTATTTATAAAAGGAACGGAAAAAGAGCCCGTAAAAATACTTTCTGGTAAAAAAAATCCAGCTACCTGGGACTGGGATCGGATTTACTTCAGGAGTAAACAACGGAGTGTATTGGAATATGTACATATATCCCATTCAAATTATGGCGTTGTGGTTAAGAACGGAGCTGTTACACTATCTCATTGTATACTGAACAAAAACTCGGTGCGTGGTGTATATGCGGAAAATTCGGATGTGGAAATCAATGATACCAAAATAATGGGAGGTCATTTAATTGGTGTTCAAGCGGGTGAATATGGTGAAGTAACTATCCGTCGGAGTGAAATTACCGGTAACCATAATGGCGTTAGCATCCTTGATTTTGGTAGTGTGGCCATGAACCAAACTAAAATATTTAATAACGAACGAGGTTTGATACTGGTAGATAGTATTTCTCTGGCTATGGATAACTGCCAAATACGTGAAAATCGTATAGGGGTAGTCTCCAATAAAAGTCTGTCACCTGAAATGTTTAAGGGCCTCAAGGGTAACAAACAGGATGTGGAAAATATACGAAAAGAAAAAATAGCAGCGCTTATCCAGAAACCTGCGGTGGTGACAACTCGCCGGACCATAGAAAAGGATATTAAAAAGAAAGATACACCAAAAAAGAAACGGAAATTTGTGGGGGGGGTACAGTCTTTAAGTAAACAGTTGACTTCCGGCCTCATTGGTAATGTGTCGGTGGGAAGTGAATATCATATTCCGGTGGCTCCGGAAAACACCAATAATCGTGCTATTATTATCGGCAGTGATACTATTAATCCTGGAGAAGATGTGCCTCAGGATAAAGTGATTCCTGGTTATTATCAGACCTTATCCATGTTTTCAACCCTTGAACTGGGCAAAAACGTCATTGACGGGAACATGGATCTTCGTTGGGACCAGTGGGGACGATTTCAGTTGGATGCTATCTCTGTTAAAACAGCAATTGGTCCTTCGAGAATAGGTCTGGGGGATTTCAATGAAAGTGGTTCGGACATCTCAATTTCCAGCATTTCTATCCGGGGGTTAAAATACGATTTGGGCTTTTTTAATAACCGGCAGGGGAAAGCGAGGCTCCGGATTTCTGCGGTTGGTGGTGAGACAGAGCGCCCCTATGATGAAGGTGATCGGGTGTTGGGTTCCTATGGAGAGCATAAACAGTCCGGATCAGCTGTGGCCCAAAAGCTGGTGGGGCTGGTACGGATGGATGTGATGGCCCAGGATAATTGGGATTTGCGCTTTGCGTATATTTACTCAAATGACGAGCGTAATGGATGGCTCCGCCCCAATCTAAGCCGGACAGCTACCACCACCCAGGATCCTCTGAAATCACAGATGATTGGAGTGGAAAGTGAATGGACCTTCTTAAAAGAGAAAGTATCTGTTATTGCAGAATTAAACATGGGGACTGTTGATTCAACCACCCAGGCTTATAATCTCAGTATTAAAAAGGTGCTCAAGAACAGGGATATTGGTGATATAGATGGAGCATCGTCTCTTACAGCAGTCTTGCAGCCCACTGTCACCAGTTCTTTTATAGATTCGAACCTGGCAAGTGCAACGGTTAAGTTCTTTACTGAAGAGGACTCTATAGCCCTTCGGGACAGTATGTTGGCAGAAGGAGTTGATTCCTCTGAAATTGATAGTGAACTCAAAACTGAGATCCGGTCGATTCGCATGTCCTATCTTAATACGATTAAAGAAGAAGCAGAAGAGCTGGAAGATGATTTTCAGAACGATCTGGATGATTCTAAAGTCGCCGGTTTCCGTTGGAATGAGCAGGGAATTGCGGGACGATTGGCTTTAAACCTGAATCTGGCTGGTACGGGAATTGATTTGAGTTATGCCTATATCGGGGCTAATTATTATACCGGCGGGAATCCCTATCTGGTTAAGGATCAGCGTAAGTATGAATTGTCGGTAAGTAGAGATCTCACCAGAAAATTGGCCCTCAGTTCGGATTTTTCTTTATACGTGGAAAACTCGTCTTCTGATGGTGAAAATTTGAATCTTTTCGGGTTAGGCGAGGGGAGTTGGCATGGCTTTTATTCGGACAATGATTTTCAGAAAGAACGGGAAACCATGGATGGCTTGCGACCTAAACATACTTACAACTGGGACTGGAATTTACGATATAATCTTACTTCAATGATTGAGTTGAATGTGGATTATATCTTCGGGTACAAAGCCGAAACCAAGAACAAAGAGCTGAGTGGTGATAGCGCAACCGTGCTTGCAGATGCTTATTTTAGGGCTAAAGAGGGGAGTGATACCGTATATTTGTACAATAACAATTATGAATATTTATTGGATAAGTCTCTGGTTGATCAGTATAATGAAGATACTCAGGATGATACTCCTCTTGCGAACATACTGAATGATCGGGAATTGTATAATACCCTTGGCCTGAAATCAAAAATCCGTTTTTCAAAATATGGTAACTTTAGTATTGGTGGAAAGTGGAAATGGGAAAATGATATTTCTTCTTATAAATACACCCGTGTTTTGGACCGTTATACATTACATGATAGTACACTCATTCATCTTAGCTATTATAGTCGGGGTGAAGACGAATTCTGGCAAGACTATAACATGGCTCTTACCTTAAAAAACAAACAACTGTCAAATAAGATTGAATACAAAATAGGACTGAAAGGGAAAATCAAGCGTAACGAAGACCTCTATACATGGACTCTTAAAGATAAAATCAAATGGAAAGCTATACCCCGGAAGCTGACTTTGGAGATCTCCGGAGCGATGAAAAGAAAAACCACCACCGAAGAAATGGAACGGTATTACTTTTTGGATAATAATGATAAGAAATGGTATTACTTCCGTGATGATGGCTCTCCTGCCGGTGATGAAAAATATACCCAGTTATTCAATGTGTCTGACTCCACGTATCTTGAAGTATATCGGGGAGAACGTCATGAAAATGAGTATGAATGGGAAGCGAAGATGCGATATAACTTCAGCACCAAGTTGTATACCGAAGTGTTGTTTAGCCAGGAATTCTACCTGAGACCAGAAGAACTGGAGCAGCAATATGGAGACCATTTTGGCAAGGTGGAAATTTTTTATTCTTTCTAATTAGTTCGTGTTCAAAACACACCGCTTTGACGCAAAGGCGCAGAGGCACAAAGTTGACGCAAAGAAGAAAGGAAATGATTTTTTATTATAACATATTATTTTAAAATACCTTAAGGTTGAGTTTGTTTTCAACTCCCCTTTGCGAGAACTCTGCGTCCTTTGCGCCTTTGCGTTGAAAAGGATGTCTTTTAAACAGGAACTAAGTACTTTGAAAAACTACTCCTGAAAGCCGCCCAGAATTTTCTCTTTAAGAGAGTCTGTGCGATCTCTGATTTCGATGTTGGTCTTCATTACGGTTTCCATTTTTTTCAAGGAATGGATGACCGTTGAGTAGTCTCGCCCAAAGGCAAGCCCTATGGTTGGCAGAGAATTGTCAGTGAGTTTACGTGCCAGGTACATTGCTATCTGACGGGGTTCAGCAACGTTTCTTTTGCGGGACTGAGAAGTGAGATGTGACACCGGAACATTAAATTCCAAAGAGACATCGCGAATGATTTTTTTGATAGTGATGGGCTTGTTTTCGTTGCGGATAGTGTCTCCCAGGATTCGCTTGGCTATTTCTACTGTAACGGGTATTTGAGTGAAACATGCGTAGGCAGAGAGTTTTATAAGAGTACCTTCAAGTTCTCGTACATTTGAAGCAACGGAATTGGCGACGTAGGAGAGTACTTCGTCGGAGATGAAACCTTTGTTGTCGCTCTCCTGTTTTTTGCGGAGAATGGCCAGGCGCATTTCAAGTTTGGGAGGCTGTAAGTTGGCTAACAGACCGGTATCAAAACGGGACAGCAAACGGGTATGAAGTCCCTTTATTTCTGATGGTAAGCGATCAGACGTGATAATAACTTGTTTGTTTAGTTGCTGGAGATTATTGAAGATAGAGTAAAACTGCTCCTGAGTACTTTTTTTACCAGCAAGGAATTGTATGTCGTCAATAAGCAATACATCGGTATCCTGGTATACACGGTAAAAAGATGCTGAGTCTTTTTTCTTGGCAACAAAATCGATGTATTCACGGGTAAACTCTTCTGAAGTACGATAAACAACTTTACGTGCGGTTTCAGCGTCTTTAACAAAATGGGCTACGGCCTGGAGTAAATGTGTTTTTCCAAGACCGGTGCCACCATAAATTACCAACGGATTAAAATTATTGTTTTGGGGAGCCTCTGCTACAGCGGTACAAGCTGCATGGGCCAACTGGTTGCAATCACCCACCACAAAATTATCAAAAGAGTATGTGGGGTTCAGGGCCAGGGTAGAGTCAAGGACCGTTTTATCTATGAGAGCAGGTGAAGTGAAGGAGTCTTGTAAAACTCCGTGATCATTTTCTTCAAAAAGGGGGGTACCCGTATACTGGCTGTTGCATGATTTATCAAGATTAACAAATGACACATCTACTGAAGATTCCATAATTTCTTCTATGGCTTGTCTTATGGTATCTTTGTAGTGGTGGGAAACATAATCCAGTACAAAGTTGTTGGGAGTACCAATAGTTACCGCATTATGTTCTGATTCGATAAGTTCAAGATTCGTAAACCATGTGAAAAAAGCTGTTTCGGGGATTTTAGACATCAAGACTTCTAAACACTTGGTCCAGAAAAAGTCTCGCCGGGGGTTTGTTAACATATTATCAACATTCCTTAATTAGTTTTAGCCGTTTTTCTTTGATGTAAAAAAAGAAAGAAACATAATATCAGGATGTAAAGGGATAAAAATATTTTTTTTATTTTTCCGTTTTTCGAGCGAATTTTACTAGTCAATTTTTTTTCCTAGCCAGGAAAAAAAAGTGTTATTAATATTGTCGCCCGAAATCTATCAACATTATTTCAACACAATTAACATTATCCTCTAAAAGCTTATTTAACCGTGTTATCAGGGGTTTGTAATGTTTAGAAAATGTTGAATTAATCTGAAACCGGTATTATTTATCTGCAATAAGCACCAGTTCGTCTGATTTGAATTTCCATCCCGCTATGGGAGCGTCGTTAAGACTTCTTTTTGCCCCGGTTAAATCGGTCAATTCAAGGGATGTGTCGTTAAAGTTTGTTCCTCGTAAATCGGTATCACGCATATTCACGCTATCCAGATGGGCTCCCATAAAATTACATTCCTGTATGAGGGAACCTGACAAGTCAGCATCCTGAAATTGGGCATTACTGAAATCACAGTCAACAAAATGACTTTGGTGGCCCTTAAAATGTTTTAATTTTGCTTTGATAAAAGTGCAATCACTACAAATGTTTTCGGTGAACTCTGTGTTCGTTAAGACAGCTTTTGAAAAATCAGATTGTTTAATGTTTGATTTTGTTAAGGAGCTTCTTTCCAATATTGTTTTTTTAAATGAACTATTGAATAACATACATTCAATAAAAGATGTCTTAGGTAATCGAGACCGGCTGAAGTCAGTTTCAAATAATTGACAAAACAGGAATCCTGCTTTATCAAGAGAAGCACTATTAATATTAACCCCTTTAAATTCGGTTTCCTGAAAGGCTGCGCTCACGAGTTCTGCCATAGAAAAATCACATCCAATAAAACTGGAGGATGTTGCTTCAAGATGTTTAAGATGAGCGTTAATAAAACTTGAACCGCTAAAGGTTCCTCTGCTGAAACTTGAAAAATTAAAATAGGCATTTTCAAAGTCACATAAATTTATATCTGCTTCTTCCAGGCAACAGTTTTCCATATAAGCATTATTGAATAAACTGTTGTGGATTTGTGATTTGGTGAAGTTGCAGCACTGCAATCTGGCTGATTGGAGATCAGTCGTATCGAGCTGGGCCTGATTGAAATGAGAACGGGAAAAGTCTGCATCAAGAAACATACCGCTGGAAAGATTTACATCGTACAGACTTGCATTTTTGAGAGTAATGCCACTTGTATTTATACCGTGGCTAATAGCCTCTTCCAATGCATTTTGCAAAAGTTCTGTTTCATCATCGTAGGAGAATAGAAAAGTGTCATCTATGGTTTTAACAGTAATATCCAAAATCAGGTCCATCCATTTAATATATAGGCAGCTATTATAGCTTGGGACGGGGAAATATTCAAATCCGGGAGGGTTTGATTGGCTTAGATAAGTAAATCCGTAACGATAGTATCAAGGTATAACCAGCCTTTATGGTGAAGGGTATAGCCTGAAGGGCCTCTGGGAACTAAAAACCCCAGTTTGTGCCAGTTGTTTAGTTTTTTTGTCAGAGGATGCTTGCCATAAAGATTATCCAGTTTCTCAATATTTATCCCTGCCGTTGTTCTTAATCCGAGCCAGATGGCTTCCTGGTACCGGGTTTCATGACTCAGTAGTTCTGGTTGTAGTTCTTTTTCAGGACACCCATTTTTGACGGTAGTTAGGTAGATGCTAAAATCCCGGCTATTGGCGTATCGTATTGTACCAGAAAAAGAATGGGCTCCCGGGCCCAGGCCAAGGTAGGACGAATGGTTCCAATAGTTTAAGTTATGTAATGACTCTTTGCCTTTTCTGGCAAAGTTTGATACTTCATAACGGAGTAATCCGTTTTTCTCCAATAGTTCAACAGCAGAAAGATACATGTGGTCGTAGTTTTCTGTGTCAATTGGGGGAAGTCGTTTCTCTTTTTTGCGTAGATAGAAAATGGTATCAGGCTCAATGGTTAGCCCATAAAGTGACAAGTGGGCGAGAGGAAAATGGAGAGCTGTTTCCAGATCTTTGATGAATGCTGTTAGGGATTGTCCCGGTAAGCCGAACATAAGGTCTATCCCTAGTTGAAAATTGAAATCCAAAGCAAGCTGTATACTTTCTTTGGCTTTTTTAGAATCGTGGGCCCTTTCTAAAGTGTTAAGAAGGCTATTGTTAAAAGATTGAACGCCAATACTGAGACGATTAATATTGCAATTTTTATACTGGGTAAGTTTTTCAGGGGTTATGGAAGAAGGATTGGCTTCAATGCTTATTTCTCTGGTTTTTGAAAAATCTAAATGTTTGTGCAAATTGTTTACCAGTTCATTAAAAAGGGTGGTGGGCAATATGCTGGGAGTACCACCTCCTATATAAATAGAGTCAAAACAGGTTCCTGACGGAGTACGTAGTTTTAGTTCTTTGAAGAGTGTATCGACCAAGATCCGAAATTGAGTTTTTTTCCCCTTCCAGGACGTGAAATCGCAATAAGGGCATTTTGATTCACAGAATGGGATGTGGATATATAAACCGTTCATTTTGAGCTAAAAACAAGACTTTTGAAAAAAAATGAAAAAAAATAATGTCAATAATTATGACAACCGAACGTCCCGTTCATTGCCTGAAATGTAGATCTAGTATTTTTTGCCGGATTTGCAGTTTATTATTTCTGCGTTTTTATCCTAAAAGAGGGGAAATGTGTCATGGTATCTGACATTGAGCCAAAATAACGTCACGATTTGTGACTAGTCAAATTGGCAATTTACGTTTAAATTGAAATAATGGCGCTTTTGTATTGGCATAGTACTTGCTTTTATTTGAAGTAAAGCATTAACAAACAGGAAAAAAATAAATGATTTATGAATCATCAGACGCGACAGTCAAAAGATATCTCGAAGATATCAGAAAAACCAATCCCATTAATAAAAGGGATGAGCAAGAGCTTTTCAGGCTCTGCAGAGAAGGTAACGCTAAAGCACGCGCCAAATTGTTAAGCGCGAATATGCGGTTTGTACTTAAAGTGGCTCTTCAGTACAGAGGATGCCCCATTCCATTACCTGACCTTGTAAGCGAAGGTGCGATGGGTCTTGTCCGGGCAATTGAAAGTTTTGACCACACACGTGGACTCAAATTCATCTCTTATGCAGTTTGGTGGATTAAAGCTTATATCACCAGAGCAATCAATGAACAGGGCTCCCTTATTCGTCTTCCTGCAAATCAGCATCTCAGAGTGCGCAAGGCTCTTAAAGAAAGCGCTAATGGTGACGTACTTAATGATGAAATCAGAGAACTTATCAAACTGGGCGAACGCGGCGGCTCTTTTGATGCTCCGTTAAAAGAAGGTTCCAAAACTACTTTTTCAGAAGTTCTTGCTGATGGTGGTGCTGGCCGTCCGGATATGAATACTGAAATTAGTACGGTTGAACAATTCACCAGAGAACTTCTTGCTGAACTTCCCGAAAGAGAAGCCAAAGTGTTGAAAGGACTCTATGGTATCGGTTTTGAAGCGCCACAAACACTGAGAGAAGTGGGTGAAAGCCTGAATATCTCCCATGAAAGAGTACGGCAGCTTAGAGACCAGGCTCTACGCCGGTTGAAAAAGAGTAAATTCAAAGACATCCTGCGTGAAAAGTTCGAAGGCTTTATTGAAGCATTAAGCTAAGTCTTTACGATAGAATGTATACAAGCCGTTCCTTTGTTGGGAACGGCTTTTTTTATGGAAAAGGCTCTTCATCTGTTTAATTATGGGGAGCTCATTACTGTTATCTAAAACGTCTTATAAGTCCGGGAAACAGAAAAATGATGAGAATAAGGCCTATCCATGAAAGTACCAGGGAGACCTGGTATACTGCTGACAAAGAGTAATGCTCCCATATATATCCGGATAAAAATGCCCCGGTTACATTTGGTATACCACTGTAGATAACCGTTAGAAGTGGTTGCAAAGCCGCCCGGTGTTTCCAATTAGTACGATCTATACATACTCCCATGCCGGTAGCAACACCAGCATAATAAAATCCATGCAGAGCGATGGAAAGAAAGAAAAAACCAATAGTGGGGGAATACGACATTCCGGTAAGGCGGATACAGGTGCCTAGCACTCCAAAAAACAAGACAGCAGTAAGGCTCCATTTTCTGAGAAGATAGATGCAAAAAAACATGATTGGTATTTCCAGACCGGAACACAATAACCAGGCAATGCTTACTGTTGTGCGAGTGCCACGGAAGTGATTAATGATGTAGTTCCCTTGTATATTAACCGCCATGCTATTGGCGCAACAAATAATGGTAATAGGAACGAGTAGAAACAAGAACTGCTTATCCTTAAGAAAGGGAAACATGGCTTTCCATTTTGTGAGTTTAAAAAAATCAGTCAGAACGAACTTGTTTACATGAGAGTCTGCATCTCTTTTTGATGGGAGATGGGAAAAATTCCGGAAGGGGCGGATAATGAAAAAAGCCAGTAGGAATGAAATGCCAAATCCAAAATATAAAACCGGGAAACTAAATCCACGAGCACTTATTGCGGCAATGGCACAGCCTACGGCAAATCCAAAAGTTCCCAGGCTTCGGACAAAAAAATAAATGTCATACCCTTTTTCACGGTATACCTCCATTCCACAGGCAAGGTAGAGGGGGAAAAGCCCCCACATCGAAAAAGTATGGATAAAATACATGAGTAGTAAAAGTCTTAAATCGGGAATTACTGGAAGAAGCGGTAAGGTAATCCCGGAAGTAAAAAGTAAAAGTTGCAGGGGAGTGAATGGTTGCCTAAAAAAACGGGTTAGTAAAGACATTGTTAGTGGCGAAACCAATGCAGAAACAGCACCAGTGACAATGAGCAGGGTGAAATGGGAGCCGGTGAACCCCCGATCTTCAAAAAGCACAGAATGAAACTGGATGGAAGAAATACCAAAAAAAATAAAGATAGTGGAAATAGCAAATCGGCGGTGAGACCCGGAAAGTTTGGGAAAGGACAACATGGTGTTTAATTAATTTTTGGGATTAAATATATAAAGGAATACCAGACAGAAACTGTCCCCGCAGAGAGGATCTCTTATACCTCAGTAGTACGAGTGAGAAGAGGGTCGGGAATTCCAGCTTCCTTGAAGCCTTTTGCTCGCAGGATACAGGCTGGGCATTGTCCGCATGGAGGGTAATTTCCCTCATAACAGCTGTGGCTGTAAGCCAAAGATTTCAGTGCATTCAGTTTGATAGCAAGGTCCACCGTTTCCGCTTTAGTCATCTGCATCAATGGGGTATGAATCGTGACTTCTTTGTCCAGTCCTAGTGAAATGACTTTTGCTAAAGCTGAGATGGTGTCTTGCCGGCAATCAGGGTAGCCGCTGTAATCAGTCTGGCACACCCCCGTAATAATATCGGTAATCCCCAGTGAATAGGCGTAGCTTGCCGCGCAGCTGATAAAAATAAGATTTCGGCCCGGGACAAAAGTGTTGGGTAGCTCTCCTGCTTTTGATTCTATTTCTAGAGTACTGTCAGTGAGGGCATTGCTGCCAATTTGAGAAAAAAAATCTAAAGCGATTATTTTAAGAGGGATATTATTGAGTTCAGCGATTTTAACTGCAGATGTCTGCTCTATTGCATGGCGCTGTCCGTAGTTAAAAAATATGGCCTGGACATTCTTGAAATTATGAAGGGCCCAGTGTAGGCAAGTGGTGGAATCCTGTCCCCCTGAGAAGACAAGCAGAGCATTTCGGGAAAATATTTTTTGGGTTTTTGGTTGCATGGAATTTATTGAATGTGCAAAATTTTATGTAATTGTAAAGAAAGTCGCCATTTTGGATGTTTTTTGATTATCTCTACAATTTGCTGCAATGATGGCTGCTGAATGTTGAGGTCAAAATTGCTATTACTGATTGGCTGCAGAAAATAGTGGCTGAAATCAGAGTTTTCATAAAAACTTAAGTCTTGTTTATTATAGAGTAGTTTAAGCTCGTCTCCTTGTTTACAAAGCCATGTACAGAGTCCAGGATCCACCCAGTCTTTTGGGCTGACGGTTATCCAGTCTGCTCCCATCCTATTAAGTGAGGAACCATTTGTTTCCAATGAAACATAATAGCCATCAGTGTGAAGCAGGCTAATTAAATCAGAGATAGCCTCAGTCTGGAGGGTAGGTTCCCCACCCGTTATTACCACAAATTTAACAGGAAAACTTTTGATATGTTTAAGAATTCCCGCCCCAGTCAGTGTCATATTTTCAGAAAAGTCGGTGTCGCAGAATGAACAAGAGAAGTTGCAGTTTGCTGTCCTGATAAAGACCGCGGCAGTACCACTATGATAGCCTTCTCCCTGGATGGAAAAAAAAATTTCATTTAGTTTAATGCTCTTCACTTTGCCCTGATAAAAAAAAACGGATTATCGACCTCAGAAACGGAATAAAAGTTAAATTATTGACCGTAATTATGATAGTTCTTTTTTACAGTATGACATGAATTCCGAAATATTTACCCATACCAATACCTTTCTTGGCTGTTTGCTTGACTATGTACATAAAGTGTATAAAGAACCTGACCGATTTGATGCTAATCCTGAACAGGTAAAAGAAGACTTATTGCAGTTGGCTCGTTCAGCCGGTACTTTTGAAGGTAGGCGTTTAAAAGGCTGGGGGCTTATAAGCTCTGAAGTGGAAGAAATTCTCAAAGTTACTACCGCTGTATTTGGGTTACATCTTGAAATAAAAGGGTCCTTAAAACTGCCTCTTACCGATAAAGTAAGTTTTATCCTTCAAAAGCATGAGGAACAAACAGAGTGGCTACTTCAGGAAGAATTGTGGCTCAGTTTTAATGCTATGTTATTGTCTGTTTATGGTATGCAGAATGTTACTCTTGTATCAGCGGATGGTACCGACCCATTAAAGAAAATATATCGAATAACTGTTATTTCTGAAGTTGATGTGTTGGGTGGCAATGCTGTTGATGATTTAAAAAATCGGGATTTTGTACATAAAATGAATAATCACCTGGGAGGAGTAGTCAGTTTTGCCAGTTTGCTTGAACAAGTAGACTCAAAAGGAGAAATAGCTGAAATGATACTGCTTTCCGCAGAAAAGGCTTCTCAACTTTTAAAAAAGAGTTTCCCCAAAAAAGATTAATGTAAGTAGGTGTTCATTTAGAAAAGACGCATCTCTGTAGTTTTGCAACCAGCCTAACAAATGTTAAATTTACTTTTGAAATTGAATGGAGATTGCAGATATAAATTTATTTAAGCCAGTTTTAATAAACTCGAGAGTCATAAATTCTTCAAATTCTTTCAAAAAGTCATTCCGGCATGACCGGATTATTACTTTTTGATGATATTTTGTTATCCAGTAGA
>JADFYW010000134.1 GCA_015232855.1 Fibrobacteria bacterium
AAACAGCAGGTTAAAAAGATCTTTTTAATGCAGCACGATATCAGGCATGGTTTTTTCTAGGCCGGGAAACATACCATTTCATGGGATTATCTTGGTGGAACAGGACATACTTTTACAATAATCCTCAACCCCCCCCCAAATTACCGTTAAGACTAACTGCATTATCCTTGGTGCCAATATAATTAGCGTACGAAAGATTGCTAAAACAAGGATATCCGCTAAGTTAGAGTAAAGTAAATAATGGAACATGCAAAAGTCAGCTTCAACTATTTGGTACCACACATATATAAGACGATAGACAGCGGCCTCACCTTTACCGATATGGGTAAAATCTTTGATGTAATCACTGCCAACCCTGTATGTTATTTGAAACGATAGTGTAAAATTTAGTTTGTAACAAAATTACTGTGGAATTCTGGAAAAGCCACTTATAAGCCTCAATTTTGAACAAATTACCGCTCAGACTATTTGATTTAACTGTGACGCTATCATGATTAGCGCTTAACGAATTGTTTAATAGGGGAATCCCCGTACCTTTATAAGAGATGTTTAAAAGTTTAAATATCACGGGAGCCTGAATGAAAATACGAATAAAAAAAAGCATCATATATCCACTTATTTATCTGTCATACATTATCACGACTGTCCAGGGAGAAATTCTGATAAATGAAGTTCGCTCTGCAGATGAAACTTGTGATTATTGCTCTTTTGTTGAGTTGAGAAATGCGGGTTCTGGCAGCCAGAATTTAAAGGGATGGGTCATCAAACCTTCTCCCTCTACCGGAAATCAGGATTTTGGTGGTGTAAAATGGGGTGGTGATGCTCTGATGAATCAAGGGGTTACCGGGTTTCATCATTTACCTGATATTACTTTGGAAAGCGGAGAAATAGTTGTTTTTTATTTCGGCTGTGAGGGAGCAAACTCCGCTAACGAATATTATGTGCCTGAAAGGGACCCCATCACTCCTTTTGCCAATGTTAGTCTTTACTCCAAACCACCTGTGAATCCCAAATATACAACCAATGGAGGTGTTTGGCCGGGATCTGCGCTTACAGATTTTATGCGGTTTGGGCCTGGCAGAGAGCCTCCCCGAGAAATCATCTGGGACTGGGATAGCCGTAATGTGAGTTCTTATAGTTGGTGGGTGAAACATGCGGATGGTATTATTCTGGATGCCTATGTAAAATACAACCAGTGGCCGGATAGACACCGCTACATTGATACCAAAGGCTTGCCCAAAAGGGCGTCATTATCACATAACGGTACCAATACCGATAGCCCAAAAGATTGGCACTTTACTCCTGCCACTCCCGGTCAACCCAACAGTACCGAAGAAATTTTGCCTATGCCGGAGGCCGCTCCTGGTCCCCTGGAAAATAACAGCCTTCCCGCTCTTCCCCTCACCGATACCAGACCTATTTTGTTCGCTGCCTCTTTTGATTATCAGCTCCAGGGAGATTATCCCCGAGACTTCTATTATCATGAAATGGTGAGCAAGGTGATTAACAATGAATATAAGGCTTACGCTAAAATAACGGGTACTTTTTCCATTCGTAATGAATTCGGAGAACGAGGATTATGGATATCTCCTTCATCAGCCAACGTCTGCAATCAGAATTCGGGTTTTGCGGTGTTTGGTGACGCAAGTTGGACAGACTATCGTATGACCTTTACGGTAAAGCAAACAACGGGAGATCACGATAGGCACCAGGTGAGTAGTTTTTTAACCCGCTTAAAAGATGATACTACACGAATAGAGGGCTACCAGTTCTTTTTACTGGGCGGGACCAGCATATCAATTAAAAACGGTTTGGGCAAGGGTGTAGATCTGGGTACCGTTAACATGCATGAAAATGTTGATTTACATGGTGGAGGAGATTCTCCAGGTGTGTTTAAACAATTAGCAAAAAATGATAACAGTATTGTAAATCCTTTCTGGAATAAACTAAACGTTACATTAGAAGTCAAAGGGGATAAAATAACTTCTACCTATGACGATACTGACGGTGGAGTTGTAACTATTTCTGCTAATGATAACAGTTACCAGTCAGGGAAAGTGGGGATTGGTGTAGTATACGGAAACTATATGTACAATGATATTCTGGTGGAAGACCTGCGGGGTGTTCCTGAAGGGGGAATTCCGGTGGCAGTCATAAAACAAAGGAAAGATACAGCCCAACTTAATACACCATTTCAGTTTACTGCAGAACAGAGCATCTACAGTGGTGATCAAAGTAAACTAACTTATGTATGGGATTTTGGTGATGGTCTTCGTGGTAGCGGGCAACGCCCCCGCCATGCCTTTACCGGGGTTGGCACTTATCGTGTGACCTGCACTATCAGTGATGGAATTCATCAAACTACAGATGGCTTATTTTTGACTGTTATCGGTTCTAATGATAAGACTCCACCCTCAGATGTAACTAATCTTAAAGTAGCAAATTCAGACGCTGGTATTACACTTATTTGGGACCAGGCCACAGATGCGGAAAGCGGAATTAGCGGATATGCCATCTATCGAGAAGCATCCCCCAACCCATCATCGCCACCACCTACTGTTCATTTGGTAACCGTTAAAAACACAATGACATTTCAAGACTTATCTGTAAAGGCAAACATCGAGTATGGTTATCGGGTAAAAGCTTTGAATGGTGTTAATCTTCCCAGTTCAAATTACAGTAATACTGTTAAAGCATCCGCAACAACAACGTCTCTCTCAAAAGACCAAATTCCAAAACCACAGTTCAATATTTCGCAGAGCAGTTTTAATCCGGTAAAAAAAATCAGCTTTTATTCACCGGTACATCAACGGGTTGAGGTCAGGATATATTCGTCCCGGGGCCATCTCATAGTAAACCTGTTTAACGGAATGGTATCTTCCGGTAAGACTCAATGGGAATGGATTGTCCCGGAAAACAAAACCGGCGTATTTTTTGTGCAGGTAAAAACCGAAAACAGCAGTTTCTTAGGTAAGATTATACATATACAATAACATAGTTATACTAACATACAAACAGTATTCAAAGGAATAAATTATGAATTCAAAAAACACAAATCACCTCCATTGGGGTAATATAGACTACCGGTTTAAGCATGAACAACTTATAGCTCAGTATTTGAAATACTTATCACTGTTTTTGCTGATTGCTATTTTACCTTGTATGGCTGCTACTCTGCAAGACGCTCATTTAGTGGGGCCTGCTAATACGAGCGGACTGACCCAGGCACAAGGTTGGGTTGACGTAGCGGCCGATGGTACTATTCATGTGATTTTTGCCGGCACTAAATACCGTACGGGTTCTGCACCAGATAAACTGGGAAATACAGAAACGTTTACTTCAGATTCTGAAGTTTGGAATGCGAGGATGAAGCTTGATTATCAGGGGGTCCCGCATATCGTTTATCAAAAAAGTATTGCCAGTGGGGCAAAAACTTGCTTTTACACAACAAAAAAAGATGGGAAATGGATAACGCCAGAAAAATTTGCTGATGCTGATGAACTGGGTAAAACCAGGGCTTATTATCCCTCAATTGCCGTTGACTCAGCAGGAAATGTGCTGGTAGCATTTTGGACGGGTGACTCTGATAAATCTTCAAATAATGTACCGCATTACCGCTGGCGCAGCCCGAGTGGTTCATGGGGGAGTGATAAGTCTATTCCGAGGTCTTCATGGAAATCAAGCCCTAAAGTGAAGGAATTAAACGGAGGCTTTTACATTTTGTATATGAGTGTGTCTGAGGAAACCTGTATAGCCGGACCTGTAGAAGCCGGGGGGACCTTTTCCGATGATGTATGTACTGAGGGAACTAATCAGGTTGGATCGGTAAATGAAGGAAATGATTTTACCATTGCATCAGACTCTACAATAGTAATAATTGGAAACGCACGGGTTGGTTTTGAAGGCCCCTCAGGTCTTTGGGCTGCTACCAAGTCAGGGGCTACTTTTGAAACGCCTGTCTATTTAGGCGATTTTCTAAACTCTGGGAAAATCGAAGGTGACATGCATCCAGATGTTATGATTGATAAAGCTACTGGTGCTGTTGTCGCTATTGCTCAAGATGGAGAAGATAAAACAAGTTATTTCTTTGTGTACGAAAATGATTCCTGGAGTAAAGGAAAAGCTATCAGCAATGAGAGTGGAGAACAAACTTGCTTTCGTACGGGTCCTTCTATTGCTGATATGCCTGGCCCTGGCGTTATTATATGCTTTCGTTCAGGAAATAATCTCTACATTCGCGAATTGGTGACTGAGGGTACCTTAAACCTTGATAATTCTGTGTTCTTTCAGCAAAATACAGGAAGCTATTCACAACTTGGTATGCTGGCAACTGGTACAGGCCTTTCCTTTCGGTTTCCTGAAAAAGGAAATTTTGACTTAATAATTTCTGATTTAAATGGGAAAATTATTGCCTCATACCGCAATATCAATGCCAGCACTTTTACACATGCTATGGTTGATTTTGAAACAGGGTTGCATATTATTTCTTTTAAGAAATTGGTTGAATAAGTTTTAATTAGCGTTCGGACTATTAAGATTATCGATAAAACCAACAGTATTAGCGTTTGACGTATTGTTAAATGGTGCGATACTTATAGATTTGATGATAACGCTTAATACAATAAAATAATCAAGCATTCTAAACAGGTGTGATTAGCGTGAAAATGTAATGATGTTTAGTTTTTTGACTTTAGTTACTTTTTTGAATGAATGGTCGTAATCGGTATTCAGTTTATGTCATTAAGGGAAAAATATGTTAATTAATCAAAAAGTACGATTTTCAATAGTAACCACTCTGTTATTGTTATTGACAATGACCCAAAGCTTTGCCAAAGCCTGGCAGGACATCAAGACGATTCAGGACCTGTGGCCGGACTATGGTTCCCGGATAGAAACCTTGTTAAATAACCTGGATTTAACAAAGCCAGGTTTAGAGCCGGTGAAAGCCACCTATGAGGATGGAAAACTTTACGCTGCAGGAAAGCAGTTATTGGATTATTACAAAACAGGAACATCGGGAAGTTGGTTACGGAAAGATTCTGTTACTCCCGGAACTAAAACAAATGCCACCGCAGACGAAATTTTGAATGATATTGTTACCATTCAGGGATTAACGGCTAAAGTACCCCGGCTTGGGGATGGAGGACTGGACTGGAACTGGAAAGGACCCGATAATAGTATGGAATGGGCATGGATATATAACAGACATTATCAAATAAGTCACCTCTATGATGCATACCGCAGTACTGGAAACCCCTCTTATGCAAGTAAATTGGATGAAAGTTTACGGGACTTTCTCCTTCACTGTCCTCCTTATCCGGGCGCAGTTGGAAATGGCGCAATATGGCGTGGTCTTGAAATTGCAGCGCGTGTCAGCGTCTGGAGTAATATATTTTACGGCCTGATAAATGACGAAGGACTTTCGCCAGCTACCCGTTTACTTATGCTTGTAACCCTCTATGAACATGCTCATTATTTGAGAAATTTTCACGGAGATGGTAATTGGGTAACCATGGAACTTAGGGCACTTTTACTGTTGACGGCTGTCTGGCCGGAATTTAAAAGTGCCCCTGCCTGGCAAAATTACAGCCTTACTACATTAACGGCTGAACTTAAAATGCAGGTTTATCCTGATGGTGTACAAACAGAGTTAACATCTATGTATCATAATGTAGCAGCAGACATGTTTGAGTCAACGTATGATATTTGCCGTAAAGCAAATATAGATGTTTCACCGGAATTTAGTACTGTGTTGGAACACATGTGGAATTTTCTTGCTTATAGCATGCGGCCTGATGGTTACGGTCTATTGAATAATGACGCAGACAAGGATTATAACCGTAATAAAATAGCTACTCTGGCAAACACCTATGAGCGTTCTGATTGGGCTTACATTGCTCACAATGGCCTGAGTGGCGAAATACCACCGGTAGGGCCTTCTACATTTTTTGAATGGGCCGGGCATTTTGTTATGCGCAATGGTTGGGATATAAATGCACATTGGAGTATTTTTGACAAAGGTCCCTGGGGTACAGCCCATCAACACAATGATCACCTTCATCTCTCAGTGGCTGCATATGGGCGTGATTTACTGGTTGATGGTGGGCGGTTTGCATATGGTGGAGATATGGGAGAGAAGTTTGGAACATACGCACGTTCTTCTATGAGTCATAATGTGATACTTATAGATGGAAAAAACCAAGCTGCGGGCCCCTTAAAGGCTACCAGTGCTAACACAAACTATAAGATCGGGGATGTTTTTGATTATACATCAGGAGAAATTGGCAGTTTTGATGGCATTTCGGGTACAGCCAGTCACCGGCGCTCAGTAACGTATTTGCGGGACAAATATTGGATAGTAATGGATAGAATTAATTCAGACAGGGCCCGTACCATACAGGTTCTATGGCATTTTAATCCGGATTGTAATGTGATAGTAGATGGTAAATCGGTGGTCTCAAATGATGATGGTAAAGGAAATTTACGCATTGTTCCTATCGGTAATGTAAATTGGACTGTTCAAATGGTGAAAGGCCAGGAATCCCCGAGTATTCAGGGATGGTATAGTCCTACATACAATACGGCAGAAAAAAACTTTACTGCAATTTATTCCGGCACGGTAAACCCGGGTACACACTTTGCCTGGTTACTGGTACCAGGTCATGGTTCTGTGCCTGCTCCTGTTGTTGATGTTAAAGAACTCGGAAGTAACCTGAAAATGATAGTGTCCCATAATGGAGAACACACTCTGGTTGAAACTGCAATTAACACATTACCCACAGAAAAGCGGGAGGATTTAGCCTTACTACGACCAGCCAGTTTTTCAAGCGAACATTCTTCTACTTTATATGGAGGAACCAGAGGTAATGATGGTGATATACAAACAGAATGGGTATCTGCTCAGTCTGATGTAGATTTGAACCCCTACTATCAGATAGATTTAGGAAGCGATTACATCATAGAACGTATAGAAATTGTCGACAGACAGAGCGCAGATCGACCTGCTTCTCGTACTAATTTTCAGGTTTGGGGTTCCGAGGATGAAGACTTTACTCAGTATTCAGTTCTGGGAACAAAAACTGATGAAGCCTATGCCTATAAAGGAACCTGGTCGATAGATATTGCTGAAGAAAAGGTGAGCCGACATATCAGGGTCCAAAGAATAAATGACGCGGGGTTGTTTATGTTTGGTGAGTTACGGGTATATGGACGTCAAAAATTTGGCAAAAACCTTGCAGTGTTAAAACCGGTTACTTATTCAAGTGTCCACTCCACTCCTTATGCAGGTAAAAGAGCTAATGATGATAATATTACAACTGAATGGGCATCTCCTTCTGGCAGTGTGGACCTCAATCCCTGGTATCAGATAGATTTGGGCAGTGATTATATCATAGAACGTGTGGAAGTGGTAGCCAGGCAGAGTGCGGATCAACCCACAACCAGAACAAATTTTGAGGTTTGGGGATCAAGGGATGATGCTTTTGTGGCTTATTCATTACTTGGGTCAAAGACTGATAGCGCTTATGCTCATAAAGGGACCTGGTCAGCTAACATCAAAGAAGAACTGGTTAGCAAGTATATAAGGGTTCAACGAATAAATAATGCCGGGCATTTTTCTTTTGCCGAGATACGAGTATTCGGGAAACTCAAATATCCTGGTAATTTGGCCTTGCACAAATCCGTAAGTGCTTCAGGTGTTTGGGCTACTCCCTGGTATAATTCAGAAAATGCTAATGATGATAACATTGAAACAGAATGGATCTCCGGTAAGTCAGGTGATTCAATTCCCTATATTCAGGTAGATTTAGGTAAGGATTATGTGATAGGACGTTTAGAACTTGTTGCCAGACAAAATGTTGATCAACCTGCAACCAGGACAAATTTTGCATTTTGGGGTTCACAGGATTCAACTTTTAGTGAGTATACGGTGCTTGTCTCAAAAAATGACAGCGCTTATCCCCATGCAGGTACATGGTCAACTCCTGTTTTAGTGAAGAACGTCAGCAGGTATGTACGGGTACAAAGGATAAATGTACCCGGAACGTTAGCATTTGCAGAATTTCGGATATTTGGAGAAGAATACATTCCGGTTGTGGTAAAAAATAAATTGGAAAGGAGTATTGGTAACCAGTATAGCATGTATCAGGACCTGGCTGCACAAAAGTTAATATTTAACGGGTTAACTGGTTACAGGGTTATTGATATATACAATATGCGGGGGGAGAAACTTATCTCTTCAACGGATAGAATTTTGAATATCAGTAGATTATCTAAAGGAACGTACCTAGTGAATGTTTCTGGTAGCAATTATCCAGCGAGAAAGTTTATGAAGTGGAGATGAAAAAGAAAAAATGGACAATACTTAAAATTAATACCCAAAAACAGATTGTTGTTTATCCTGAATAATGTCTGTATTTTCTTTTATACCGAATATTTAAAAGGGAGTATTCGTTCATCATTCTGCGGGGATTGGAAATCAAGAGGATTCTTGTGTAGACAATATAACTTTTCAACCTTACATCGGTTCATTTTCGGACTGACGTAAAAAAATATTTAAAACCCTGATATGCGCAAAAAATATTTATGCTAAGTCTGTTTATTTTGCTTCAAAACATCATTTTACTGCCATATTATCGCTTACGCTAATAACTTTATCTTTACAGCCATTACAATTAACGTTAAGGATATTGAATTTAATCTCTGTTCATATACATTTATAGATGTTCGCGAAATGTAATTATCTGTTTTCAGTATTCAGTTAACAAATGGCTTTGCCAATATTAAAAATGCAAAGCACGCTATTTTAATTGATTACTCGCCCACCTTCCGTAGATCGCTTCATGCGGATAGCAGGCTGCTGACAACAGGTAACTGTTTTTACCTGAAAAGTGTATAAATGAGATATGAAAAAATATTAGTTACTGGTAGTACTGATGCCCAGGCCTCATAAAATAATGGGATATCAAAATCACCTGAAAACGCGCGCGTTGAATAGACTTAAAACTAAATATATTGCAGGAAGCTTTCTGCTTAATGCAGCTTTATGGCTGTTGGTTCTCGTCTCTTTACCTAATGCTACCGACTACAGTACTTGGTCTTATAACCGCAACATTTATATGAACACCACTGCAAGTGGCGCCAATGTTTCGGGAGATGAGTCAAACTTTCCAGTACTGGTGAGGCTAAATTCCGGCAATTTTGATTTTAGCGAGCCTCTTACAGTAGGAGGGGCTGACATTCGTTTTACGAAGTCAGATGGTACTACAGATTTGGCCTACGAGATTGAACGTTGGGATGATGGGGTAGATTCTGCCGAAATCTGGGTACTTATCCCCGTTGTGTGGGGTAACAATAAAAATCAGAATTTTAGAATGCACTGGGGTAAGGTTAGTCAGACTACAACCGAAAGCAGCGCCAATGTGTTCCATACTTCCAATAATTTTCAGGGTGTCTGGCATCTGGATGAGGAAGTTGCGGGAACTTCCAATGCAGATGCGTATAAAGATGCGACAAGTAACGGTTATGATCTTGATGATGAAGTGAGTAGTACCGGCCAGAATGGGGCCATAGGAAAGGGCCAGCAGTTTGACGGCAGTGATGATGGTCTTTTAGGCGGAAATGTTCTGGGTTTTGAACGGACGAATTCCTTCACGCTGAGCGCCTGGGCCAATGTGTCTAGTGATGGTGCTATTATTTCCAAAGAAGCTGTGGGCGGCGGATCACCGGGATATGATATGCTTTTAGCTAGCAGCAAATTAGCCCTAACCATGATAAATAACTATGGCACTGGAAACTGGCTTTATGAATATTCAACTGCAGTTGTTGCTGCTGCGTCATGGAAACACTATGCGATTACCTATACTGGAAATTCAAATGTGTCCGGTACCACCTACTATGTGAATGGAGAGGCGGTAGCGACAACTACGAATACTAATGCGCTTTCTGCGTCCATTCTGAATGCAACTACATTTTCATTGGGAAACCGTAATAACTCAATGGAATATTTGACTGGCTATATCGATGAAGCCAGGGTGGAAAACGTGAATCGAAGTGCGGACTGGATGAGGCTTTGTTACCAGAACCAGCAATCAAGCCAGACCTTGATTACGTTTGAGACTGAGGATTATCCCACTGATTGGGATGACAGCTGCCGGGTATACATTAATACCACCTCCACGGGTGCTGATGTTTCCAGTAATCAGGTGGACTTTCCTTTGCTTATTCGCCTGGATTCGCTCAATTTTAATTTTGGTACAATTTATGCGGGGGGAACAAGTATCCGCTTTTCAAAGTCAGACGGCACTCATCTCTACTATGAGATAGCACGCTGGGACGATACGAATGAACTGGCGGAAGTTTGGGTGAGAGTTGATACGGTTTATGGAGATAACAGTTCTCAGTATATTGTGATGTGGTGGGATAACGCAGACAAGGGTGATTTTTCTAACCCCGAAGAAGTGTTCCATTCTGATAACGGGTTTGATGGAGCCTGGCATCTGGAAGAGGATGGTAATACCTCGGCGGGAGGATATATTGACGCTACATACAATTCGCAAGATGGGCAGGGTACAGGGCTGAATGCTAGTTCGGATATGGAGGGAATGGTTGGTCGTTCCCAGGATTTAGACGGCAGTACCAGTTGGATTAATAATGGCACCATTAACCTTTCCGGAGATTCTCTCAGTATATCTGCATGGATAAATGTCGACGTGTTCCAGGCGGCTTCGCCTTATATATCCACTATCGCGGGGGAGGAAAGTGGTACCAATTTGGCCCTTTTCCGTCTCGGTGACGCCGCATTAGACAAAGATAAACTGCAGTTTGTGTTATACATTGGCGCTGGCGAGACAAAACTGGATGGTACTACAGCTCTTAGCGCAAATACCTGGTATTATGTGACTGCCACCTATGATGGCATTAATATGAGAATTTATATAAACGGCAGCGAGGATGTAAATAAGGCCCAGGCAGGTTCATTTACCGCTAATGCAGGGTTTGAAATAAGTCGGAGCAGTGCTGCTCGTTATCTGGATGGTACTATCGATGAAGTACATGTTTCAACCGTCACCCATTCTGCCGATTGGATTAAACTGGAATATCAAAATCAGCGCTTTGACCAGCAGATGGTGAGTTTTAACGATGAGGATTATGCGGCCAACTGGGATGACAGTTGTAAAGTATTTTTGAATACAATGTATTCGGGTGCGGATGTATCGGGGGATGTGGCGAATTTCCCTCTGCTTATCCGGCTTAACAAGAGTAACTTTGATTTTGGTGATATTTACGCAAATGGCACCAGTATCCGTTTCTCTACCTCAGACGGTTTTAAGTTGTTTTATGAAATAGAACGCTGGGATGATACGGAAGAAATGGGGGAGATCTGGGTACGGATTGATACGGTGTATGGGGACAATAGCAGCCAGTACATTGTGATGTGGTGGGACAACGCTGATATGGGAGACAGGTCTAATCCAGAAGAAGTGTTCCACATAGCCAACGGGTTTAGGGGCGTTTGGCATATGGATAACAACACTACTTCTCAAATTACTGGAAGTACTGTTTATGGACATGTAGGAACAAAAGGTAGTGTGGACAACCCAGCTGAGGTTGATGGTATAGTTGGAAAGAGCCAGGATTTTAGTACTGACTATATAACAGCGCCAAATAATACGGCTCTGGATTTTTCCAACACAGAACCTATTACCATTAACGCTTGGGTAAAACATAACAATGTTTCTGCTACGGGTGGTACGATTATAACTGATAGAGTTGGTTCTAATGGAAACTATGCTTTACGTAAAGCAACAGGAACAGGTCAAATAGAATTTTACTATTGGGATGGGGGCGCATGGGAAGTATGGAAAACGACATCTGCGGTTTTGACTAGTGGTAACTGGTTTCATGTCTCCGTTACTTATACCTATGGTACAGGTGGGTCCATTGTTATGTATGTGAATGGAATATCAGCTCCAGGTTCCTGGACAGTCGGTGCAGGAAATGATGCGCCGGTAGTAACTTCCGGCACTATAAAAATTGGGCATCAGGGTGTGACACCTATTGAATATTGGGATGGCAAGCTTGATGAAATCGGGGTATCTAAAGCTATTCGTTCGGCCGACTGGATCAAACTGGAGTATCAGAGCCAGCGATGGGACCAGCAGATGGTCACCTGGAATGATGAGGACTACAGCTCCTGGGCGCATAACCGTGATATTACCATTAACACCACCAGTTCAGGCGCAAATGTAACAGGGAACGTTGCCAATTTCCCCATGCTGGTGCGTCTTACTGCTGATAATTTTGACTTCAGCGAGGCCCAGCCCAGCGGCCAGGATGTGCGTTTTGATAAGTCGGATGGCACGGTATTGCCCTTTGAAATAGAGCGCTGGGACAATATAAACAAGCTCGCGGAAATCTGGGTGTTGATTGATACGGTGTACGGAAGTAACGCCAGCCAGTATTTTACCATGTACTGGGGAAAGCCTGGTGTATCGGGACGGTCGAATCCACAGCTGGTATTTCATACGGCTAACGGTTTT
>JADFYW010000135.1 GCA_015232855.1 Fibrobacteria bacterium
CAAAGTGTATTATGTGTTATTTGAAAGTATTTGATTCTTCAAAAATAGCTTTTTCATGTGATTTATTATCATTTATATTCAGGACTCCATTTCTCCAATACTCCAATATTACCCATAGATTTTACGAAGGATGCTAAATAAAAATCGGATACAGAAATACCAAAATAGGGGGCAGGACTTTCAAATGGAATGACTTTGATGGATAAATTGGCTATTTTACCTTATCATATTATGCGAACTGAACCAACATTAGTAGTCTTTTGTAAAAAACCTGCCTTGCATCAAGGGAAGCAGAGGCTTGCCAAACAGACTGGAGCGCAATTTGCGTATGAGGTAGCGAAACAGTTACTTGCCTGTGCACTGGAAGATGCTTACATCTGGCGAGGTCCTCTGGTAATTTCTCCAGCCCATGAAAGAGACAACGATTGGAGTTCAGAATTAATTGATAAGGATCACCTCTGTGTTCCTCAACCAGAAGGGAATCTTGGAGAGCGCATTATGGCGGTAGACAGCGAATTGCGGTCTCGGGGGCATCATGATATAATTTTTATTGGAACCGATGCGCCTGTTTTGAATGCAGATTTTTATACTCAAGCACAAATCGGATTAATTAAGTATGATATTATACTTGGGCCAGCCAGAGACGGAGGCGTTACCTTGATGGGTGCATCCCGGCCCTGGCCCGATCTTAGCAAACTTCCCTGGAGCAGCGATTTACTGGGTGAAAGTCTTGCAAAAGCCTGTCGGGTTGCTGAGATGAGCATTACTTTTTTATCTCAAACTTATGATATTGATAAAAAAGAAGATTTAGTTCGATTGAAAGAAGATTTAGTGGATGATAAGCGCCCGGCCCGCGTTTCTTTACGCAATTGGTTAGTGTTAAACCTATAACAATTGTAGTTTATAGGACTATGGGTGTTTTAAACGCGGTGACCCGATTTCTTATTGCTGAAGATGGTCAAAGGCCACTGGTTAAAAAGAACCATGAAAGTTCTCGTTCCGGGATATTTCTCGCGGGTGATCTTGCCGGGACGCCTACTCTTAAAACCTCTATAAAAGATGGTTATCAGGCTTTGCGGTCGGCTGAACAATGGTTGAAAACAAAAACACAGAGTAGCGAAGACATTGATGTTGTAATATGCGGATCCGGCCCTGCAGGTCTGGCTGCTGCGCTTGAAGCTAAAATCAAAGGCCTGAAATATGTGGTCCTGGAAAAAAACGCTTTTGCTAATACAATTAAAAGTTTTCCCCTGGGTAAAAAAATATGGGCTCGCTCAGAACAAGTGAATCTTGAATCAGCTTTATGGTTGGATAATTGTACCCGGGAAGAACTGCTTGAAAAATGGTCTATTCTGGCCAAGGAAGAAAATTTAACGATAGAATATGGGCAGGAACTCAAGGGTGTCCTTGAGACAAAGACTGGTTTTAAAATACAGACTACTTCCGGGACAGAGTTTTCTTGTGGAGCTATTATCATAGCAACGGGAAAACGGGGGAACCCACGTAAACTGAATATTCCTGGCGAAGATTTAGACCATGTGAAACACCTGTTGCTGGATCCCCATGGATATCAAGAGAAAGATGTTATGGTTGTTGGCGGAGGGAATAGCGCGGTTGAAGCGGCAAATACACTGGCAGCCAATAATGCCCGCGTATCAATATCTTATCGACAGGATTCTTTTTTCAGAGTTACACCTGAAAATAAAAAAGAGATTGAAGCAAATATTCAAAAGGGGAGTATTAAGGCTTATTATAAGACCAGTCCCACCTTTATATCAGATACTCATGTAACCCTCCATTCGGGTAAAGACTCCTTTCAGATAACATCCAAACAAGTATTTGTATTGGTTGGAGCTGAGCCTCCAAAGGCTCTCTTAAATAGGGTGGGGGTTCGTTTCGAAAATCAATGGTCTGCGAGGCGGGTACTTGGGCTTTTATCTGTTACCGCTCTTGTCTGGATGTTTTACGCCTTTTTTAAATGGGGCGGGGGAGATTCGCTAAATGAGTTTCCTTTTAGTCTGCTTGGGAAATCCTGGGAAGTATTGCCATCATGGCTTGTCCCTGGTATTGTCAAAGGGGCTCTTTATACAGCGTTGGTGATAGTATTCGGGATACCTGCTCTAAAGCGATGGCGACGTTATCCTCGGATAAAAAATTATCAGACAGCACATTTCCTGGTTATTTTCTTTTCCCAGGCCTTTCTTCTCTTTATTATTCCCGAATTTATTATCAGCATCATTGATCCTGGTAATTACTGGCGGTTCTATGGCATTATTCTTCCCTTTCCTCTTTTATATGAAATCTTTTTTTATAGTCCACCCGTATTATGGCTCATTTTATGTGCAGTGGCAGCTTTTGTAGTTATCCCTATATTTGTTTATTGGCATGGTAAACGATTTTGTTCCTGGGTTTGTGGTTGCGGTTGTTTGGCAGAGACTATGGGAGACCCTTTTCGCCATTATGCTCCCAAAGGGAATGGTTCCCGGCGTATAGAAAAACCTGTGATGCGGGTGATATTGGTATTGGCAGTGGTTTCGGCTTTGGCTTATTTTCTGTTGCAGGGAGGAAAGGGCCCTGGGCCCTGGTATGTGAAAACCTATGTATACATGGTAGACTTTTGGCTGGCGTCCGTAATAGGTGTAGGTACGTATTTCTTTTTTGGCGGCCGAATCTGGTGTCGCTATCTTTGTCCCCTTGCGCACTATATGAGAGTGCTTTCGGCATGGTATAGCAAATTCCGTATCAAACCGGCAGAACGTTGTATTGGCTGTGGAGAATGTTCTCGCTATTGCCAGATGGGAATAGAAGTAATGAAATTTGCTTTAAAAGGTGAATCGGTAAATAATAAAAATTCCAGCTGTATTGGTTGTGGGGTTTGTGTTTCTGTTTGCCCTATGGATAACCTTACCATGGGTAAAAAGTTTCCAAACGAAGAAAATTATATCAAGGAAAAATAGGAGCTTTTGTAACATTCCGGGTAGTTTTTCGACAACTCTTATGGAAGAATATAAAGAGAGGTTTCGTATGATAAAACAAATATGCATAAGTGGTTTACTGGTATTTCTGGCTTCAAGTCTCAATTATGGTTCAATGCATGATTCCTGGGATGGGTTGCTTCAAAAATATGTAGCAAATGGCCTGGTTGATTATGAGGGTCTCAAGGCAAATGCAGATGATTTACAAGTACTTGAAACTTATCTCAGCCAATTGGAAAAGTCAACTTTAACCAACTGGTCCCGTGACCAAAAACTAGCCTTTTGGATCAATGCTTATAATGCTTTTACCATTAAACTCATTTTAAATAATTACCCTCTTAAGAGTATTCGAGATATCAAAAAACCCTGGAAACAAAAGATCTGGCAGGTAGCGGGTGAAACGTTGAGTCTTGATGATATAGAGCACAAAAAACTACGGGAAGAACTGAAAGAGCCTCGGATCCATTTTGCCATTGTGTGCGCGAGCATAGGCTGCCCGGATCTTACCTCAAAGGCTTTTACGGTTGGAAATGTCGAGGCTTTGCTCACAGAGCGAGCAGCCTTCTTTTTTACTCAGAAAAAAAATTTCTATTTAGAGCAGAAGAATAATATTGTGACTATACATTTAAGCAGCATTCTAAAATGGTTTGCTGATGATTTTGGAAAAAACCAGGAAGAACGGATAGCTTTTGTTTTGAAATATACTGGTGATGCTGATAAAAAGAAAATTGAAGAAGCTGAAAAAATAAAAATCAAGCATATAAAATACAATTGGTCCCTGAATAAGAAATAATGCCCGGGATTAAAAGTATCAATACTTATACCGCTTTTTTTCAAAAGAGACTGGTTGTTGGTCTTAGTTTATTTTTGTTATTAGTTACCTGGTTTTTCATTGGGCGTTTGGGTCCGGTGTATGATCATTTTCCATTGTTTATATTTCTCTACTTGTTATCCTGGGCTTTTGGGCTGATTTTTTTTGTTGCCTTACCCAAGGGTATTTCAAAAAAAGAAACAGTGTTTTGGATACTCATGGCCGCTGTTCTTTGTCGCGCGTTTCTTTTCTCCTTCCCTGTAAGTGACGATGTTAACAGGTATTTGTGGGAAGGTAAAATGATTAAAGTGGGTGTAAATCCCTATGCGATGGTTCCCCAGGATGAATCATTGACGCAGTATCGGGATGAGGTATGGGAAGGAATTAATCATAAAGATATGGGCGCCTCGTACCCTCCGGGTGTGTTATATCTTTTTTTTCTGGCTAGCCATATCAATTACCAGTTTGGTTTTTTTAAAGCGATGTTTATCGTTTTTGATCTTGGTACCTTACTATTTTTGTTCATCTTGCTGAAGCATAAAAGAAAATTGCGCTATGGGGTATTTTATGGTCTTAACCCCCTTATCCTTTTTAGTTTTTCGGGGCAGGCACATTATGATAGTGTTATGCTGTTTTTTATGTGCACATCGTTAGTCTGTTATGTTAAGAAGCGCTGGGTGTTGATGTTTTTTTTACTTGGCCTCGCTTTCCAGGCCAAATATTTCGCGTTACTCATATTGCCCTTTATGGTGAAACGTGAAAACATTCGCTATGCCTGGGGGCTTGCGGTCACCATTATTTTACCTTATGTGCCCTTTCTTCTTGATAATCCCCTGGAATCATTTCGCTCATTGGTAAGATTTGGAACAGGTATGGCTCATAACGGAAGTCTCCATTGGTTAATACGTTCGGTGTTTGGCAGCATTGAGCTTGCTACGGGGGTTTGTGCTTTGCTGTTTTTACTTGTATATTTTAGACTTTTTAAAAGCCGAAGTCAAAGACGTCCAATTGCTTCAATGGCCCTTGTGTTTTTAGCCTTTATTATTTTGTCACCTACTATCCATTTCTGGTATGTATCCTGGATTATTCCCTTCATTTGTTTTTACCCGGGCTGGCCTTTAGGCATCTTATTTTTATCACTTAGTTTCTATTTTATTGCGGATTGTATGATGATGCTTACGGGTACCTGGTATCAACCTGTTTCCTATCTCCTTGCCCAATGGATTCCGTTCTATACACTTCTTCTCTGGCATAACCGCTACCGTTTCACTACTCACAAATTTTGGAAATCGGCAGAAGTTCCGAGTAGTTACAGTATTGTAATACCGGTGTTTAATTCAGCACCGTTTCTTAAAAGTTGCCTTGCGCATCTTAAAACATTGAGCCCCTTACCTTCTGAAGTGATTGTAGTGGATGGTGGTTCTACTGATGGCTCACTGGAAATTTCAAAGGAAGCAAAAGTTAGGCTTATCCAGAGCGTTAAAGGCAGAGGGCAGCAGATTGCAGCAGGCATTGAATCTGTGCAATCTGATATAACGATGGTATTGCATTCGGACACCAGGATAGGGGTAGATGTACCTGAGCGTATTTTACATGCTTTTAAAGAAGCTCGTCATCTCATTGGTGGAGCTGTCGGGCAACGATTTTGGGAGAGTGGTCTGGTACTCAGTTTAGTTGAATTTTTAAATGATTTACGGGCCGGTTTATTCGGCATTTCTTTTGGAGATCAGGTGCAATTTGTACGTACTGATGCGGCCAAAGATTTTAAGCTCATGCCAAAAATCCCGTTAATGGAAGATGTAGAAATGTCATGGCGGATGGGAAAATATGGGAAGCGAAGCTTTCTATGGGGGGGGGCGGAAGTCTCAAATTACAAATGGAAAAGGGGAGCTTCCAAAAGGTTTACTATTGTCCTTTATTTAATGGTTGTATATTTTTTTAGGAAGTTTACGGGTAAAAAAAATGCTGGAGATCTTTACAAATTGTACTATAAATAAAGGCAAAAACTATCTTTGTATTTTGATTGTAATATGGGAGTAGAAAATTATACTACTATAACAAATAGCTTATCGGATTAAACAGGTTCTGTACAATGATAAAAAAAGTGTTTTCTCTCAGTGATAAAAAAAAGAAACCGGGCTATATCGTACCCCATTCGCTAAAAGAACTTTGGTTCCATACGGGTACTCTTTGTAACTTACATTGTGCTTTTTGTTTTGAGGACTCCCGGCCAGGGGATACCCGTCTTGAAAAAATATCTTTTGATGATGTGAAGCCCTTTATTGATGAAGGAACAACCCTTGGGGTTGAACGAATTTCTTTTACCGGAGGTGAGCCCTTTGTAGCGAAAGACTTGTTTTCTATTCTAATGTATGCTCTGGAATACTGCCCTTGTTTGGTGTTAAGTAATGGTACCGATCCACTCTTAAAGAATCTGAGTTACTTAAAACAGATGTTAGTAAAACCACATAAACTCTCTTTCAGGATAAGTATCGACTATCCGGAGGAGATTGCCCATGATAATGGCCGTGGCCCAGGTAATTTTAATAAGGCGGTTTGTTCGCTCAAAGAATTATATCAGATGGGGTTTAAGGTCTCAGTTGCCCGCCATCATAATAAAGATGAAATTTCAGGATCCGTGAATAAGCAATACCAAACGCTTTTTGATTCGATTGGTCTCCCTTCTGATACTCCGGTAATTGCTTTTCCAGATTTATTAAAACCTGGTGCAAGACCTGAATCAACAATGATTTCTGAAGACTGTATGACCCGCTACCACTCTGAAGAGTCCCGCCAGGAGTTTATGTGCGCTTTTAGCAAGATGGTTATCAAGCAGGATGGGGAAATGAAGGTATATGCCTGCACTCTGGTTGATGATGATATAGCGTATGATTTAGGCCGTAACTTAAAAGAAAGTATGGGGGCAAAAGTGTTATTACAGCATCACCGTTGTATGGGGTGTTTTGCTCAGGGGGTTTCGTGCAGTGAAGGGTAATAGGTGAATACTATTAAATAATGAATTAAAAACGATTGGATATATCTAAAATAAATTCGTAAAATAAAAGACAGAAAGGAGTTTACGATGAAAAAATATGTATGTGACGCTTGTGGGTATGTGTATGATCCTGCTTCAGGTGACCCGGCAAACGGTATTGCCCCGGGTACCGCTTTTGAAGATTTGCCGGAAGATTGGGTTTGTCCTGATTGCGGCATAGGTAAAGATGGTTTTTCGGAGGAATAATCTGCGCAAAATTAAAAAACAATTAAGAGACATCCTGGTCTCAGAAAAGTTTCTTGAAGAAGTTACTCATGTGGGAGACTATTCTCCCACAAAGATTATTAATGCCCTCTTTTCTTTCTATTGCGATATGGAGCCTCTGGTCAAATGGCGGGCTATATCAGCAACAGGAGTGGTTGCAAGATTGCTTGAAAAAGAAGATCCTGCTAAAGCCCGGGAAATAATACGCAGACTCGTGTGGATGTTAAGTGAAGAATCCGGAAATATTGCCTGGGGAGCTCCTGAGGCTATGGCTGAAATGATGGTTTATAGCGATAAACTTGTACCTGATTTTGCCAGTATTCTTGTTTCTTATATATATGAAGATGGAAATTTTCTTGAATTTGAACCCTTACAAGCAGGTGCGCTTTGGGGGATTAGCCGTTTAGCTGAAGTGAAACCAGACATTATGACTGCACATGAAGCCGGTCCCCATCTTATGCAGCATCTATCATCTGCATCTTCAACAAACAGAGCGTATGCGGTTTGGGCCATGGGACTTTTAAAGTATAAACCAGCAATTGAGAAACTTAGAGAACTACAAAATGATGTGGATGAAATTATGTTGTATGAAAATTTCAAGCTCTTTCGTATTACTATCACCGCTCTTGCAGAAAGATCGCTTTTTAAAGTTTTAGAACATTAATCTGTTTTTTAAATCATACAGGTGACATGATGTAAGTTGTCAGTTGTGTTTTTTTGATTTAAAAAATATAGTTTATCCCGTTCAAGAATAGAGGTATAAAAGCCCTTTCTGTAGAATATCCTCACATGAAATACTCGGTAGTCATATAGGTTTTATCTATCAATTTCATTGAAATAAACGATTGGAAAGATGCACTTATTTTGCCTATACTATAAATATATAAATTACAAATTAAGGAGGATACATGTCTGACAACGCTGGTAAACTTGACTCAAAACTTAAAGAATTAGCCGAAATTAAAGATTTACACTGTAAAGCACAATGTTCCAGTTCCCATTCATCAGGGGCGGATATGCAGCGTGAAATGCAGATAGAGGAGTTGGAAGAAGAAATAGCGGAATTAAAGAAACAATGTTAACAGGCGTATAATAGCTTTCCCAGGAGGACAAAATTATGACACAGACAATTTTAAAAGGGGTGATTCACCTTAATGACAGAAGTTTCGATAAGGTAATCAATTCAGATGTTCCTGTTTTGGTTGATTTCTGGGCAGAATGGTGTGGACCATGTCGTATGGTAGGGCCAGTACTTGAAGAGTTGGCTCAGGAATATTCTGGAAAAGTTATCATAGCAAAATTAAATGTGGATGATAATAGAGAAACCGCAGGAAAGTTTGGAATATCTTCCATTCCAAATATTAAAGTTTTTGTAAAAGGGAAGGAAGTGGATAATATCATTGGTGCTGTGCCTATCGAAAATTTTCGGGAAGTTATTGATAAGCACTTGTAATTATTCGCGCGTACTCGGGAATCGAAGCAAAAGCCATAATCTGTAACTACGGATTATGGCTTTTTTTAATAACCCCCGTCGGTGCCGACTTTGCCTTTGAAAATCCGATAAACCCAAATGGTATAGCTAATAACAATTGGGAGTCCTATTCCCGCTATGATTAACATAGCACCTTGAGTTTTGGGTGTGGAAGCGGAGTTATAAATGGTTAAGCTGTAGTTTATGTTGGTATTAGAAATAGCCAGAGCTGGAAATGTTTCAATAGCAGCTTTACCAATCATGCAGACTATCACTAAAGATGAAGCCGCAAAAGATAATAAGAGGCCGTTTTTTTTCAGAGTGAGGGGAATATAAATCAGTGTTGCTACCAGGATGAAAAAACACACATAAGAACCGGCATTAGAAAAATGTGAAGAAATTGTGAAAGATGAAGCAATTACAAAAACTACATAGAGGATAATAAGAACCGACCAGAGTATTAATGTTTTCCTTTTCATATTTTCATGAAGTTCACCACTTGTTTTCAGTGCAATGTATATTGAACCATGCATACTGAATAAAACTACTGCGATAACCCCGACCAGGAGTGAATAGGGGTCTAGTAACTCAAGAAAACTGCCTGTATAATCTCCATTGGCATTAATCGGTACGCCACTTATTAAATTCCCGAATGCTGTCCCGATGAGAAGTGCGATAACCAGGCTGCCAAAACCAAAGGCCCTGTCCCAAAGTGCTTTCCACCCTGGGCTGTCAACTTGATTTCTGAATTCAAGAGATACTCCACGAAATATAAGGGCTGCGAGAAGGAGCATCATTGCAAGATAAAAGCCACTAAAAACAGTAGCGTATACCTTAGGAAAAGCCGCGAATAATGCGCCGCCGGCCGTTAAAAGCCAGACTTCATTTCCATCCCATACCGGTCCGATAGCTGTCATAATTGATTTTTTATCGGTGTCTTTTTTTACAAAAAGAGAGAGAATACCAGCGCCCAGGTCAAAACCATCAAGTACGGCATAGATTACGAGGAGTGTACATACAAGTATGAACCAGGTAATATTTAAATCCATTGTTACACCGCCTTTTCGCTGTTGATTGATTGTGGCCCATGTTTGATTTCCTTAAAAAGAAGAAACACATACAGGCATCCGAGGAGAGCATAAATGGCACTGAAAAGAATGATGGAGAATAATATTTCACCGCTTGAAACATTAAAAGAATAAGCATGAGATGTACGCAAGAGGCCCTGAACTATCCATGGCTGCCTGCCCACTTCCGCAACAACCCAGCCAAGTTCAGTGGCCAGAATAGGTAGAGGAGCAGACAATACCAAAAGGCTTAAAAAAATCTGATTGTTCCATAACTTATTTCTCCAGAGTAAAAAAGCGGCAAGGAGCATTAGAAAAATAAAGTACATCCCAAGACCGACCATAGTATGGAAAGAAATAAATGTGGGGAAAACAGGGGGTTTTTCACTTTCCGGGAAGTCGTTTAGACCCTTAACCGGTGTAGTAAGGTCTCCAAAGGCTAATAAATTGAGTAAGGAAGGAATTTTTACAGAATATTTCAGGTCACCATCAGTAACAAACCCAAATAACACTAAGGAGGCATTGCTTTCTGTCTCAAAATGACCTTCCATGGCTGCGAATTTAACCGGCTGAGTACGGGCTACCTGTTTTGCATGAAAATCACCAAAAGGAAACAGTTCAGTTAAAGAAGCTATAAGGCCAAAAATGATAGCAACTTTAAGTGCTTTTTTTGATTCCTCAATAGCCTTACCTTTTAACAATAAATATGCTGAAATGCCGGCAACAAAAAAGGCCGCAGATACAAAAGTTGCGTCAACCGTATGTAAAAACCGGGGGATAGTTGAAGGATTAAAAACCGCTTCCCAAAATGAGGTTAATTCTGCACGGCCATTTTGAATAACAAAACCAGCAGGGGTTTGCTGCCAGGAATTTGCCACGATTATCCAAAAAGCGGAAATCAAGGCACCGGTACCCACCATCAGAATGGAGAACCAGTGTACCCCTTTTGATACTTTATTTCTGCCGAATAAATAGATTCCAAGGAAAGACGATTCCAGGAAAAAAGCAAAAATGCCTTCTGCGGCCAAAGGCGCACCAAATATATCACCTACGAATTTTGAATAACTTGCCCAGTTTGTTCCGAATTGAAATTCCATTACTATACCGGTAGCGACTCCCACAACAAAGGTAAGGCCAAGTATTTTACCCAAAAAAATACCCAGGCTTTGATAATGGGGATCATTTTTTTTCCAGCCAATCCCTTCAATTATGACCAGGATCCAGGCTAGCCCTATTGAAATAGTTGGAAAAATAAAATGAAAACAAATAGTAATTGCAAACTGGATTCTTGAAAGGGTTAAGGCAGATGTATCCATATTTATCCTTATTCTGTTAACGAGGACAGATGTGACAGGTCACAGCGAGTAGAAATTGTACCCATATAAGTTTTAAGATAAAAAAATATAGTAGGCTAGAGTGATAATAATAGGCCTTTAAATGTTCTACTGGAGAAGGAAAATGAGCCCTTTTGTTAGAGTCTCAACCGAAAATTTATTTTTTTGATATATAGGTATGCCCCCTGATATCATAACATAAATTCTCACCGACAATTGGCATCATCTGCGGTTTAAGTTCCAGCTTTGTAGTATTATTTGGATATACGATTAATAGAGTGCTCACTATTGATTGTCAAAAGTCCATTTGTCTGCATAAAGACCATAGATATGATCCATTTCACATTTAACGATGTACTCTTCATCTGCATCACCATAGCCCAAATTTACATGAAATACAAACGTTCTCATTCCCAATTCTTTTATTTTTGAAAAAAGGTTTCTGTCTTGTTCAATTATTCTGTAAGAAATAGCGATATCTTTTACCCCCAGATTTGCTAAAGTTTCCACAGAATTTTCTCTTACAACATTTTGGGATGCCATTGAAGATTTAATACCACATGAAATACCCTCTTTAATTGCATCCAAACTGAATAATTCCATCATGAGTCTGTCGGAATCGATAAATTGATCTGAAAATAATTTCGGTTCATTAATTTTATCAGTAACCAGAATGGCATCCTTGTGAGTACGAAACCAGTTATTAATTCTATCCATATCTAATGGTGTAAATGTTTTATGAAGTTTATATTGCAAAAATTCTTCCAAAGTTGGGGGGAGAACGCCTTGATATTGAGAAATCTTTTTCCAATGATTCCAGTCATGTGCACCTACAAAGTGCCCATCTCTGGTAGATATAATATCTAGCTCAAACAGACGAAAGCCCTTGTGATATGAATAGTTTAGCGCTTCAAGGGAGTTTGTATAGGTCTTATCTTCAATTTTCCCGCCTGCATGAGCGATGAATCGCGCGGTATCATTTTTATATGTCAGATGGTTTTTACTAACCTGAAGTGGATCTGAATTCAACATTAAGAGACCAGCCCGATTTATTTCAGTAATCGCGTAAATATTATCTTGAATGAACTTTTTTTTGCTGCCAGAAATGAGATCAGTAAAAAAAGTCATATTGTGTTTAACCTCGGCTCCATCAAGAATTAGTTTGGGTAGGTCTATTTGATAAGTAGTTTTATCATAATATGAAGAAATTGTTTTTGTTGCTGCATTGGTTATTACATATAGCATGCGTTCTTCAGTTTCTTCAAATATAGACGGGTCTCCCATTTTTAAATGGTCGGGCATTATGAATACAATTGTATTGTCTAGAAAATTGTTTTTTTTCAGGAATAATAGAAAATCACCAATCAGGTAATCCGTTGCAGCAATCATGAATTCCAATTCAGAACTTTTTGGCTCAATAAACTGTTCCATTCTCTTATCATAAATACCATTTGGAAAATGTGTGTCTGTAGTAGAAAGAAAGAGAAAAAAAGGTTTATTATTTGAGGATAACGGACTCAGCCTTTGTTTTGCAAGATCAAATAAATCTTTATCTCTAATTCCAAAATTACTTAGATGGTCTTTGTTTTTGATATATGTTGTATCAATGATTTCATC
>JADFYW010000136.1 GCA_015232855.1 Fibrobacteria bacterium
AGAGATGATGTAAGGCGAAAGACGTCCTGTTTAAGTTTGGTGCTCATTACGATATGATTACCCGATTGTGAAATGCAGAATATTTCTGCGTATGTTTCGACCTGGAAAAAAGACTCCAAATAATGAAAAAACAACAAATTTTAATGAATTCTATAGCCGGGAAAATAGTAATTCCAGATTAATTTATCAGGGTAAATAGTGATGGCAAATCGCAAACAAATTGAATGCCTGACCAATATCCTCCGTCAATATGATGAAAATTCGACAAATGAGTTTCATTTTAGCAATTTTGGCGCTATAATTGTAAAATAGAGAGGGTAATGATAAATCTGCATAGATTGATTCAAAGATAGTTATCATCTTTTTTGCGTGAACATGTCAAATTTTATGAAAATCGTTAAATATTTGCTTTTTATTGTATGTTTTGCTGTTGCTGGTATGCCAGAGAACGGTATGCTTATGCTCTCTACGGATAGTGCTAATCAGATAACCAGTAAAATCAAACCCCGTCATGATGTGCTCTCATTTGAGGAATTAATAGACGTGGGGGTTAATGTTATTCATTTTCAAATGTACAGTAAATTAGGACTTATTTATACTACGACAGAGTGGGTAAAAGAGGCCCATGAATATGGATTCTGGGTTTGTGGCGGGGTCGGTAATTTTGGCATGATTGCAATGGACCTGTATATTGGTGAACTGGCTGCAATCGGGGTAGATTTTATGGAGATGAATATTCCCCTAATGGGTTGGGAAAACGAGTGCAAAAGTTTGATGGACCCCTTTGGTGAGCAAGAATTTAATCAATTAAAAAGTACAGCAGCGAAAGCTTGCAAGTATGACTCTTGTCCAGTGTTTATAACGGATGTTGCTTGTAACAATTCTTTTAATAACTGGTCTTCTGTAGATGGGTTGTTTCAGCAAATTGACAACAATCATTATTACAATACCTATTATCCACTCATACATGATTACAAATCAGCGAATCCCCTAAAGTTGTCGGGTGCCTGGGTATGGATGCGAACTAAGGTTCTTAACCAGCCAGATACCATAACCGATGCTCAGTTTGATACATGGTTCGAAGATGTTTATACAAAAACGGGAAATGTTGGGCTGTTTCGATGGAATGACAGATATGCCTTATATGATACTATTCATGGGACAAACTGGGACGCACGGGTTGCGACTATAAAACGAGTTGTTAATAAAAGTGGAGCGATTCCAGAATGGAAAGACTTTTCTCCTTCAGGTCCGGTATCAGGTGCTTCTCCGGATTGTCAAATTCAGGTTCGATGCCAGAAAAACGGGCTGGATCCTCTTTCTGTGGAGTGTTATTATGCGGTAGACCCGGTTGTTTATTATAAAACAAAATGGATAAAGCACGATAGAATTGAAGTGACCGGAGTGAAAGGAACGAAAGACTGGGTAACCATTACTGCAAAAGGGGTACCCTTTCAACAGGTAAGTGATGTTTTGAATAAGATCCGCTTTAAAATTACGAATACCTATTCTGGTACCTGGTTTAGAAATGCGCAGACTTTTAAACGCGATTATGTGGTAAATGTAACGGCCCTCGACTGGTCAGGTGGTCGTTTTACGGTTGATAATGCTGGTTCGACTATAAATGTGCAAAGTGCAGACGGGTTAGATGTGACATCTGCGAAATGTGAATTTAGTGCTGATCATGGTAAAAGCTGGTCCAGCTTTCCTGCCCATTGCACCGGAGAATCAGGGACGACGGTAAAGGAAGTGATTTCTGTTTCGCAGTTACCGATAGGTGAATCTAATGATAACAGCAGGCGTGTCCGTTTTTCTATTCAGACTATCAACGGTAAACTGTTAAAAAGTCTGGATTTTCCTGTTAACTGGGGAGCTCCCCCGGTTTTTAACGGTGTAACTGCTATCAGGTCTGGTGACAGTTCTCTGGATTTTTCGCTTAAAGTAAAAGACAATGAAGGCCTTAAGATTGCCAGCAGAGAATCCTCTGTAAAGGGAGAAACGATTTCATTGTATCATTTTAACGGGAATGCAGAGAATGCTGCCGGTAACAATCCTGATGCGGTACTTTATGGAGATGCTGCTGTTGTAGAAACCGCTGACTGGAAGACCGGTGGTGGCAACGGGAAGGCGCTTTATCTGGATGGGAATGACGATTATGCGGATCTGGGGTTTGTAAATCTAAATCGTTCCGGGAATCTGACTATCTCTACCTGGGTTAACGCACAGAACGCCACAGAAGCAATTGACCTGGGCGGTGTGGAATATTTAGGCTCATTAGTTATCACTTTTTTAAATAATCAGGTAAAGGTTCAGGGTCGTAACCTCAATAGAGAATTATTGCCTTTCCTGCTCTCGGATAAGGGAAGTTTTTCGTATAACAAATGGTACCATGTTGCGGTAAGTTGTGATGGAGATACCGGTTCATTGTATATTAATGGGAATCTTGCAGCTTCCCAAAACTGGGACAGTTTTATATTACAACCCGATGCTCCTTTTATGCTTGGGCGACCTTCCAATAGAAGCCGATTCTTTAAAGGGTATTTTGATGAGGTGCATCTGGTAAACGAAGCGTTAACCGCAGAAGAGATTGCCTGTGAATATTATTCGGGTATGTACAGGATAAGTAAAGATGGGGGTGAAAGCTGGTTGCCCTGGAGCAGATTATCATTATCCGGGCAATCTGGTGTGGCAGAGATAAATTCTCTGTTTCTGTATAATGTCCCTTTGGGCAAAAATAAAAGTTCCCAGAATAAAATACAATTTGCGATGAATGATATAAATGGTTTTACCGGAAGCCAGGTATATACTGTGGCTGACGGTGATGTTATTTCTGTGCAAAGAGTTTCTACCAAACCGGCAGATGTGTGGTGCTATCCTAATCCGTTTGTGACTCAAACTCATTTTGGTTTTGAGTTGGGTTCTCCCGATTTAGTGAGTGTGCAAATTTGTTCGATGAACGGTGGGAATGTCAAAACTTTCCAGCCTTTGCGGTATAATAAAGGTAAACATACCTTGCAGTGGGATGGGAAAGGTAATAATCAACAGGCTTTAGCGGCCGGGCAGTATTTTGCCAGAATCACGATTGGTAATCGTGTTGTGGTTAAGAAGCTTTTGTTGATGAAATAATTACTTCAAAACTCGTAATTCAACACCTGCTCCTCGGGGTTAGTTGGTTCCCCACCATATTAAATACCAACCTCAAAATTTATGCAATGGACTAAGCCCGATGTGGAATTTTTTATACAGGTTTCAGGGGGGGGAATGGTGATAATCAATTATCGGTTATAATATGATGTTTTAAAGACAAACGAATATCAACTATTGATCATTTTAAATAAACAATATATATTGGTATATATAAAAAGCTATAAATCTATAAGATATTTAATTAAAATGAGTTATGGGTTTTGAAAAGCTATAAAAATTGTGCGATTATAAAATTAATAAAATAGTATATCTGGGGATAAAGACTTGTTCCGAGTTGTGGATCGCTTAGCTTGAAGAATGAAAAAGGGGAATATGAACATGAAGCTACTTTATTTGCTATACAGTTTTGTGATGTTATCATCCGGGTTTTCCGGGGTCCAACATAATAATTGTGCGAATCAGGAGTCTAGCCTTAAAGTGCTGGTTATCTATAACGATGCGGGTAACAAGGCCGTTGCAGGAAAAAACTTTTTACTGGATGCCTTGTCGGATGTGCCAGGTGCCAGAACTCTTCCATCAAGTACTGTTACCTGGAATCAAATTGTTAGCATGTATCGCACGGGGGGGTGGCCTGATGTGATTGTGCATGCTAATGGTGGGTGGCAAAAATACAGTGGACCCAATATCACCCATTTTGATGAACAATATTCTCCAGGGAAAGGGTGGTCCTTTAACTGGATGGGGCCAAAAGGGTGTAACAAAATCACTAAAAATATTAATAATGAAATCATTCAAAATGTCTTTAAACATAAAATAGGATTGGTGAGTATGGGGGATGACGCCATGCACCCTACCAAATGTCTTTGTGGGATAAACAAAGTTTTTACTAATGATAACAACATCGGTGATGGCAGAAGGTTTAAGTATACAGGTGATGAAATGTGGGTTCGCCTCGATAAAAATAAAGATGTAACTGGTGATCCAGGGATAATAAAATCTGCGGTGAATATTCTTGGCTCTGATAAAATGCTCTTCAAACTTGGTGCTACCAGTGGTCCTGATGTTTTTTCTTTTTTGAATACTACCTATAGTAAAAGATTTACGGCAATGGGATATCAGCAGGCCTATGATAAGTCACTTAATCTTCCTGTTGGGAGCAGTACTCAGTATCCAGTTATTGGTACCTATACTTATGGAAATTTCAGGTCAGTGATGCTGAATTATAATCCTGAAACCATTGCAAACATAAATGCATCAAAACAAATAATTTATGATGCGGTAATGTGGGCTGCAGATAAACCATGCAAAAGGCAGTTTACCTATCAGGTGATTAAAGATTGAACGTCCTGCATAATAATGCAATAAGCAGGAATCATTTTATCACCAAATTAATACCGAAAACTGCCTGAAAAAGCCACTCAAGGGCGTTTATTCGGGTGAAGATTCCAATCATTACGGGTTAATAGTAAAGAACAGTGTTTTGTCATGGACATATTCAGGTTCCTTGTGGTACTATCTGTCTGATGGTGAAAATAAAACTGCGAAAAATTGTATTAAATTAAAGAATTGTGAATAAAGTGCTGAAATTGTTAATAATTCAAAGAAAAAATATGGCAGGTGAGGAAGTAAATGTCACCACTTTTAGACCAAATTGACTTTCCTTATTCTTGATTCTACCATATCTTTGAGAAATAAATCAAAAGAACTTAACCGTAAATTGTTACCAACCAGGAACACTTTTATGATAAAAGAAAAAAAAATATTAAAGACCGTTTTTGTATTAGCAATATGTTGTAGTAGCATATTTGTTTGTTTGGGATATTCCCAATGTGACCAAATGCCGCCTAAAACAGATTTTAATGTTGAAGTTCTGGAATTTGATGCTAAAGGCAATGCCTTTGATATTGATGTTGATTACAGACTGAGGGTTTATTGGGTTGAAAGGACCGGAGCATTCAAAATGCATGACCAAACTACAAAAATCACCAAAACCATTCATAAGTTTGAGACCAATTGGGAAAATGGCAATTATGAACGCTTTAATGAGGGCGGAATGCAGGGGATGGTGCTGGATCCGGATTTTAAAAACAATCATTGGGTGTATTTCTATTATTCAGTGCCTCTTTCTGAAGTGGAAGCACATGAAGCCACTCAACTGGCTCCTATAGAAAGAATTATCAGGGCCACTCTCACTAATGACGATATGGATCTGGATGAGTCCACCATAAAAACAATCCATGAGCATAAAATTTTTGCGCAATGCTGCCATCATGGCGGTGATCTTGAGTTTGACGGTGAAGGAAATTTCTGGTTTTCAACCGGTGACAATCAAAATCCTGCCTTTACTAACGATGCACCCCATAACGATACTGCAGCATACAGGGATGCACGGGCCACAGCCGGCAATACCAACGACTGGAGGGGTAAAGTCCATCGGGTCAGGCTTATTAACTTTCCGGATTCGGTGACTCCTGCACCGGGAGTCGGCAATACTTTTGAAATACCAGCAGGTAATCTGTTTGATGAAAGTAAAGATCTTGAAAATAAAACTCTGCCGTCGATTTATACAATGGGTCATAGGAATCCTTTCAGTATTTCTATCCATCCAATCAAAGGGTGGCTGGCAGAAGGTGAATACAGCGGTGCTCAGGGCGAGGATGAAAATAATGTGTTTACCGGTCCGGGCAATGCCGGGTGGCCATATTTTAGCGGATATAACATTAGTTATGCAGGCACTAATCATGATCCTGCTAATCTGGTTAATAATTCACCCTTTAATACCGGTCTTGCTTATTTGCCTGATGCCATTCCCGCTACACTGGCGCCTAATTCAACTCCTATTAAACAGAGTATGATCTGCGGCGGGCATGTAGGCCCCTGGTATGTTTATGACCCTTACCTCGATTCGAAAGTAAAATTTCCACCTTATTTTAATGATAAATTATTTGTTACATCAGAAGGTGCGGTACCCCTGGACTTAGCCGGATTTAATGAAAAGGGTGAACTTATTTCATTGGAACAAATACTTGCCGCCAACCGTTTGTGGGAGTCTCCTTTTAGATTAGCTTTGGGGCCTGATGGCGCACTCTATATGGCTGTAGGGCAGAACACCATGGTAGAAACGGCTCCAAATTCAAAAATAATGAAAATCGGTTATAAAGGGACCTGCAGCGAAATATTATCTATTCCAAAAAAGAATAAAATGAAGGTTACCGCTGGTTTTTCACCTGTATTATTGGCTAACTATAACAGTAATATCAGTTTTAGTTTTCCTAACGGGGCTAAAATGGTGAAAGCCTATAACATGAAAGGGCATCTCGTCTGGGAAAGCAGAAACCCGTGGGGAATGAAACGTTATAAAATGAGAATGCCGGATATTATTGAGAAGGGTATTATTCAATTGCGTTTCTTTTAATAATTATTTTGTGATTGGCTTACGAAAAATAACTCATGATGATAAAAAATGTATTCGTCACATCGAGTAGTTACGCTGTAAGCGGTACGTATCGAGATGTCAAGTTTGAAGCAAATAAAAATTTTATGTCGCTATGTTGACTTCTCGATACGGCTCCACTTCGTGGACCCTACTCGAAGTGACGGACTCGAAACTTAAGTAAGGTAAAACATGAAAAAATATGACAGAAAATTACAAATAATGCTAACAATTATACTGATGCTTCTCCTGAGTACAGCTCCTGTTTTAGCGGCATTCACTTTTTTTGATCCCATGAACCCGGCTTCAGTTCCGCAGACATTGTCGCAAAGCGGAATCTATACCGGTACAACTATTACCGCAGAAGCTATTCCTTACGATGTAAATACTCCTTTATGGAAAGACGGAGCCATCATCAAGAGATATTTATTGAAGGGTCCGGGTGCCCAGATAACTTTTAATGATACATCTGATTATTACGGTTATTCGGGGGATTTTGTTTTTGTTAAATCTATGATACTCGAGGTTGTAAACGGGGAGGCCGCTTCTCAAAGGTATTTGGAGACCTCTTTGCTGGTTTATAAACCGGACACTGGCAAATGGTTTGTGTTTAATTATCATTGGAACAAAGAGCAGACAGACGCGACCTTAATGTCAGATTGGGATATTATAGACAGCGTTTATACTGTTTGGCCTCAAGGGGCTGGTGGGCCCGCTTCCATTCAGAAATGGGAACCTGAAATGCCGGCGGTATGCGCGAGCGCCTGTCACCGTCAGGATGGCCGACAGGTTATGGGCTTTTTTACCGCTCAGTTAAACCGGCCTTCATTACAAAATTCTACAATCAATCAGATACAGCATTTTTTTAATATAGGATTGTTTGCAGGGACGGCACCGGCAGACCTTACTGCTTTGCCGAAATGGGAGCCTGTTTCCAATACTGCTGCATCTTTAGAAGTGCGGGCACGATCTTATATAGCTGCCAACTGCTCCATGTGTCATGGCGCCAGCTATATGGAAGCTTCTGTGGAGTTTCAACTTGATTACCATGCCATGAAAGCTCCGGAACATGATTTCATTGGTTTTACCACGGCTTTTGTAATCCCTGATTGTGATGGTAGAAAAGTGGTTGCCCCGGGACACGCTGCTGCATCAACGCTATATTACCGGCAAACTAAAAGAGAATATGCAGCAGATAATTTTCTGCCTCATGTCGACCAGATGCCGCCCTCCAATACATTCAAGGTAGACTCAGCCGGGTTAGATTTATTAGAAGAATGGATTTGCAGTCTGGATCCGGCAAAGTGTGCTGTGCCTGCCGGGCAGATAGCGGCGGGAGACAGTCTGCCGAAATGCGCAGATGTGGTTGATATAGCCGAACCGGTCTCACAAAAAACCGTTGTTTCTCCTGAATTAAGAGGGCGTTTATTAATACTGCCGGAGGTCTTTATCACAGCGGCTGAACCGGCAGTAAGCCTCTATAATATCCGTGGTCAGCAGTTTTATCCGAAGAAATTAGGAACGGCCATGTATAAAGTTGACGCTGTGCTTCCTCAAGGGATCTATATTTTGAAAATTAATGATGAGAAATTTGTGAGATATATAAGATAAAATGAAAAATATGCCGAAAACCGGTCATTCCGACCTGCCCTTGAGAGTTAGCGAAGCTAAGATCTATGCGGGCTGGCCGGGAGTCTTAGTATTGCTCTTCTTTGTTGTGTGTTTTTTTGTTTCTACTTCTTTTGCCTATGAATCTGAAGATGCAGCTCATACTGCTATAAAGGCTAAAAACCCGCAATACAATGGCAAGGGCCGCTTTAATTTTGAGAAGGGAAAATTGGTATCGGTTGTATTGTCTGGTACCGGTATAGAAAATTTACATCCCCTGGCCAAATTATCTTTAACATCACTATACTGTTCTCATAATAATATAAGTGACTTGTCCCCCCTAAAGGGTATGCCTCTTAAAACTCTTGATTTATCTCACACAAAAGTGAATTGTCTTTCAAGTTTAAAAGGTATGTCGCTGGAAGTTCTCAATTTAAACGAAACCAGGGTACAGGATATTAGTCCACTTAAAGGTATGCCTTTAAGAAAGCTTCAGGCTAATAATACAGGTATAACTCTTATTGAAGCTTTACGGGGTATGCCTCTGGATGAATTAAATCTTTCAGGAACAAATGTATATGATCTTGGGCCGTTGCGGAATATGCCGTTACGGATGCTGAATGTGAATGAGACATCGGTTGCTGATATCTCAGTCCTTAAAGGAATTCAATTATTCAGTCTTAGTGTGTCTTATACTCAGGTTGCGGACCTTAGTCCACTTAAAGGGATAGAGCTTAAACGTTTGGAAATTGCCGGGACACCGGTGATGGATTTGACCCCGATACTTGAACTTCCTTTAACGCGTCTTATTTTTACGCCGGCCCGTATTCAGAAAGGCAGGGAAGACATACGCACAAAAAAATCTATTGGTGAAATCGGAGTTACGTTTAAGGGTAGAATCGATCCGGGGATGTTTTGGAAAAAATGGGATCAGGGGGAGTTGAATGATTAAAGGTGAAATAAAAAACAGTAACTTAAATCGATTCAATTCTCAAATAACTAAAATAATGCTTAAATATATCAATAAACATCAATTATCTAAATCGTGTGAGGAAGTAAATTTCACCAATTATGTTTTAAATCGGCTTTTAATAATTCAATAACTACTTATATTAATAATATGGCTCCGAAAATCTACCAATATTTTGACTATCGCTCTTATTTGAAAGATTATTATGATTTTCAAAAGAGTGAATCCCCATTTTTTTCTTATCGATATATTGGCAGAAAAGTGGGTATGGATTCCAGTTATTTAATAAAGGTTCTTCAGGGTGAGTTGCATCTATCCAACAAAAAGATAGAGCCTTTTGTTAAAATGTGCGGTTTAAACGAAAAGGAAGCTTCATATTTTGAAACGCTGGTTCTTTTTAGTAAAGCAAAAACAAATGAAGAAAGTAAAATCCATTTTGAAAAGCTTTTGACGTTCAAAGAGGTTTCCTCTCGTACGTTGGATAAAGAACAATATGAGTTCTTTATGAAATGGTATTACTCTGCGATATGGTCCTGCTTTAACTATTATCAATTTAAGGGTGATTATAAAGAACTTGCAGGAATGTTGAATCCCCCCATCACTATGCGCCAGGCAAAAAAGGCTGTAAAACTGCTGGAAGACCTTGATCTTATTTCCAAAGATGATAACGGTGATTATCAGGTAAAGGATCTCAATCTTACCACTGGTCACAAAATGTATTCGATAGCGATTAGGGAGTATCAGAAAAAAATGATAAAATTGGCTGAGGAGTCGCTTGATCGTTTCCAGAAAGGAGAACGTAAAATCTCTACGTTAACCATGAATATTTCTTCCCAGGTATTGCCGGAAATAAACGAGATTACCGATCAATACAGACAATCCTTAAAAAAAATTGCGAATAGTTACCCAAAAGCTGACGGTGTTTATCAGCTGATTATTCAACTTTTTCCTTTAACACAAACAAGTAAAAAATGAAGAACCGACTAATTCAAGTCATTGTCGCAGGACTATTATTAGTGTTTGTTGCCGGTTGTGGGGATCGGGAAGATCTTTCTGGCGGGACGGTTGAAACGACTGATGATATTTCCGGTGTTATACTTCAAGAAGATGGCAAACCTGCTGCTTATACTGAAGTCGTTATTCGATCGGCATATTTCACCTCCGCAGAGGTTAATCTCTTGAAAAAATCCCTGTTAAATAATTTTATGGATAAAGATACTACTGATAAAAACGGGGCCTTTTCATTTGTTGTGGAAGATACCGGTTCGTTTATCATTCAGGCATATGTAAATGATAGTTCAGCAGTACAGCTTTCTGTTCAGAAAAAGGACACCTTGCCAGTAGACCTGGGGGAATCCCGGGCTGTTCTTACCGGATCGCTTTCTGGTTCTCTTGATTACTCGGGAGAAGCAGGCGTAAGCGCTCTTGTGCAGATACTTGGCACCAACCGCTCTCTGGTATTGGAAAATGGCATGATAAACTATACTTTTTCCGGCTTACCTGAAGGAGTGTATACGTTAAGTGTAACGAGGATTAATCCACCGGGTAACCCTGTTCTATCTGAAAAAATAACAGTCCTGTCCGGACAAGCAACGGCTGATATTATTCTGGATGCCGGTATGCCATTATTCGGCGGTATTCGGGGAACAGTTAAATTTCCTTCCGGACAGTCAGGTGATTTTGTGCTTGATATTATTGGGGATAGTACTGCTATCCTCATTGATTCTATTACCGGAACTTTTGATATCTCAACATTGGATTCAGGTATTTACCGCTTACGCGCCTGGGGTGTCAGGCCTTTTCGGGATACCGTGCAGCAGGAAATTTCTGTGAACTGGAACAGTTATGCAGAGGATGTGGAGCTTTTCCTGGGAAACCCACTCGCCAAAATTACCATTAACACAACCGTTTCAGGAGCCAATATTCCGGAAACGGTCTATAATTTTCCTCTTATGATACGTTTGGATGCTAATCAATCTACTTCTCTTTCTTTAAAGGCAGATGGCTCGAATATTCGCTTTTTAAAATCAGATAAGACAACGCCGCTACGTTATGAAATTGGACGCTGGGATGCCGGTGGCGGGCAAGAAATCTGGATAAACATTGACACCATTCTTGGAAATTCTAACAGTCAGTATATTTATCTGATGGGTGTTGATGACAGCCTCGCTTCACAGTCAGCAGGCGAAGCGGTATTTGATACGGCAAATGGTTTTTCAGGAGTTTGGCATCTGGATGAAACAGCAAATAGTCAGTCAACCGGATATCGTGACGCTACCCAAAACGGGAATCATGGATCGGGAGTAAATATGACTCAGTATGTGGGGGAGGGAACTTTCTTTGATAAAGCCCAGCAGTTTGATGGATCCTCCAGCTATATACAAATCCCTCATCACGCAACGCTCAATGTTGGTACTGGTGACTTTACCTTATCTGCTTTGATAAAAGCCGATGATATTCCTTATAGCAAGCAAATTGTGTGTAAACATCCCCATAGGCAAGAAACACTGGAAAGCGGAAATTATGAATTGCAGATATTAAGGGATAGCCTGCTTGTGGGTCATATGTCAGATTCAACACAATTAACTGCGCTTACCAGTGCGTCTCCCATTAAAATTGGACAATGGTATCATGTTGCGATGCAGAGAAATAATGGTCTGGCCAGGTTGTTTATTGATGGTCGGCTGGTTGGTATCGGTCAACAGGCAGAAGTTGATGTTAATTCTGAAGGTGATTTTTTTATAGGAACAGACCCGGCGTATACAAATGAATATTTTCAGGGAGTAATAGACGAAGTGAGGGTTTCCCGGGTCGCCCGAAGTGCATCCTGGATAGCCCTTAGTGCCAATAACCTAAAAGCGGGTTCAAACCTGATAATACTAGAAGAATAGAAACTTTTTTTTAACGCAAGATTTACCGTGGAGGCATTATGCAACATACATGCAGTAATATCTTGTTGCGACTAAAACCCTTGTGCAAAAAACCTTTGACTCAGATTACCAAAAATTACTGGCATACATAAAAGAAGGAAATGTTTAAGGGTGAGGAAGTAAATGTCACCAGTTTTTGCTTCAATTGACTTTCGTAAAATTAAAAGTTAGCCTAAATTAGTACAGAGTTGTTGCGATACTGGCAAAAGCGCTTATTGAATGTTTTGAAAAAAGGAAAAAATGCAACTAAACCTAAATTTTAATTTTAAGGTATGTATCTGTTACCTATGTGTTTGCTGCTTTTTAGCAAGCCCGGGAAAGGTGATGTAAAAAACCTTGAAGAATTATCAAAAGCTGAAAGTGGTGTCG
>JADFYW010000137.1 GCA_015232855.1 Fibrobacteria bacterium
AGATACCTTCTGCCAAAACACGTGTTTNTTTTTTTATCATGCGAAGCCATTTTCTAACTGACAACTGATTACTGACGACTGATAGCTGGTAGCTAACCGCTACTCCTGCTCCATCCACAGCCGGTCCTGTTCAATAAGAAAGGTATTGAGACAGGCCCTGGCCCTTAGTTTTGTCTGCATAGAACGAAACTGGTCAGAATGTTCCTTTAGGATATCATTCTTTTCATGCTTATCCTTTAAAACATCAAACAGTTCTTCGCCCTGGATACGCGGTTCGTCTCCTATGGCACCATGAGCGGCAAATCCATCCGAAATCAAAAGTCCCTGTTCCTTTCTAATGCACCATGCTGCGCTTTGCTTAAGATTTTTTCGTAATAAACTGTGACCGGTGAAATGAGTAACGGTCTCTATACCTGCAAGATCAAGGAGTGTTGGTCCTAAATCCAGCTGACTTGAAGGCTCCTGATGAACCCTTGCGGGACCAAGTTCGGGATGTTTCCCAACTATGATGAACGGTACCCAGACGGTCTCAGTATAGAGCCCCCAGCCTACACTGAAAGAACCATGCTCTCCCAGGGCAAAACCATGATCGGCCATGATAACAAACAGGGTATTTGAAAACCACTCCGCTTTTTGAATCTTTGCAAAAAAACCCTCCAGAGCCTTTTCGGTATAAGTCATAGTAGTATTCATCCGCTCAACCATACTGGCCCCTTCGGAATGAGGACTCATATCGTCGTGGGTATTAAAGGGATAATGATTACTTTTGGTAATAACACTTACCAGAAACGATGTATCAGCTGATAACGTCTTCAGCATCCAATCGGCCATATGGTCGAACAGTTTATTTTCATCTTCGCGACTTCGGTCATAGCTGAAGCCTTGGTACCATTGTCTGAGCCAGGGTGTCTGGTTATCCCAGGCAGGGTCCGCACAAGAAAAAAACCGGGTGAGATAGCCCTTATCTCCCAATATTGCCGAAAAACTTTTGTTTTTTAGAGCTGGAAAATTAGTAGCGATAAAACGCGTGGGATGAACCGGTATCGACAGATGGGTCGAAACAAGAGCTTCAACAGTGGGAACCCCCCCGGCAAAAAAATTCGCCCAGAAATGAGAAGAATCAGAGAGTTGATTTAAAAACGGAGTACCATCAAAAAGAGCGCCCCATGGTTTCAAAAATCCGGTATTCAGGGCCCGGTGACTTTCAAGAAAAATCAGTACAAAATTTATTGCTTTCTTATCAATGCCGTCACAATCTTCATCAACTCCATTGGTGGGGATTTCTGTCGCCCCTGGGAATACGGAAGCATCCTTATCATTACAGTCTGTGGTAAGAGGATATCCATCCCCGTCATGGTCTTTGTTACAACCGGGGTGCTTCCGCAACTGCTCTCTGCAGGCCTGATGAAGAGGCATGTTAAGGTATGGGAAATTACTGTCGGGAAATACCCTGAGTGAATCGCCTTCTTCAATATACCACTGGTTATAAAAACTGCGGGATAATTCAGACACTTCATCTTCTGATAAAGACAAATCCACTGATTTCAACAGATCATCAATCCATACATTCACCACCGGCTTCAGTTTTTTCATACGAAAGCCCCCTGACCAGAGCCCGAGATAGGTCTGGGAAAGAATGTACACCAGGAGAAACCCGCTGATAACATATATTCCTTTTCCCCGGCCATTCATCCAGGAAAAAAACTGCTTCCCGGTATAAAAAACAAGTAAAGACAGAGGCACACAACCAAAAAGGAGAACATAGGGCAAATAGGTTACCGATTTATCCAGTTGCAGATAAAGGAATATTTCTCCGATTGAAGTGGCATTTCCATAGGTAAACCAAAGATTGGGTGACAGATGCCCCCCAAGCAAGCGGTAAGTTTCATGATCAATTAATGTTACTATCAATATAAACGAATGGAGTATTATCAATACGCCAAGGAGTATTTTTTGAAATCGGAGATGGCGAAAATGACCAGCAAACAAGATTAATAACAGAAGCGGTAAAGAATAATGGAGTATCCATATTACATCAATAGCCAGAGCATGAAAGATATACCAGTCGGGCTTTCCTACAAAAGGTACCCCATAAGAATCATTCCGAAAAAGAAGAAATATCCGTAAAACTCCATGTACCAACCAAAGGGACGAGAGGTAGCCGAGGGCAATCTGAAAATAGTTCTGGCTGAAGGCCGCTCCGGTTAAAAACGACCTCTGGGAAGGTTCAGGCCATTTCATGACATTAATAACGGAATTTTTATTCTTTCCCGTTAAAAAAAAGTTCTATTTTCTGCCGGAGTTCGTCATAGGTTTTCAGGTTATCGTATTCAGGAAAATCAGTGAGAACCGTATCCGGAGCACCAAAAAAACAAGCGCTATTTGCTTCCTGAAGCATAGTGATATCATTATAGGAATCACCTGAGGCGAAGATATTAAAATTGAGGGCCTTTAAAGCTTTCACGGCCTGGGCCTTCTGATTATCCTGCCGAAGGTGGAATTCGATATAACCGGTACTCTCGTTATATGAAATAGAATGACAAAACAGAGCAGGATAATTGAAGTAAGCCATAAAATGAGGAACAAATTCGTAGAACGTATCAGACAGCAATATAAGCTGATAACGCTCCTGTATCCAACTTACAAATTCCAGTGCCCCATCCAGGGCATTAAGCTCGGCAATCCAGGTCTGTATCTGCTTGAGAGTAATACCATTAGTATGGCAGATTTCAACCCGCCTGTTCATAAGAGCGGTGTAATCCTTAACATCACGGGTAGTGAGCTTAAGATCATCAACGCCGGAGCGCTGTGCAACATGGGGCCAGATATCAGGTACTAACACACCTTCAAAATCAAGACAGACTATATTCATAGGGAGAATTCCTTGGTTAAAATACGAGTGTCAGGTTTAAAAATTAAACTCACTGGGAGGACCACCGGGGTTAGGTGGTGGCTGGACCGGACCAAAGTTGCGTTCAAACTTCGCCATGTTATCTTGCAGAGTGGCGACCAGACTCTTGATATGCTGGGGAGTCATTATAATGCGCGCCTGCACCTTGCCTTTGGGTGGCCCGGGCAGAATACGGGCAAAGTCTATTACAAACTCAGTAGGTGAATGTGAAACAAGTACCAGGTTAGAATAAATACCTTCCGCAGCCTGTTCGTTCAGCTCGATGTTAATAGCTTTTCTTTCACTGTCATCAAATTCTTCATTGGGAGCAACCATAATGTTCCTTGGTTAAATACGAGTCTCAATTAAAAAGGTACAAAGTTATCAGTTTCGAGTTTTCAGTAATCAGTTGTTCTTATCATGCGAAGCACAATATTGTCACTGATAACTGATAACTGAATACTACTTTACTTAGGGGCCTCAAGTTTTTTTCTCAGTTCTTCGAGTTTGTTCGCTCCCGCATTATTGGCCAGAGCTTTACGTGTAGCATCTTCTAAGGCCTGAGGGCTGCCTTCCTGGGAGATTTCCTGTAACGCACGGGATTTTTCCATTTCATGCATAAGCTTTTTCTTCCGATCCTGGATACGATCCAGTGCATTTGACTTACCCAGGCCCGCAAGTCCGGTACGAGCCTTGTCTGCAGAGCGTTTGGCCGCAGACATGCTACTCATAAGTTTCAAATCATTATCTGCCGAGCGGATAGCCTGCTGGATGGTACGGAGATTTTCCCGGGTCTCCATCTCAAGCTTGGTCTGCTGTACCAGCTGCTCATGTAAGGTGTATATTTTTTCTTCTTCAGCTTCCACTTCAATCGCATTTTGCCGCGCAAGACCACTTGCATCTTCCGGGTCTTTTTGCAAAAGAGCCATGGCATTATTTTCATAGCTATCTTTACGGGTTCGGGCTGCCTTGATGTCTCTTTCGAGAGAGACAATAGAGGCTTTAATTTCGGCCAGTCCCTCTAAAACTTTTGCTTCGTCTTTTTTAAGAGCGCGAATATCTCCCTTGGTGAGTTCAACCTCTTTACCGCTTTCGAGATTATCTAACATCTCGTTGGCACTTGCAGAACCCAGCCTGAATAGTCTTGAAAAGAAACCCATAGTTATTCTCCTTTTATTTCAATAGTTGAGCCAGGTTGTCCGAGGCGTTGTAGAGTGTGAGAATAAGCGCTTTACAAGACGCTTCCAGTTCGTTGGCATCGAGGTTCTCTATCTCCAGATTATCTTTTAAAATCAATGTATTGCCCTCAAGACCAAAGGCCACATGCACAATACGTCCGTTAAGTTCCAACAAGAATTTGCTAAGCTCAACCGTAAGTTCTTTTACCTCGGAGATCTCTGCCCGAAGAAACAGTACGTCTTCTTCAACATCTGCTGTAAACTCAACATCGGTCTCAGGTTCAGAAATAAGAAAAAGATCTTCCCGCAGACTCTTAACAGCCAGACCCGGTATTTCCAAAAGCATCTTCTTTACTTTCAGGCAATTTTGGGCTTCCCGTTCACTCGTTACGCCTTCTGCCATATATTTTTCCTTTTTTTAAAAAAGTTATTTATTGCAACACTTACCAGTTTAGTTACCCGCGAGGTATTTGTACAACTCTGATTTGGGTGAAATAACAAGGGTTGTAGCCGTATCCAGGGTCTTCCGATAGGTCTCCAGAGTTCGCCAGAAACTGTAAAATTCCGGGTCTTTAGAAAAAGCCTCGGCATACACCTGGGCTGCCAGAGCATCAGCTTCACCCCTTATTTCCTGAGCAGTTTTATAGGCATTAGCTCCTATTACCCGCACAGCCCTGTCAGTTTCAGAAATAATACGGATGGACTCTTCTTTACCCTTAGAACGGTAACTTGCCGCTTCCTGGTAACGTTCTGATTTCATTCTTTCATAAAGTCTCAACTCATTGCTCTTGGGTAGCTGTACTTTTTTAAAGCGAATATCGGTAATGGTAACCCCAATAGGACGAGAAGCACTATCTGCAATGGCGAGGGATTTTTCCAGTACAATTTCCTGGCCTTCAGAAATTACAGCGGACAACAGTGTATTTCCCAAAACATCTTTTACCGCATCATGGACAATACTCACAAGCCGGTTGTTGGCCCGGGTGACATTGCCAACCGCATTACGAAACAGGACAACATCATCTATTTTCCACTTAAAATAGTTATCTACAATGAGTTTCTTTTTGTCCAAAGTAACGATATGCTCGGGTGAGGCATCATGGGACTGAAGCTTGGCGGGATACCGCTTTAACTCATGAACCAACGGTATAGAATATCCTATCCTGTTGGGCTCATTCTTTAATACAGAAGATACCTTACCCAACCGGGTCTTTACTGCATATTCGGTTTCATCTACAATATAGATGATATCAAAAAAATAAAGGATAAAAGGGAGTACTATCAAGGCAAGCAGAGCTATTAATACTTTTTTCATAATTTCCCCAGAGGAAGAAAGTTAGCGGTATTGGTCTCTTTATCAACAATAATTTTTTTGACTTTGGGAAGCACTTCTTCCATGGTCTCCAGATATAAACGCTTTCGGGTTACCTTTTTGTACTTAGTGTATTTATCGAGTAACTGAACAAAGCGGGCAGAATCGCCTCTGGCTTTAGCAAGGATACTTTCAGCATAGCCTTTGGCATCTTCAATCTGTTTGCCTGCATTACCACGGGCTTCCGGCACTTTTTGGTTGTTGTAACGCTGGGCATCGAGATAAGCTTTACCACTATCCTGCTTGGCGTTTTCCACATCTTCAAAAGCTTCAATTACCAGACTGGGATTAACCGCTTTTACAAACTGTACACGCCTTACCGTTACTCCCACTTCATAACTATCGAGCACTTGCTGGAGGCGCTCAAAAATTTCTTCCACAATAAAACGCTTACTCTCTGTGAGGACTTCATCAATACTGTGACGCCCCACTATCATTCTCATAGCTGATTCTGCGGATTGTTTAACAGTAACATCCGGATCTTCTACTTTCAATACATATTTGGCGGGATCAGAAATATAATAGTTCACTTCCATCTCCAAATCGACCAGATTGCCAAATTTGGTAAGAGTTAAAGCTTCCCGCTCGTTATGGATACGCTCACCGTTCAAAGCCTCTTTAAAGCCGATGTAGAGTTTACGATCATTAACCACATCCACTTTAAAAATTTTCTGTATAGGATACGGGAAACGAAAATTGGGCCCGGGCATAAGTACTTTTGAACTCAAATGACCGAACTGCATCACAATGCCCCTTTCATAACTCTCAATCTGGACATAAAACGACTTCCAGAAATAAGCCATAACAAGGAGCCCTCCCGCCACAATAAATATTGGAGCTATTTTTTTAACATCAGCCATTATCTTGTTTGTATTATCATCCATAAAAATTCCATTAGTTCAAACTGATGGAAAAGTAACAATTTCCCACCGAAATTGAACAAACAACTCTTTTTCTATCCAATTCAATCAAAAACAAGCCGTTTGCAGATTTTTAATCAATTCATCCCTTTAAAAACAGATAGAAATCAGCCCTTTGAAGTGAAAATACTCTGGAAAAAATACTAGATTAGCATGCTTATTCTGTTTATTGATTATTTTCCGTTCCAGGAGACATCATGTCTGATATTATTCACGAAGAATGCGGTCTGGCTTTAGTCAGACTGAAGAAACCCCTGTCTTATTACCAGGAAAAATACGGTACCTCCCTCTGGGGCTTCCACAAGCTTTTTCTGTTAATGGAAAAGCAACATAACAGAGGCCAGGATGGTGCCGGGATTGGTACCGTAAAACTGGGTATGCCTGCAGGAGCCCCTTATATTTTTCGTATGCGCCAAAACAAAACCAATCCTCTGGATCGCATTTTTAACAAACTGCTCAATCGTTATTCCGACTTAATCGAGTCTGGCAGAATTCAGCCTGAATTCGCAGCTTCTGTCAAAAAACATTTTGAATTTGGCGGAGAAATCTATATCGGTCATCTGCGGTACGGTACCTCAGGAGGATATAATATTTCTTCCTGCCATCCCTACTTCCGCAAAAGTAACTGGCCCACACGTAATCTCATGCTGGCCGGCAATTTTAATATAACCAACACTCCGCAACTCAATATCGAGTTAATAAAAAGGGGCCAGCACCCGGTGTTCAACACCGACACCCAGACCCTGCTTGAAGAAATCGGCTTCCATCTTGACGAAGCCCATGAATTTCTCTATCAGAAACTCAAAAAACAAGGCATGAAGGGAACTGATATTTCAGTCCAGATTAGTCAGGAATTAAGACCTTCCACAGTTCTCCAAAAAGCCTCAGCCAAGTGGGACGGTGGTTACGGCCTGGTGGGTATCGTGGGTAACGGCGACTGTTTTGGCTTTAGGGACCCCAACGGTATTCGACCTCTCTATTATTTTGAAAACGACGAGGTCATAAGTTTTGCCTCAGAACGGGCCCCTCTTATGACCGGCTTCAATATAAAAAAAGAAGATGTATATGACGTTAAGCCCGGTTCGGTCGTGGTCGTAAAGGCCGACGGTACCCTCTCGGTAAACACCATAATGGAAAAAAGAAAACTTTCTTTATGCTCTTTTGAACGTATCTATTTCAGCCGGGGGAACGACCCGGTTATCTATCAGCAACGGCGAGCCCTGGGGGGCGCCCTGGTGGACCAGATTTTTAAAGCGGTTGACCAAAACAAAAAAAACACCGTGATAAGTTTCATCCCAAACACTGCAGAAATCGCCTATTATGGTCTCTTCCAGGAGATGCAACGCAGGATGGCAACCACGATAAAAGACGAAGTACTGGAAGCCTCTAAAAACGGGAATATTTCCGAGTCTTTCCTCGACAATCTGCTAAAAGAAAATCAGTTTCGTGTAGAAAAAGTAGCCCATAAAGACATCAAACTGCGCACATTTATCAGCCAGGAACAAGGCCGCGCCAAGCTTGCTTCCCATGTCTATGATATTAGTTACGATTCGGTGACTGATAAAGATTATCTTGTATGTATAGACGACTCCATTGTGAGAGGAACCACCTTAAAAGAATCCATCATTAAAATTCTCGCCACCCTTAATCCCAAAAAAATAGTCATTGCCTCCACGGCCCCCCAAATTCGCTACCCCGATTGCTACGGAATCGATATGTCGGAGTTACACAAGTTCATCGCTTTCCAGGCAGCGGTTTCACTCCTTAAAGACCATGGCCGTGAGGGTCTTCTTGAAGATGTATACGAAGAATGCCGCAGCCAGTTATCAAAACCTTCAAACCAAATGAGTAATTGCGTCAAACAGATCTACGACTGTTTTACTCCCGAAGAAATCTCCCATAAAATTTCTCAGTTAGTATCCCCTAAAATCAGTTACTGGCACGGGGAAGTTGAAATCATCTATCAGACCATAGAAAACCTCCACAAATCACTAGGTGAAAATTACGGTGATTGGTATTTTACCGGCAACTACCCCACTCCGGGCGGCTACCGCGTACTTAATAAGGCCTATATCAATTATTACGAAAACCGCGAAGGGCGAAGCTATTAACAGTTGGCAGTAATCAGTCGTCAGTTGTCAGTTATAAAATGGCTTCGCTTGGTTAGTAAAAAACTTTTAGCTTAGAATAGCTTCGTTTGAAGAATAACAAAGCCCACACCCCGTCACTTCGAGTAGACCTGTAAGGTCGTATCGAGAAGTCAATAAAGGGGCAAAATTATCAATACTGAGAGTAATAATGGAAATTACCACAGAATTCACGGAGGACACAGAGGGGTTTGTTTCTTCTAAATTTCAAAACTTCTCTCTGTGCTATCAAGCTGCTATTTTGACTTCTCGATACGAACCTACGGTTCTACTCGAAGTGACGCGGTGGATAGGCATAATTAATGCAAGTTCTTAACTGAGTGACAGAGAGGGGCAAATACTTTTTTTATGTACTAGCGAAGCCATCATATAACTGAATACTGACAACTGACAACTCTAAACCACCCTATGCTCCGCCCGAATCTGGTTCCAAACAGCATCTGTTTTTTGCCATAAATCTTCAAGCGTACCGTCGTTGTAGATGACATAATCGGCTTTACGCACCAGCTCTCCTGAGGGCATCTGGTGTTGCATACGATTTAAGATTGCTTCCCGGGTAATATTGTCACGCCGGGCTACGCGTATTATCCGTTCTTCTGCCGGGGCGTCCACAGCCAATACGATGTCCAAATGGGACTCATAGCCTACTTCGTAAATAAGGGCCGCCTCCATAATGATAAGTTCTTTGCCTGCTATGGAGGCTTTCTCTGTTGCCTTTTGAAAACTCACAAACACCGGGGGATGCACGATGTTATTTATCTGCTTTAACGTATGGGCATCGGAAAAGACTACTTCCGCCAGGTATTTGGTATCCAGGGTGCCGTCGGATAAGTAGCTGACCTGGCCGAACTGCTCTATTATTTTCGTCTTTACCGATTCATCATGCTCCATCAGGCGCTTTGCCTCTTCATCTGCCGCAAAAACCTCATAACCTGAGGTGGAGAGATGTTTACAAACTGCAGACTTGCCACTGCCCATACTGCCGGTCACACCGATGGTGAGAAGCTTGCGGGAACTCAATGGGCCTCCAGCCAGGTGCGACCATGGCCTGCGTCCACGACCAAAGGCACCGAAAAATCCATGGCTTTTTCCATGGTATTGCATATCAGAATACGGGCTCGATCGAGGGAAGATTTTGCAACTTCAAACACAAGTTCATCATGCACTTGTAACAACATTTCACAATCCAGGCCTGAGGCATACAATTGCCGGGCGACGTCTATCATTGCCTTCTTTATTAAGTCTGCAGCACTCCCCTGGATGGGGGTGTTCGCCGCCATACGCTCAGCGTTTTCTTTTACCATACGGTTACTTGAAGAGAGCTCGGGCAAATAGCGTCTGCGGCCGGTGATGGTTTCTACATAGCCCGCTTGCCGTGCCTTATCAATGGTGCCCCGCATAAAATCTTTTACCTTAGTATAACGCGCAAAATAATTTTCGATAAATTCTGAGGCCTGTTTCTGGGTGATTTTTAGTTCCCCTGCCAGCCGCCTGGCGCCCATGCCATAGATCACACCGAAATTCACAACCTTAGCACTGCGGCGCATATCTGAGGTTACGTCCTCCTCTTTTGTATCAAAAAGAGCGGAGGCCGTACGGGTATGGATATCCATAGCTTTACTAAAAGCTTCACACAGAGCCGGGTCACCACTCAAATGGGCCAATATACGAAGCTCCACCTGGGAATAATCTGCCGCCAGCAAAACATAGTCTGAGGAGCGGGCGATAAAACAGGCCCGTATCTTTTTGCCATGGTCGGTGCGAATGGGGATGTTCTGCAGATTGGGACTATTACTGGAAAGTCTGCCCGTTGCCGTAACCGTTTGGGAATACGAGGTATGTACTCTGCCTGTCCGCGGGTGGGCCAGGGCGGGCAATACATCGATATAAGTGTTTTTGAGTTTTGCCAGCTCCCGGTAGCTTATCAAATAGTCAATTATTTCGTGCTTCCCTTTAAGCTTTTGTAAAACCGATGTATCGGTGCTAAAGCCGGTTTTGGTTTTTTTCTTGGCGGGGAGTCCCAGTTTTTCAAAAAGTATTTTACTGAGCTGCTGGGTAGAATCCACATTGAATTCCTCATCGGCAAGACCAAAAATCGTGGCCTGCAATACTTCCAGCTCTTCAGTGACTACAGAAGACAAAGCAGCAAGCTCCCCTTCATCTACTTTAATACCACCCTTCTCCATTTTATGCAGGATACTCACCAGAGGCATTTCCATCTCGAAAAACAACCCCAGCAACCCCCGGTCTTTCAGCATCTTTTCGAATATCATCCAGAGTCTAAAAGTAATGTCAGCATCTTCGGCGCTATAGGTTGAAGCCTCAGACACCGGAACCTGGTTAAAGGTCTTTTGCGATTTACCTTTGGGGCCAATGAGAGATGTTATGGATACCATCTCATAATTACCATGCTCCAGGGCCAGGGCATCAAGAGAAAGCCCCCGCGCTCCCGGGTTTAAGAGGTAGGCTGCAACCATGGTATCAATGAAGCGTGACTTGGAAAGCGACGGACACAAACCATAGCGCTCAAGAATTGCCTGGTCAAACTTGGCATTATGAAAGACAAAGCTTTTTTCTGCTGCAAGTACCGGCTCCATTATTTTTTTTACGTCTTCCAGACTCATATTCGGGCCCTCATCATGGCCCACCGGCAGGTACCAGCCGCTACGGGGAGCTGTGGATATACATACTCCCACCAGATCAGCACTAAATTTATCAAGGCCTGAAGTCTCAGTATCCAGGGCAATAACCGGGGCCCGTGAAAGCTCAGAGGCAAGTTCGTTTTTATCTGCATCTGAAGCAGGAACCCGGTAATGGCACATGTCGTTTTCAAAATTTTTGGTTTGTGCCACGGTCTCCACCGGTTTTTCTTTCACATACTCCAGAAGGGAAAATAATTCCCATTCTTTTAAAAATTCAGTAACCCCGGAGATATTGAGAGACTCGAGTTTTAAATCTTCCAGGTTCGCCTCAAGGGGAACCGCGCATTCCAGACTCACCAGTTTTTTGGAGAAAAATGCCTTTTCTTTGTCATTTACCAAATTCTTTTTCAGGGCTTTTTTGGTAATCTCATCCACATGCTCATAAATATTTTCGAGGGTATCATACTTATTCAACAATTCTGCGGCAGTTTTAACTCCCACTTTGGTAACCCCGGGGATATTATCCGCAGCATCCCCCATCAGAGAAAGCAAGTCCGTAATTTTTTCCGGAGGGACGCCAAATTTAGCTTCCACTCCGAGAGCATCGGTGACCACCGCTGGCTGATTGCGCTTACCAGGTTCAAATAAACGGATATTCTCATTTACAATCTGCATCATGTCTTTATCTTTTGTAACGATATTCACCTGAAGACCCGCGTGTTCAGCCTGGAGAGCAAGGGTGGCCATAATATCATCAGCTTCATAGCCTTCCAGAGATAATACCGGGAGACCCGTTGCTTTAATAAACTCATCCACCACTGGCAGTTGTTGTACCAATTCCTCAGGCATGGGCTTACGGTTCGCCTTGTATTCTTTGTACAATTTATGCCGGAAGGTGGGAGCTTTGAGGTCTTTTACTATAGCAAAATAAGCAGGCTGTTCATCCTGAATCACCCGGAGCACCTGAGCCCCATAACCATATACCGTAGAAGTATCCTGGCCTTTGGAATTTATAAGGGGATTGCGGACAAAAGCATAAAAAGAGCGGTAAACTAACGCTGAAGAATCAATTAAAAACAGTGTTCGGTTCAAAAGAGGATTCTATACTAACCTTTTTTTAAGGTTTTATTGAAAAGTTCGAGGACTTCTGCATTGTTCATGGGGCATGTTTCATAATTAATGAGGCCAGCCTTTTTGAGATCGAACATCAACTTTGGTATTTGCGGAGAAGTGATACCTG
>JADFYW010000138.1 GCA_015232855.1 Fibrobacteria bacterium
ATAAACTCTTCCATTTTTTTGGCGAACTCCTTGGTATCGAACAAGCAGGTTCACTGGAAGATTTAATGAATGGTTTTAATATTGAAAAAATTCCAGCAGAAAACATAGCCTGGGACACCTTGCTCTAAAAGAAACAAGAAAATGGTGCCTGAAAAGGATTACCCTGTTCCCAGGTTTATTTTATATTGTACTGCAGAACAGCGTAAGTGGTAAAAATGAAAACACAACTCGGCAAAACAGCTTTTATTTCGTCTCTGGCATTTATTTTCTTAACAGGATACACCTTTGGCATTCAAAAAGACCTCAACTTCCTTTTCAAGGATCTGGCGGGTAAAGCAAAAGTTGAAGGTAAACCGACCCTCGCTATTCTACCCTTCAAAATAGAAGCCGAAGATATGGCTAAAAATGCTGGTGCTGTTGTGGCAGAGTACGGTATCAATTTTTTTCAGGATAGCAAAAAATTCAAAGTAGTCGACCGGGCCGATTTTCAGAAAATCCTCATGGAACAGGAACTGGCCGCTTCAGACCTGGCAGAACCAGACGGCGCGGTATCCATGGGCAAACTGCTTTCAGCCAGGATTATTATAACGGGTATCATAACAACCAATTTTGGTAAAACAGTGATAAACGCCAAAATGTTAAAAACTGAAACCGGGGAAGTATTGTCAGCGGCTTCAAGAAATATCGGTGTCGCCAAATGGGACGACTTCACCAAATCAATCCTGGCAGAAAAAAGCCAGGCATCCGCCTCCCTCCTGCGCAGTCTGATTGTTCCCGGCTGGGGACAGTATTACTGTGGGAACTCCGTTCGCGGAACCATTAGCCTATTAGCTGGACTGGGGAGTCTTGGCTATGCAGTTTTTGCAACTATTGATGCAATTAACGCAAATACCGATTATAAAAACACCGACAAAAATGTTGAAAATGGAATTGATAACGATGGTAACAAGTTTACTTCAGAGCCAGAGGGTCAGGCGTATCTTGACTCTTTTTATGATACTTACTCAAAAAAAGTAGATATCCAGATTATTGCCTGGTCAATAATGGGAGGCGTCTGGGCTTTGAATATGGTTGATGCCAGTATAGCGGGCGTTCAACTACGAAACAAGTTCAAACCTTATTTCACCATAGGGCCGGACAAAAGCGAAGTGATTATCGTTTATAATTTTTAAAGGTTTTTCAATCGTTAGTTCAATGGTAACACACGGGAGGGTTCTCTCCCGAATCCATTAATAACCAATTTATCATTGTAAACATCAACCACAGCAAAACTTTCTCTGTCTGAGGTTTCCACCATTCCCTGTAGATTCACATAATGCACCTGTTTTTTTTGTGCATAGCTGCCCTCATGTTTGTGTCCGTTAAACCAGGCAACAACATGAGGAAAGCCCTCAAGTAATGACACCAGTTCCCGGTCGTTCCACAAGTTGTGTTTATCTTCAGGGTATACGGGATAGTGACAAAAAACCAGGACTTTTTCTTTATACTTCCTGGCTTCTTCCAGCTTTTTCTGCAGCCATTGGAACTGTCGGGACCCAATACCCCCATTCCATTTAATAGCGTTTGGGCGCTGATTTTTTACGGTTTGTGTAAACATTGAGTCGGTTGCATAGAGGTTCATAGAATCTTTGTGGCCGGCAAAAAAGCTCAAGTCCGTACCATCAAGAACAATAAAGCGCCAATTCTGAACCGCAAAATCGTAATAGCGTTTATCCATTGCTAAACGAGACGGTACCTGGGACTTCTGCTTAACAGACACTTCAAAATCATGGTTGCCCAGAGTATGATAAACTTTTCTTTCAAAACTATTATACACATGAAGAGCCCTATCAAAACTTTGGATATCGTGGTCAATAACATCCCCCAAATCAATCACAAAAGAAACATTTGACTGCTTAAATTGTTTGATGGCCAGGTTTAGTTTGGTAAGGACGGAGCGATAATGTCTGTCATGGACCGGATCACAATCGCAATATTGAATATCTGCTACCAGGCCAAAAGAAACCACTGGTTTATTTTCTTTGGGTATAGTGGAAGAGCAAGATAGGCAAGTCATAAGAGCAGCAAACAGATATTTCATTCCTTCAAAAGTAACTCCGGCAATACTTTACCGTCAAAATTTGTTTCAACGGTTACCCTGAGCAAGGCAGCCAGAGTTGGGGCTAAATCAGTGATTTCTGTGGGTCTGTCCACCATAGCCGGGTTCAGACCGGGAAGCACCGCAACAAGGGGGATGTGTTGGCAGTCCTCCCCAAAATAGCCATGCATACCGTTCACCACATCAAAGGACCCATGGGGAGTAATAGCAAACGACAGGGTACCGGAGCGCCCCTGGTAATAGCTCTTGCGGTAAGCATTACTAAAAGCGTCTCCAGAGACCGTTAGTCTATTATCATACACACGCTCTATGCCTTTGGTTTCTTTTAAAAGAGAAGCTACTGATTTTATAATAGCGTCATAAGGCAGCCCAAGGGAATCAATAAGCGCACGGTTAAAATACACTTCATTTCCCCGTATGCGCATAAGGCGAAAATCAGCGTTTATACTTTTTATCTCAGGAATGGAATACACTCCCCTAAGCTTATGAATAATGTTTTTTGTTATTTTACTTTTATTAAGTAACACAGCCTTTTTATCCCCCCGGGCGAGGGCCAGTTTCACGGTTTTTCGCACACCATGATCAGACGTCAGTATAAAAGCATAATTTTGTGGCCCCAGTTCCTTGTTTAAAAAATTCAGCAGTTTGTGAATAACTTTATCTATACGAGCATATACATCCATAAGCTCCCTGCTCTCCATGCCGTATTGGTGTCCCATATAATCCGTCGAAGAAATGGACCAGGCAACAAGATCCGGAATAGTATCTTTCCCCACAGACTCATGCTGGATGAGTGACTGTAAAAACAATAATTCCCGTTCTGTCTGCATGGGATGATACCCCATACTTGAAGAGGTAAGCCGGTGAGGAAAACTCCCTTTCCATTTTTTGTCTTTTACATAGGGATTACCCACAGGCATAAGAGCTGTTTTATATTTAACTTCTGGTAATAACATACTCCAGACTGTTTGCCAGGAATTTCTCACCGGGTTTGTACTATTCCAGTGACTTACCCAGCTGGGAAGTGAATCTACATAATACCGGGAAGTCGTAATATTGTGTGAGACTCTCTCATTCCAGTACACTGCATCAGGTGATTTCCCGCCCAGCATCACAGCAGCGTAATCTTTGGTGGCTAAAGCAAATACCTTTGACCGGGAGTTGGTCTTTTTAAGCATATCGCCTACAGTCAAACCTTTGAATTGGGCCGGGCCTTTTCGCTCTTGAGTCTCTGCATAAAAGACCTTATCCGCAGGGCCCCCTTGTTCGCAGTAAATAGCAGAATCTCCACCCTGATAATACCATTTATTCCTGACTATAGCTGTGGAAGAAGGAAGTCTTCCACTGAGGATAGTTGCATGGCCCGGACCAGTTTCAGTGTTTGCATAGGGTATAAAATGGCGCGTAAAACGGACACCGTTTTTAAGTAATCGGTTAAAACCACTATCAGAATACACCTTTTGAAATTTGCCGAAATAATCATCCCGCATCTGGTCCACAACAAGAACAAATACCAGAGGAGGTACCGGAAGTTTTTCTGAAGCTCCAACATCCCGAACACACCAGACCGGAAGAAAAACACTTACTATCAGGTAAAAATGAAAACCGCTAACAGCGTGGTTATTTTTCGAAAATATATTCACCCTTAATGCCCATAGTGCCTAGCTGATCCAACACTATTTCGTTAGTGGCCTTCAGTTTAAGACGGCCTGAATAACTGCTTAACTGCTTGCTTAAATTGATTAATTCCATCGACGCCATGTCATCAATATACACCAAATCAGACAAATCCATGTGTACTTCGGTATAGCCATTTTGAATAGCTTCCTGGCAGGTTTTCCGCAACGTACGCACATCAATTTCAGAATCAATAGTCCCGGCGATCTTCAGTATAAGGAGTTTTTCCTGCTTTGATATCACCTCTATACTTAGGCCGAGTTCCAAAGAATCATCATCTTTGCCTATATTAGTATTGTTGAGTTCAAAATCTATTTCTTCTCTTGAACTGCAACAATTGAGATAACCCATAATATTTGACTCCATTAAAATCCGCTGGAGGCTTTGGTTCAGGTTAAATAAATAAAGCGCACCACTCTTTTCCTTAAGCGCTTTTTGTGTTTTTATGATAGCGCCGATACCTCTGGAATATATGTACTTTACTTTTGCTAAATCTATGGCAATATATCGAACATTTTCTTCGAGAATTTGTTTTAACGAACCTTCCAATTCATCTACATTCTGTCCGTGAATCTCACCATCGGGAATGAGTATACTCATATTATCTTCTTGTATTCTATGCATTAATTGCGACTCCTTGTAATACAATTGAAGATTTCACCTATCTCTATCAAGTTTAATATCCTCTGATCAAAAACCGTTGTAATCTAACAGGAACACTTTACATTAAAGCCTAAACCCAGTATGTACTGCCTTTGAACCTGATTTTTCCTCATATTTAATTCTATCATTTTCATTTATCAATAGGAACCATTTTATTTGTTTTTGCAAAAAAAACAACCACTCGGGTGGATTTTAGCCTTCAGACGTAAAAATATTCTTTATTATTGGTCAGAATAATATTTTAATAGGAGATGCAGAGTTTAATTATGCCTTGTAAAAAATCCACATCAAACTTCTTTTTTTCAATAATAACTGCAAATAATTCTATTTTGTTAAAAAGGCCCTTTATGGTGGAAAAGGCGATATAGGATATGATACGAAAGGTTAAAAAAAACCAAAAAGTCTTTACCCAAAAAGATAAAAGCAGGGAAATGTATTATATCGAAAAAGGTTCTATTAAGATCCAACAGCACAATGAGGGAAAAACAACTGAACTTGCAATACTCGAAAAAGGAGCCTTGTTCGGAGAAATGGCCGTTATAGACGGAAAACCCCGTTCGGCAACCGCTATTGCTATTGAAGATAGTGAACTAATCGTAGTTACTTCTGAGGATTTCAAGCAAAAAGTAATGTCTGTACCCCCATGGTATCTGGCGATAATCAGAGTAACCAGCGAAAGGCTACGACAGGCTAATGAACGTTTAAACACTGGACAACGCCTTGATAATATCGCCAATATCGCCCAGTTATTGGTTCTTTTCCTTAAGAAGAACGAAAATAAATCCGAATTCAAGGTATTGGAAGAAGAAAGTGCTGGAATTGACCTAAAGGAAGTTAAAAAAGAACTCATGGATATTTTGGGCATTGGCCGTAACCATATGACAGAAGCTCTTGATTTTCTTGAAAAAAAGAACCTTATTCTCATGTTCTCTAATGCGCTCAGTGTAGCAGACATCAACGAACTTAACAATTATTCCAAATTTCTTAAGTCCCTTGACTCTGAGACAGATATGCAGCCCATAGATAATGAACTGCACCGGTATCTCAACAACCTCAAAAACATCCTGGACGATGCCTTTTCAAAAATGGAAATCATCACTTTCAGCTACACAAATTTCAAAACTGACCTGAAAGAAAACCTGGATCTCCCTGACAACAAACTTGATTGGTTCCTTTCTTCTCTTCAAAAACTAAGCATTGTAAAATTTGTACTTTCCGACGGTTCAGAGGCCGATAGTGTCAAATTTCTTGAAAGTAACGGGCAGTTGCGCTTTGATTACACCTACCTGAAAAAATTCCTTCAAAACGAAAATTTTAAACGGATGGGGTTTTGAATCCATATGATTACTAAGCTAATACCACTTTTGTTTTTATTCGCCTGGACACTGCCTGCTGTTGCTGCAACCAAAGTATGTGGCAATATTCCTTTGGCAACAGACTGGACACCCAAGAATTCCCCTTATATTGTAACCAATGATATTTATGTCCCTCTGGATTCCCGTCTGACTATACTACCTGGTGTTGTGGTGAAATTTGCCCGGCCGGGTGAATGTAAAGACTCCACCAGACAAATGGACTGGGCTGACTCTAACTATTCCGGATTAAAAATTGAAGGTTTATTTTATGCAAAGGGAACCAAAGAACAACCAGTCATCTTTGAATCCGAAGACTATAAACCCGGCCAGACGGGTTGGGATGGTATTCGTATCTGGAATAAAAACCATATGTATGTAAAAATCGAGCATACCATTTTCCGGGGTGCAAATAAAGGACTGCAACTGAATAACTGCCAGTTCGCTATCAAAAACTCAGTATTTGAGCATAATAACACGGGTATAAATATGAGCAGAGGCAACGGCATGGAAGTATACAATTGTAATTTCATTTCTAATAAAAGCTGTGGAATCCAGATCATTAGTTCTGCTCCAGATATACAGAATAGTATCTTTGCTTACAATCACAGTTATGGTATCTGGTCCGACAGCCGCCCCAGAGTCCGTATTCAGTACAATGATTTTTGGGAAAATACCGATGCAAACTGTTACAAATGTCCCAGAGAAATTCTCCAAATGGTGGTTGAAAACGACGCCAAAGACTCCACCGATGTGTGGTCAAATGTTATTGCCGATCCCGTTTTTATAAGTAGCGATAGTTATAAAAATTTTAGAGCGAAAGATCTGACATTGGACACTGACACGACAAAGGTCCAAGATAAGAAACTTGCAAAAATTGAGAAAAAACACCGAAAAAGCCGACTCTCTGAGGAGGTAGAAGAACCTGTAAAAAAAGATGGGCCATATATGCTCTCAAAGTATTCAACTCTTATTAACGCAGGCAATCCCTCTGACCAATTCAAAGATGCAGACGGGACCCGCAATGACATAGGTATATACGGCAGTACAACAGGAAATACCGAATAACAGTATTTAATTGTCGCTACAACAACGGAAACCAACAAAGAGATATCGGTTTTGGGGAAAGAAACTATATTTTGTTTGCGAACAAGTCGCTTTGTCTCCGGTACTCCAGTTCCCCCCTGCTACCAAATAATACCCTTCACGTTTCTTATACGGTGTTGCAGTCCACTCCCAGAGGTTCCCTGTTAAATCAAACATGCCATGATAACTGCGGCAGGTAGGGAATCTGCCTGACCTACTGGCGCCAGGCTCTTTAGCCGGACAATAATTTTCCCGATAACCGTTGCCATAGGGATAACTTAACCGACGGGGTCCCATACAAACAGTATTCCATTCTTCTACAGTACATAATCGTTTATCTACCGCCTTACAAGAGTCACCAGCCTCACGATGATTTACAAAAGCTCTGGGAACCGCTCCCTCTTTGTTGGGCCATTCATATACATCCATGCATTTTTCTTTACTATCCTGCATAAACGGCATCATGTTTTCAGGGCATTTACCCTGATGTTTTTCAATTATGTAATCAATACGTATCGGAGTAGAATTTTCTCCTGTTTCGTTTTGCCCTACAATCCATAAGGTGGTATTCCGTAAAATGGTAATAGGACGGTCGTATGAGTTAAAGTTTATACTGTCGAGAGTTGAATACATGATAAGACAACTATCTTTGCAAAAGAGCCCCACAACTACCGAATCAAAATGCCGCCCACCCCAGGGGTCAGCATATACAAATAACGAATCTGTAGAGCGGGAAGCTCCTTCTGAATTTACTGGCACACTTGCAACTGGGTTTTCAGAAGTTTCCGGAAGAGTGGTGTCATGGATAACAAGGGAAAAAGTCTCGCCAACCTTTTGTACTTCTTGTTCTTTGTTACCTGTGGAATCGAGGATAATGGCTGTATCCTCTCCGGAAGTGAGGACTGTACCAATAACCACAGAATCCAGGTCTCTTGCGGTATCTTCAGCTGATAGGAGCGGAGGAGGCTGTATATTTTTATAGAGATAACAACGTCTTAAACTGATAAGAAGAAAAAGGGCGATAAGAATAAATAAAATCCATCTGTTATAATGTTTTTTGTGTGTGAGGTCCTGTGGACGTGTTTTTTGGGGCTGTTTCTTTATTGACATAATATCCTAAATAACTTTTTCACTGATTCCAGGAAAATTATTCTCAAAAAAAATCCTGTTTTGTGTTAAACTAACCTGCAAAACGCAATCAAAGAAGTCAAAGCATACTTTTCTTCTTGATAATCAATGCTTTATGGTATGTACCGAGCTGTACATCTGGTAAGTTCACATTTTATGTTCCAATGCTAAAAGAGATTCTTTCCTTTCAAGTCCCCATCCAAATCCTCCAATAGTATTATGGCCAACAACCCTATGACAGGGGACCAGAAATAAAAAAGGGTTTGCATTACAGGCATTCCCCACAGCTCGGGCACTGCGAGGATTTCCAATTTTCTGAGCTAAACTCCCATAAGACAGTGTTTTTCCAGTCGGAATACCCTGAATCTGTTTCCAGACCTTTTGTTGAAAATCGGTACCTGTTTCAGGTATCTGCCAACACAGCGCATCAATAGCATTCTTATCACCACTTAAAAAACCCTTAATTGCTTTTGCCTCTTTGTGGAAAAAGTCACAAGGCTTCCAGTACTTTACAGTGGGATATTGTGTTTCAATAAAATCAAAACAAACACGATGAATCATACTCTTTTGCCCGTAAATTTTCATTGGTCCAAAAGCCGTTGTAATATTGGTGTAAAAGATAGTGTTCATGGCATGAAGAACTTAATTTCTCTTAATAAAATAAGAATATTTGTCATTGGTGATGTCCATTCCAATCCATATTAAACATAAACTTTACACAGCCCTACCCCTGGTAATCATTACCCCAATGGGCTTATACTCCAAATATTACACTGGAATAGCAGAAAATTGGGTAAATGATTCTTTTGGTGGTGTTTTATATGTCTTTTTCTGGAGCTTGCTTTTCTATTTCTGGTTTTCGGGGCCCACTGCCCACCTTAAAATTCCCTTTTGGGTATTTTTCATAACTTGTATTGTGGAAATATCTCAACTTTGGCATCCTGTGTTATTAGAATATATAAGAAACACATTTTTAGGTAGGACCATTTTAGGAACCACCTTTTCTTTAACAGACTTTCCCCATTACCTCGCCGGTGCTTTATTTGCCATATTGTACCTCAATATTTGTAAAAAAAGGATAGAAAATGGCTGAAAAATTTAATTTCAAAACAACCCTTGAAAACAATGATGTTTCTGCATTGTCTGCCACACAACTAAAGGAATACCATGAAGTATTTCGTATGGTAAGCGAAAGCATGATACAGAGAGTGAAAAAAAGAGACCTTCCAAAAACCTTTGTTATTCCCTTTTTAAAAGCAGGATTAAACGCAAAACAAATTGTGACGTTACTATACAAAATACCCGAGGACTGGCCATGGTCTCATCAAGACATCTATTATGATTTCAGGCTGGAACGGTGGATCAAGCATATCGAACCCCTCAACCTGGAAGACTGCATAAAGGAATACCTGGATAACGCATTGAGTATTGAAGAGGGAGCCGATTACATCAAAGAAATGCTGAACCGCCTCTTTAAGGAACGTAAAAACCAGAACTGCTAAAATCTACAGTATAACATCAAAGAAAATGGCGTACTGCCCGGCCCCAACGCAAACTTATCCGGAGTATCAAAATCATTCAACATGGCATCTACCACTGCGTCTCCAATTGAATAAAAATGTAGAATTGCCATTCCCCAGAAATACTGGTTACGTCGTTTACGGTAGATAGTCAGTTTTTTCCGGAGGGATTCTTCTTCTTCTGATGAAGCTCCTTCGAAACTTGCCAGGTCAACCCGTTTTTGATAGTAATTAACCATTTGTTGACGGTAATAAGCTGAAGTGATGCAGTTCCCTATTGCCATCCATAACATACCAAATTTCCCATAGCGGCGGTTATAAATTTGCCCTCCACCTGGGAAAAATAGTCCACTCCAAAATGCTCGGTTTCCCGAAAGCGAACGTGCAGAATCCCGGCGGGAATTATAAACAATTTCCATGGCATCCATCATTCCATAAAAATGTAAACCCAAAGCCCAACTAATCTCTGATTTCTTTAAATCGAGATTAGCCATTTTCACATCTAAGCTGGATCTGGCTTTCCCTATACTTTTATAAATATTATTAAATGCCTCTTCATCACCTGTAAGCGAGGCCTGATGAAACCAGTAGCTGGCAGAATCTGTAAACCGGCTTATATCCTGATTCTTTGTTTCAAATAGCTTATGCTTAGAAACAAAGGCTTCATAAAATAATATTCCTTCCAATGCGATTAAAAAACCAGCCCGTACCCTGCGCTTTCCGTAAAGCTGGCCTCCACCGGGGATAAGAGAATACATAAGAGCTTTTTTGTAGGATAACGGCGGTGTTTTAACATGCCAGTCATGTAGGGGGAGACTGTCAATTTCAGGAATTCCAGAATTTTTCTGGGCTAATAATACAGCAGGCCAGATGCAAATAAAACAAATGGTCGCTACTACTAATCTTCTCATAATGAGGGAAAGATAGGATTTTTTACTTTTCCCGTTTTTCTTTTTCAAACAATTTTAAAAGAAAAGCGGATAAATTACTCTTTGGGCACTTCAGGAGGTTCTACTGGTGCCTTAGATTCCTTTTTGGAGTCTTTTTTTCTGAGCCACCATTTGATTTTTTTCATTTTCTTCTTCTCTTCTTCTTTTTCCTCAACAGCTTTTTCCATCCATTCATCAAGATCTGCGCCTATACGGTAATCAAAAAGCATCCCGGTTACTTTCTGCAAAAACAATTTAGACTTTGCCGTTCCTTTTACATTGTAAAACATATAATTGTCCCAGCGTGGAGAATTGCTCCTCGATGACAGATCGAATTGATAACTGAGAAGTGGTATAAGAAACTGCCACTCTAATTGCAGTCGTTGGCCCAAAGTTGAATCCGCAAGCATAACCCGGTAATCAATTTCACGTTTGTGGGTAATAACTTCTCCCGTTTCAGTTATTTTCAAGAAAAATTTATCTACACCCTTTCCCGGGAATGGGTATTTACTCCACAGCAAATAAGTTTCACCACCAGGAGCGTTTACAAACAAGAATTTGGAAGGTGCAAGTTGCAACAGAGAGTCCTGACTAAGCTGTATAGAATCTTTAACAGGGGAAACTATCCTAATCCTGTGGTAAAGCAAAATACCTCTTACATCATTTTGCCATCCCTGCATAAGCGCGTTTGAGATGAAAAATTCTGACTTTTCATTTTTAGTATACACCGCCCGAACCAATGGGTTCAGTTTTTCAAATACCAGACTGAGGTAATACCTCTGATAGTGATAATAAAACTCTCCCGAAGAAGCTTTTGTCGGCCAGGAAAAATCATATGCCGGGTGGGTTGGAAAGGACCTCATCTTAAGTACAGAAGTTTCAAAAACAGCTGGATTCAATTTGAACCAATGCTTTTTCCAATTAAATACTCCCGTGAACCGACAGTGAATTTTATCAGTTACTCTCTGGTCTGTATATCTTAAAAAGGAAAAGTGATAAACCAAATCCGATGTATCATTTCTTCCAATAAAATAAAATCCGTCATAATACGTCGTATCATTCAGGTTTTTCATTTTTTTCTTTTCAAGTCTAGCTAATGAATCTTGACGCTGCCGCGCTTGATCAGACTCGTCAACGGGAGAATCGGGTATTTCCTCCAAAAAATCAAAGTTATTATCCAACTTGATTTTTAAATCAGGCCGCCCTGTATCAGGCTCTTCTTCCAATCCTATTATGTCGTCAGATTCTTGTGCCCCTGAATCATCCGGAAAATCAAATTCTTCTGGTGTGGGTAGGGCTTCTTCTGCCTCCAATGTATCATTTACGGGCCCGGTCTTTTGAGTACTATCAGCTAAGACATTATTTGTGGAATCAACAGACGTTGACGGTTTTGAAGACAAAGAATCATGGATTGGCTGTTTTATAGAATCCGGTAAAACAGTGTTTGATTGTTTAACACTGTCCGATTTTATAGCAACCGAATCGCCATCCCCTTCTAGACTATCCTGTTCAGGTGGTATTTCAATCCCTCCACTATCCGGTAATTGTATTTTTTCGATGATATCCTTTGATTCCTGGTCCTCAACAGACATCTCCTTTTCCTCTTCATTATCAAAATCAAAACCTTCTATTACCATTTCATTAATGGGATTTTTTGGTTTGGGAATAGTTTTGAACGTATTTGTTGAGGTATCGGCCTTTTTTAAAACAGGGATTTCTGAATTCTCTGGTTTATTTTTGGGGTCTTTTTTTACTACAGTCGAATTTTTAACATCATTTACTGTCTTTATATTGCTTTTCTGGGTAAAAACAGGGATATTAAGGATAATTCCTAGAAATACAATACCTATGAGTAGTTTTTTTATCACAATAAGATGCTCAATTATAAGAGACTACAGCCAATTCTAACTCTATCGGATAATATT
>JADFYW010000139.1 GCA_015232855.1 Fibrobacteria bacterium
ATGTTGATACTACCAACAATCTTAAGAAGCTAATCTATGAATATATGGACACTTACAACAAAGCAATTCTTTACAGCCCTTGATTCCAGACAAGCTGGAATGACTGGTTTTGAGACAGATGTTGCTTATACTCAAAGGGCATAAGTTTCATTGAACAAAATCCATATTCCACATACATTCTGTTCAATGAAACTTTAACTTAATGACATTGTCTATTTACTAAGAACTGAATAATACCCTAATAATAAAACACTAAGCCACCGCGGATTATCCAGGCCGCTAAGCCATTTTCACCGTAAGACTCATAGCGTCTTCTTCTTACTTCTGCGTCTTTACTGGTGCTGCGAAAATAACGGCTGACTTCAAAATCAAAGCGGGCAGGGAATAGGGCGGGGTGGCCTTTGGTATCGGGGCGAATAAAGTTTTTGAAAAGAAAGACCATTTTTGCCTTGATGAGCTGGGAATAGTAATCAGCAAAACGGGGATCCACCGTGAGGTAAGAAAGAAAGCTACTGTTGCCGCGTGTAGTGTTTTGCTCTGTATAGCGGTCCCGGTAAAATGAAGCCTGGTCTTGCAGATATAAACGGTAGCCCAATTGTATATATATGTTTTGTAAAAGGTATTGGTTTATCAGAGCATCATAAGTATAGGAATAGACGCTCCAGTTATCCCAACAGAAACGGTATTCGAGCTTGAGTGAGCCCTCTCTAATCAAGCTGGGATAGTGTTGACGTAGACTCGCCACTGCCGCATAGGCATCCCGCTTTCTGGGGTATGATTCAAGATAGAGTGTACCGCCATTGGCAGGGTTTTCACTGTCTTCAACCAGGACATAATAATAGGGGCGGCCGAGATACCCACGGGACCAGGTGCCGCTTCCGGAAAGAGAAGCCAGGGTACGGTTTGTTAAGCTATGGGTATACCCAAGGGACGTACTGTGTATCGTTTTTTGACCACGGTTAAAAAGCCCGGAAGCATCAGGGGAATACTGATTGTCGGCAGAGGTAAATGTTGAGGAGAGGGTGTCGGGATTAAACTGGTCATGAAAAAACCCATAGTTTAGGTTTAGGGTTCCGTTCTTTCTAAAAACATCCTGACTGAGATTAATAAACCCGGAACGGGACGAGTAATCATTCTCATCACTTTTTACCCCGGATAGTGAAATGCGGGAGTTTTGCCGGTGGTGCTTGAGTTTGATACCAAGTTCTCTGCGGGTTTCTGTTTTTGATGCGGAAGTGATAGCGTCCACATCTAAGGTGGCGTATTGGGACGTTCTTGATGCACCCGTTATGCCGTCCACAGTAAAGTGGGCACCTATACCCCAGTATTTGCCTACTGTTTTTTGGACCTGAACGAGGGGGGTCCGTACCTGTACGCGGTTATTGTCGTCGTAATACTGGTATTTAAAGCGAACTTCATCTTTTAAATCTTCCGCATGCAAACACCATAAAAAAAGCGAGAGCAGAGTGAGTATAAGGAGTCTTAACATCCACATCCCCCGCCAGAGGCTGTTTTTCCGCCGGAGCTTCCCTCGCGGCGTTCAAGGATGTGCTCTTCCATTTTAATTTGTTCGGGGTCTTCTTCGGGTAACATAATGGGGTCACTCAGATACTCTCTCTCCCATTGTTTTGGTGCACATGAAGAAAATAGGCCGGGTAGGGCAAAGAGAAAGAGTATATAAAAAAGCTTTTTTTTTATTATATTGTTGTCTGGTTGTCTGAGGCCCGCCAATTGGTCCAACCCCAACTGGAAAAATGGCAACGGGCCACAGCAAGACCGCCATTCCAGCAACCTGCGCGCTCAGGCTCCCACACGCCGCTGGGATTAAACAGATACTCTAAGGTGTCACCTGAAAGTGAATCAAGTAAAACCCCAATAGTATCTTCCTGGTACCGGGATTCAAAAAGATGAGAAAAGTTAACGTCAAGTTCTCCGTTTATATGGCTGGATGAGGTGGTTGAAAATACGGCATTATTATAATTAAGCAGGGAATCAGGACTGAGACGATATAAAGTGTTATTTGCAAACTGGTAATAGAAACTGTCGATTATTGTACCAAAAGCTCCTATTGTGGTATCAATACCGAGGATCATATATTCACTCTGGTCAAAAGTTGTTGTGTAAGACGCTCTTTTGTCTGAGGGTAATTTTTGTAAAAAACTATTTTCTGGTGATAATAGTATACCCTTGAGTGAATCACTGAAGTTTTCAAAGGGGCTTATAATAAATAAGCGCTTAAATTCGTCTTTTTCTACTACTGAGTCGCGGCTGCCAATGGTGCGAATCGAATCAGTGAAAGAAAAAGAGGTAAACTTGAAAATGGTACCGTCTTCATATATATGGGAACAATGATCAAAGTGTTCGGCTTCTTTATAGACTTTTACATTAACTTCAACAACAAGTGGGTCTGGACCGAAAATGAGTGTATCCATTTTTATGTAAGTGGAATCAAAGGGGAAAAGAAGAATCTTTGTACCCCGTACATCAAGACTGTCTTTGGGGTCTGGAACCCGCACAGGCACGGCAGTGGTACTGTCGAGCCGGGCTTTATAGAGAGTACTACCGCGTATTTCGGAAAGGCATAGCGAATAGCTGGAAGTATCTACTTCGGTAAGTACAAAAGAAACATTAGGGGGCGTAAACTGGTATTGGTCCCAGGCATTAAACTCCTTATATGTTAGCTTCCAGACTTTTTGTTCCCAGATGGTTTGGTCAATTGAGGCGCTATGGCAGTTTTCACAGGTTACGCCTTGTTGTAGAAGATGATATTCATGTTTACCTGTTTGAAGAGGGAATTCATGGCAGTTTTGACAGCCGACAAGTGCGGGTGAAGTATTTGATTGAAGGGGAATATTATCACAGGCCTGAAAAAGGAGTGTGATAAAGGGGAAGACAACAAGAAGTTTAAACATGTAGCAAATGTAACCGTATATACTTTAAAATAGTTTCTCTAGAGAAAATCTTCAAAGTCGCTTTTAGCGCTTTTTATCCCAAGACCCTCAATTTCGACCAGCCAACCAGGACGACAAACTGGGGCATGAAGGAAAATACAGGGGATATTCTGCGGGATGTGTTTTTGTAGAATTTCCTGGACCTGGGTACTGTCTTTAGGGTCCCGCAAGTATACGATGAAATATGCCATGTCTTTGAAATTTGCACCATGGGGAGTAAGAAGGGCTTGAATATTGTCGAGGGTGCGCTCTGTTTGCTTTTTAACATCATTTGGGTAGAGTAGTTCGCCATTACTATTGATGCTTGCGGTACCTGAAATGACATATCTAGTTCTGTCGCCAAAAATTATTTTCAGGCCCCGTTCAAAGGTTACCCCGTATTTGATGGTGGGGGAAAGATGCTCAGGGGCCTTCATTCGTACAATTTGCCCTTTATGCAACCCACCAAAAGAGAGCGAGTCAACAGAAACCAGTGAGCCGGGTTGGTGGAATTTACCTTCTATTCCGGTACTGGCTAAGTATCTGGTTTTGTCGGTAAGGCCGTGTTCCTGGAACAGGTCTCGCCGGGATTTTACCATGCCGGCATAGTGGTTATCGATATCCCGGACATATACCCAGGTCCTTATCATATTGTCCAAAAGAGTCATATCATGACTTTGTATGGTGCTCACAAGAGCGGACATCACTTCGTCTGTCTGCTTTGCAGCATCAAAGGGCCCATGACCGGAATAGTTTGCGGTCCATAACATTTTGTAGTGTTTTCCGGTAATAGCCAGTGAGTTTCTGCCTTTGGGGGCGTCAATATCGATAAGCTCTTTTGTAAAGCTACCGGTATCAGGTTTAATATGATAGGAGAACAGGCTCACATGTCCTCCTTCTATGGGAGGTTGTTGTACAATAGAAAAAGCACCCCGTTTCAAACTCATATACAACGAAGACTGTTCAAGAGTACTTTTCTGATTTTCAATATCACTTACGAACAGGCGGGAAAAGGCAAGAGTATTCTCGGATAGTCCTAAATCATTAAGGGTCTCTTGATAGAGATCCGAAAGATTTTCTAATTCCGTTTCGAGATCACTACATTCTCTTGTAGAAATGGATATAAATACTTCCCTTGTTCCATCATTGGTAGAAAAGGAGGTACATTTAACTTGTGGGTCAATGTCAATACTTCTAAGCACAAAGAATCCTTTCTTTTAGAAGGAAGCGGGTGACCCCTGCTTCCTTAATTAAATATAATACATCACCCGAAACATCCAGTACCAGTCACCTGGTACTTGAGTGATATCTTCATTGGGCGAAATAGTTAGGCCTGTTCTGGGAGTATGATCATTTGCAATTTGAGCACTAAATCGCAAATATTTACCGATTTTTTTGGAGCTATATAATGACCATTTCCAATTATCAATTCTTTTGTTTGCGTAGGTATCGTAATCTTTACTTTCGGGTTTATTGGGTCCAATATCAGGTAAAGGTGTTCGACTGTCCCAAATGTCACGGGTTGAATTAGCATATGGGCTGGCAAAATATTCCACTTCAAAAGAAAAAATATCTAGAATTTTAAAACTTGGAATGTTAAAGCCAACCATTATAGGAATACGGTGTAATGGCTCTTCATGCCAGGAAGGATAATTCTTAAGGCCCAGCATAATTGTTTCTGTATAAATTTTTAAATCCTCTTTCCCAAAGGCAGGATGGGAAAAGAAAAATTTTGGATCAATAGTCATCCTGCCCATGATTTTTGTACCCGCAAAGGTAGCTGGTACAGAATCGGTTTCATCCATATAATGAGTAAATATTTTATCTGCATAGATATCACTGTTAAAAGCAACAGTATCTTTTGAAGGAGTAGTTTTTCCCTTATCCACTGAAATTATTCGATACAAATCAATGCCTGCGCTTATGTCTATTAAGGTACAGGGCGTATAGTTGATAAGGTATGCGAAGCTGAAATCATATAACGGGGGCATTTCAGTTTCACTTCTAATAAAAATATCTTGTCGTAATGATTTTCCTATATTCATACCAAATTTGGCACCGGGAATTTTCACTTTATCTGCAATTTCAAATCCTGAAGTAAGATATTGAGGGTAAGGAAGACTTCGAAAAAGGTACTCCCCCAGATTCATTGCCTGAGTATTGTATTTATACGAAAAATATCCGATTCGCATATCTGCAGATAAAATATTGTTTTGAAAAAAGTTTAAGTATATAGATGCATCAAGAAGCCGTGTTTTAATACTTTTGTTTAAACCTTTAAATTCTCGGGCAGTTTTTGGTTTTACAGGATAGAAAAGAGCATGATTTACATGTAGTTTTCCCCAAGACCTTTCAGAAAAATTTCTTTTAAATAAATATCCAATTTCGGTGTTATACAACCATTCTTTTTCGTGATTGTAGTATCCATGTCGGGAGTAATCATAATAGCTTCCCTCGATTCTGCCATAGGTGAGCCATCCCCAGGCGGAAATTTCGTATTTTTCTAAAGAGGCTTTGGGTGGGGGATCATCTCCAAAAACCATAGTGATTGAGCACAGGGTTGTGATTAGATATAAAATGAGTAAGGATTGTGCTCTCATCATTCCTGTATTCCCCTTTTCCCTTAATTGTTGGTGTTTACAGAAGAAGAATAGAGTTGTTTTCATGTGATTAAGAAAATGCATTAATAGGTACTCACTTTTTTAAGAAGTACTACAAAGAATTGTTATACTCCACGAGATCATCTATTTCCTGGTCGGTGATTGGGATGTAGATGCCGTGCTTTCCGTCTTTAAAGAGTTCTTTTAAGGTATTATAACGACCGTCATGCAGATAGGGAGCGGTGCGCCAGGTTTCAATAAGGGTTGGTGTATCAAAGGCACTTCTTTGGTCCACAGGGCCCTTCGTGCCCAGGTCATGGAGCTTTTTGTCGGTGTAGAGAGGGGCGCTATGGCAATCATTACATTTAAATTTACCGTTGAAAAGGGCCATTCCCCGTTGAGCGGATTCACTGAGCCTGCCGTTCACAAGAAAAGGACTTGGGACCGGGCGCAGGTTTTTCAGAAATTCATCAATTAATACCGCATCTTCTTCTCTGGGTGTGGAGAAAAGGATGTATTGGATACCCGCCCTGACCGCAATCTCAGCACTATCTCGTACGCCGGAGACCATTGAGGGGGGGGTGAAATGGGACATGAGCAGACTTTTATCGTTTTTTGGGTTCCCCTCTCCATCGTTTAACAGATCCCAGTTCAGACCGTCGGTACGGGTAAGGGGGTGACAGGAGTGACAGGTCTGCCAGTTCTGCATGCAGATAGAACCATCATAAAAGAGCTCTTCACCTTTTTGGGCATTCGTTCTGACTATACCAGGATTCATGTTTACATTTCCGGAGACAGTACCACTACCTTGATTAAAACTGATAATATCGATGTTATCCGAAAAATATCCGGGCACATAGGCTTTTCCGCCGGTCATACATACCGAACGGGGGCCTTTGACATTTAGCCTGATTCTCTGCTTGAATGCCTGGGCAAAGGTGAATTTATAAGAGAGGTCATCTTGTCCTACCAGTTGCTGGTGCAAGGTGGATTCTTTTACGGTAATAAGTTCATGACCTCCAGCTGCAGTGACCAGTATCAAATCATCAGCCACATGTATACTCCAGGGGTTGGCTGCTCCCTTATCCATGTCATCCAAAAGGATAACATTAACCATCTTTTTATTGTAAATATCAATAACACTAAAACCATTGGAATTTATCCAACCACGTTCAATTGTCGTGGGTGGAATAGTATAACGGGCCAGTACATGGGTAACATAGGCGAATTTCCCATCCGTCGAGATAGCGATATCTGCCAGACTGTGGGAACCGTCTGATAATTCAATACTTACCACTTCTTTAGTAGTGGTGTTTATTATGGATACTGCAGCGCTTATGGTTACTTCCAGCTCCATACTAGGGATATCGGAGCGCCCGGTGGGTAAATAGTTAGCAGCAACAAGATACTGGCCGTCAGGCGTAATAGCGGCAGCATAGGGCTCACGTACTACAGGGATGGCAGCAGATTGCATAAGGGAGGTGAGGTCAAATACCGCAATCGAGTTTAAATATTGGTTGCAGATATACAGGGTTTTTTCATCAGGGCTTAGAACTGGAGACCGGGGAGAATGCCCGGCGGTAATGGTGTTGGTGATAGTCCCGGCTGCGGTGTTAATAATACAGAAGACTCCCAGGGGTCTTTCTTCAGAATAACAAGTTACATATAACAGGCTACCGTCTTTTGAAAGGGTGAGCCCTGTTGGAGCTTTTGGTAACTGGATTGTCCTGGATATCTGATTTGTTGCGATATTAATATAATCTATCCGTTTGCCGGTATGCTGGGCTATGTAGAGTGTTTTGCCGTCCGGAGAAGCAATAATATCGGTAGGGGAGAGTGTATTTGGTTTTTTACTGCTGAGCTCTTTGTCAAGAAAAAGCATTTCCGCAATCAAGCTTGGAGGAGCGGAAACATCTTCTGCCGCGGTGTATGTCTGAAAAAAGCAAAAAGCCAATGCGCACAGCAAAAAAGGATATCTACGGATATTCATTTAAGGCTCCTCATTTTAAAGGATTCCTTGTTATTCCCCATAGTTACTTCAAGCAGGAACACTCCGTTTTTGGGGGAGAAGCCTTTATCAGACATATCCAGAACAATACGGTATTCACCTTTTTTGGAGGCAGGTTTTATAGTTGAAGTAATGAGGCGGCCCTGGAGGTTGAATATTTTAGCAGACACTTGTGTGTCTTTAGTCAGTGTAAAAGTAATGGCAACTTTTTCCGGAGAAAGCATGTGTATGGAAGATATACGGGAGGGGTTTGTTAAGCCAGCATTGAAGATGGCAGAAGGACCGTTATATTCAACATTGGCATAATGGGTAACATTGCCTCCTAGGTCGTACACTTGTATTTTTGAGATTTTACTTCCAGCCATTTCATAGTCTATACGCTCTCCTGAAGAAAGCGAGTAACTGTTACTGGCAGAAGTCATGGCATAGCTGGATTGAAACAACAACTGGCTAAACTCATTAAAAATAGAAACTGTTTTTTGATCTCCCGCATAGTTATAGGTTGCGAAATTCTGTAAATCACCATTACCGCTATGGTAGTTCTGTTGGACAGGCTTGCCGCCATTTTCGATAATTGCGGTTCTTCTTATTAAATAATTTCCCCAGTCATAAACCGTTCTACTAATATTTTTTTCCGTAGCATCGTACTCAAAACTGACAAAAAAAATCATAGCGCCGGGATTTTTATAGAAGGTTAATTTGGTTAGCTTATCGGCAGCGTAGGCCTGGATTGACAGTAATACCGCAATCAGAATCGGAATGATAAATACTTGTTTCAATGTCATTTTACTCTGCCCCATGATGTCTATTTGCCTATAAATATATTCATAACATAGATTTTTGACCCAGAAGTTGCTGTAATATGGTAAATACCCTGTTTAAAACTATCTGTGGAGAAGCTGGATTGTTTGGTTTCTTTAGTATGGAATGAAACGATTTTTTTTCCGGCAATAGAAAAAACAGAAATGGTATAACTTGATGCAACCGGGAAACTTATAGCTACTTTATTTCCATGAACAAAGGCTTTGCTTTTGCTCTGAACCCCTTGTAATTGCTCATGCCTATTAATCGGGACGACCCGGCGCTCTACCCCTTGTACATTGTTGGTATCAATATCCAGTAGGGGCCATATTCTTTCACCGCGTTTTTGCGCATCCACACTGTGATAAGCACTCAGTTCGTTTGATTGGAGGTCCAACCATAAAGTGATACGGCGTTTTTCTATGGCTGTAAGATTTACATCATAATGGGATGCATCGAGATACTTGGTGAGACCTGCGTATTGGGCCCCAAACATACCTGGTTTTGTGCGTGAGCCTCCCCATTTTGGTGTTGAGTGCATACTCCAAATATCTCCGACAAATCCAAAGAGTAAATGCATAATACTGCCAAAACTCATATCCGGTCCGCCTTGAGAACTATGACAGGTAGCACATTTTTCATCCAATACCGGTTTGGCCGTACGGTAAAAACCAAAGGGCCAAATATGTTCCGGGTCTACTTCCGGTTCAAGTTTTGCAGGTGCGGCACCAGCTCTTTTTGCGATAGGATTAGGTGTGATGGGAACTGATTCCCATTTGCTTTCATGGCAACCCACGCAGCTTAGTTGCTCGCCGGGATGTACATAGGTACCAGAACGCATGGATTGTACGGCCATACCCTCTTCATCTAGTAGCTGGAAATAGACCTCTTTTTCTACCGGAGCTTCGCAATACACACTGCCGTCGTCCTCTACCGGGCATACCCCAAGAGGAATACGTACTAACGACTCACTGGCATGAGGAGCAACATCCGGTTCGTTTTTTACATCGGTTGTTTTACCAAAGACCTGGATAATACGCATCCATTTTATTTTCTTTTTACCTGCTTCAAGTCCGTATTCCGGCGGGAGGGTTCCAAACTCATCGGTTACATATACATTGTTCACATAAATACTGGCATTGGGTGCGTTTGCAGTAAGCCGCTCCCCCTGAAATGTTTGAGTAGGGATTATGTCCGGTTTGGTTCGTGCTTTTATCGGAATAGGGTCCATAGGACGGAGATAACTGGCCCGGGTGGTCTTGTATATAAGCGTGCGGTTTCCGAATTTATCCAACAGATAAATACCGTCCCAGTAATTTACAATATGAAAGTCTTCACTTAAAGGCCAGGGTGAACCATACACCCAGGTGCTGGATTTATAAAACCCTGTTTCTGATTCGGGAAATGGTACGTCGGGCGTAAAGCGTTTTACCTGGGCCATTACTCCATCATCTTCAATGCGCGTATCAAGAATTACAATGGAGCCCCAAAGTTGTCCATGATGGGGGGCGGCAATAGCTACATATTTATGAGATTCGGGGATAGCCCTAATATGAGTCTCTGCATAAGGCCGTTTATGCGTACCCTGACTCCAGTTGCTACCTGTCATAGTAGTAAGGGGAAGGGGATAGTTGCCATGGGGAGCCCGTGGGTCCCGGCCATCGGGAAAACATGTCCAAAGATGATGGGCAATACAGTCTTCGCGGTCAATATAATCCCAACGTGAATACACAATCTTGCCATCTCTATCAACACTGGGTGTCCATTCGTTAGTCTCATGCCAATCCATTTTAAAAAGGTCGCTACCATCTGACTTCATAGAATGGAGAGTAAAGGTTGGGGCCCATCTGCCATGACAACGGCCATTGCCTGACCCACGGGTGGACATAAAAGCAATACGGCCGCTGGGGAGCCAAATAGGATCAAAATCATCGTACTTCGTTTCTTCCGACAAGCGCTTAAGACCGGTACCGTCTATGTTGATTTTATACACATGAAAACTATGCTCTTTTATAAACTTTTTTTCCCAGCCTTTACCCGATGCCCAGGCAAAGACAATACTATCGCCCTCAAAGTTGAGGTCCGGAGAACTGAACGCACCATCACTCATCATCATTCCCTGATTAATACCATCAGGAACCTGTAGGCCCTCTGTAACATCTACGAGCGTGGCATTATCCGTCTTAAAATTTTTCAGGATATAGAGTCTGCTGTTCGGATGCCCGTTATGTCCCAGTTGTTGGTCAACCATATGGCCGCCGTCGAAGTCTTTGGAATCGCCTACCTCTCTACTTTTCATACCCGGATCATTTTCCAGTGCAGCCCATTCTACAAACAGTAAGTCGTCGAAGTCGTTTAGCAAGGGGTTTTCGAGGGCAGCTGTCCGGGTGACTTTAGCCAAGGCGTTAAAGAGTTCCAGATCTTGATTTGTATTTGGTTCGGCGCTTGATTTTGCCAGGACAAATCTTTTTGATTCTATTTCATGAAGTTGTGCTTCCAGGGCACTTAAATCATTTATACCAGGCATCGTTTTAAGTTGTGCGATAAGGGCTCGGGTACGCCTGAGAGCTACGTCCAATGGACTTGCGTCTTCGTCTAAGATAAGAGCCTGTCTATCAAAAGTTTGGGATTCTAAAGTTGAAGTGTTGGCACTGGTTTTTGCGAGAGAGCGTTTCTGTGCAATTTGCTGCTGCAAATCAGCATATTGTTCTTCCCAATCAGAAAGCAGGGTGGTAGAAGTTTTACCCGTAGCAGTTGAGGCTCCCATGAGTAATATTATTACTAGCGTTGCTACTGTTTTTGTAATAATGTTTTCTTTCATCTTTTATCCTATTAATCTTAACCCCGATTTATAACCTAATCCTACTCGATGTTACGGTTTTGTTTCTTCTTGATGTCTTCATTCAATATCCTATTTATTCCACATTCAAGACAGTCGAGCCCTGTTTCTGTGTCTCATAATTCATTTTAATCCAACCAGCGGTAACTGCTAAGTGCATAACCCGGGCTTCATCAATAGCGCCTGTAAAAAATGGGTTGGTTGGTCCCCAGTTCCATGAATGAAGATGTCCCGTACCAAAACGCCAGTATCCGTTTGAAATTTCCGCAGAAGTACTCTTGGTATTTGCGTCAACCTCCTTCCCGTCTACATATAAATACTGCCCGGCAGGAGATAAAACCGAAACAACCTGGTGCCAGGCGCCGTCGTTATAAGCTTCTGTTGATTTTACAATGCGACGGATACCGGGAAAGGATGAATCTGATGGGTTATCGCCATAGTTCAAAAATGCGGTATCTTCTGGCGTGATTGATTCTGGTGCCAGAGGGAACACCCCAAAATAGAGCCTGCCGCTGTCTCCCATATAGATATGTCGATCAAAATCCTGGCTGTCCCCCTCAACAGAGTCTTCAAAGCCAATGAGTTTTCCTCCACCCACATTGGTCTTAAACCAGAGAGACAGGCTGAATACCTGGGGATTGGTAAATTGTTGTGAGGTGACTACATACTGGTTTTCGCCATTAAAAGAGACGGCCCCGTCAATAAGACCGTTCACAGTATTGTCTGCATTCATAAAAGCACCGGTTCCATGGTTGGCGGTGTAACTGGCGTCATTCATTTCTGTAGCAGATGCCAGATGCCAGTTTCCCTTGTACCCCAGTGATGTATCGAATACGGCAGGCCCGTTTGAGAGAGCGTGAGCATCGCTTTTGCCAGTGTATATATAAATAAATTGACTTTTGGTGTTTCCGCGAATCGTATCAAGAGCTACCCAGGTTGCCGCGATTTTTTGTTCTTTGTTCCAACTCTCAATTTCATACCTGAGAGGCTTACCGTTGGAATCAGCAAAACGCAGGTCTGATCCGTCAACCATGGAACTTTCAAATAAAGCAGATACTTTTGTTTTTGCTTCTGTAGATAAAGTAGAATTTACTGAAGCGTCAAGCCTGACAAGGAGAGGGAAGTTGTAAACATCTTCTGTTATATTTGCTCCGTCACTTGTA
>JADFYW010000013.1 GCA_015232855.1 Fibrobacteria bacterium
ATCAAATAATTTCATAATAATCCCATTCATTTATTTAAAGTGAAATACAAACGAATGCCCCCCCCAGTCCCCCAATTTGTGAAAAATGGCAGTCTAGACGTTCATTAAAAATGAACTTTTACATAAAACGATGTTATATGACCCTGTACAGGGACAACTGATTCCGAGTTTCCAGCATAACACTGTCTTATGTAAACTAATCCGGTTTCTGTGTCCGTCCAGGTATGGCCGGCCATCCCGTTATTTCTCAAATCGCCATCCCACCCTGGGGTTATTTATATGCGGCTTTAAGAACGTAGCTAACTCTGGATGAACTTCTTCTATCACTTTTAGCACTTTTTTTCGCCACTTAATGAACATGGACTCAAAGACCTTTTGTAATCGATCTTTTTGTTCAGGCTGTTTTAGTAAAAATGTGGCCATTTTTAAGGCCGAGTCCTGATCCTTTTTGCGCTTTTCTTCTTTGAACCGCATTGCGCTTATCAAAAACTTGTGCAAAACATAGGCAGACGGTTCAGGAACGTTAACCATAAGTGATTTATGTTTGACAGTGATTGTATTCCATGCCAGCATTTCTAAATAGCGAAGCCCTACAGCATGGGTTTTAAGCTTTGGTATCGGTCTTGCGATGTCAACTCCTGCACTAAGTAACGGAGATAAAAATTCCAAGTCAAGATCCGGATGTCCAAATTTTTCGATACCACTATACATTTCCCGGCGAGAAGTGAAATTCAATTTTTTCAGGACATCACCGATATTCACTTCCTTTTTAATGGCCCGTGGATTTGGTACTAAAAAATCGATATCAAGTGTGCGCACAGCAGGTATTTCCGGTGCATCATCAAAGTGGATGCGATAAAAAAAATGAGTCCAACTCCCTATCAGAACAAGGTCATCTAATATGCCATTCTTATTAAAGGTCTTTAAAACATCGATGACAAGTTCAAGTTTTTGCAACGCTCAACATCCTTTGCACTTCATCAAGGTTTTTTTTCGCATCCTTTAAAAGTGAATTAAAATTTCTTCTTTCTTCCATTTTTTCTTTAAATTTAAGGGCTTTTTCCGATTCAACAGAACCCAGATACTCAAAGCACACCTTGTATTTTTCCCGAAATGCCCTATAGGCGTATAGCCCATTTCGTATTTTTTTTACTGAAAGAGATCCTTTCGGGAGCAAGGCCATTTCTTTGCCATACTGTTTGATGAGAGCCACCAGGCGGTCTCTTTCTTCCACAAGGACGTCTTTTAAAATACTCATACAACATTACCTAACAATTACATTTATAATTATATATTGTTAGTTAACGATTTTCAACTCATTTTTCACTTATTTTCTTTAGCAGCTAAAGGAAATCGGCTGTTTTTGGCGCTGGGGGTACAAGGAGGCCCTTTTTCGGGCTCTGAAACCGTCTGGTTTGCATAATGTAGTGTTACACGACCGCAGAGAATCAGCGGTTACCCGCCTGTCACGGCGTAGTTCCTGAAAGGGACGAAGTCGGACCGGGTTTGGGTAACACCCCATCATGTAAAAGGATATTTTTCTGGTCAGGTGGATTGTACCTTCTACGAGGGTCAAGAAAGAAAATGTAGCTATTATCTCCCCCTCTGTCTGGCAACTCTTTGGCAGAAGACTGGTGGCCTTTAATGCAGTTTTATATAACTATGCATACCGGAACGTTCATTCCCAACAAAATATACTCCCGGAGGTATTTCATTTACCCGATTTCTGTCAATAAACGCACATTTTCCATCCAGAGTGCACATACTGATGTTTTGCCCAATAATATCGAGGTAGGTATTTTGCACTGACTTAAAATGTGGAATCTTTTTTGCCTTGAGTAATGCATCAAAATCAGGCTTTTCAAATATTTCGGGACAATAATCACTCATGTACCAATCTGAACCTGCCTCCGGCGCCCGAAAACTGAAGGCATTATCCCAGGAAGTTGAAAAGGTACAATCATCCTGCAAAGGAAAGCACCGGCTGTTCCAGTCAATTTCAGCAGGATCATATACTCTATTATTCAGATCAACCGTGTAAAAAATATGGTTCTATAGCAGAATTTGTGGGAAAAACAGTTAGTATTTCTGACTAGAGTACGAAGTACTTTGTGATAGAAAATAAAGAGGGTGAAATAGCTATTAGCTGTCAGCTGTTAGCTATCAGCTTTAGAGTGTGCTTCGCACTAAATACCGAAGAACAATCTCCATATGAAAAAAGCATAGTATGCAAAATATCACGCATCAAACAGGTGATGTTCCTTTAAAATTTTACACACAAAAGTTCTTTCCATTTTATTTAGAATGCGAAGCACAATATGAGGCTGATAGCTAAAAGCTGACAGCTAATAGCTAATAGCTTACGCAGTTAATTACTTTTCAAGCGTTTCATTAGGGATGTTAACATTTTTTTGATTTCAGTTATTTCAACATTAAGTTCATTAAATTTTGGCAGACCAATGTACTTGAGATCTTTGCTTAATAAAAGTTGATATTCAACTTCTGATGCAGATCCATTCGCTATTCCAATAAATCGACAAAATTCAGCATCAGTATCTTTTCCACACCCTTCCGCAATATTCATTGGAATTGAGGAGCTAGATCTTCTAATCTGGCTGATTAAACCATAATTTTCTTCTTTTGGGAAACCGTTAGTTATTTGGTAAATTTTTAATACTAACGAGTGGGACTTTTCCCATACTTTTAATTGTTTAAAACTTTGCATACAAAAGTCCTTTCCATTTTTTATTGTGCGGAGCACATTAGTAGGCTGATAGCTAACAGCTTATCTACCCCCACCCAAACACCCGCTTCTTCACCTTCTGCAAAGTACGCCTCAACTTCAACGTCCGCATTTTTTTCCGGAGCTCGGTATGGTGCCAGGTGACCCATTCATTGTAATAACGATATTCCCGTTCCCGTTTTTTAAACTCCGGACCATGAACTATCCGCCTTCCGTTTTTTGTATAGGGAGGAATTTCGATATGCAAACATTCATGATAAACCACACCACTCACAATTTCTTCACGTACATCTTTGAAGTCATAGCAGCGGCTGATGGTGATAAGGTGATAGGGGTTCCCCTCTTCGTCCTGCTCCAGACAATGAGTGGACAAACCACCGGTGCGAGCTGACCAGGTAAGGCGGGCCCGCAGACGATTGTCAAAATACATGGCGTTAACGGTATCAAAGAGGTGATTAAGATTGTGGAACGCGCCCTCTGGTTTTAGACGGGCTATTTTTCGGGAATTTCGTTTAAGGATGGATTTTAGGAGAAGTTTATTTTTACCCTCAAGCTTGATTCCCTCCTTTTCAAGATGCTTACCTGGGTTAATTAAATACCCACGAAGGAGCTCTTCAAGCTGTACTCTCCCAATGCGATCACTTTCCTTCCAGTACCGTTTACGCTTTTTCATAAGCATGGCCCAGTCAAGGAGCGCCCTCTTAATTGAGACCGGAGCCAGGGCAAAAAGCCTGGGAACAGAAACAATGCCTCGCTTATGGGAATAATTCCAATCCACACTCCAACTGCTGTATTTCTTCTGAGCTACGCGTACTTCCAGCTCTGAATATTCTGCCTCGGTAAGTGCTGTAAAACTTTGGATCTCCGGTACGGAGTCAAAGAGAGAAAGTTGAGAAAAGGGAGTATTATTTGACATAAAACGTGAATTTAAAAAAATAATTTTAATTATGAATTAATAATTAGGAGTTATGAATTGAATAAAGGATATCCTTCGGAAATGGATATTCAATTATCAAATCCACAGGATTTCTAACTTTGAATTAATAATTCATAATTTCAAATTCATAATTAACTAGTAGGATTATGAGTTTGAATTTTCGTCTTTTTTAAGCGTATTGAGGATAGACTTCAACTCTTCTTTTATAGCTGTTATTACCTTTTTATCTACACCAACAGAACTTACCTCCACTTCAGGGGCTGACACCTCATTGGTAGAGTCGGGTTCTTTTTGAGGTGCCGGTGTTGATTGGCTGGTCGTTAAGGGAGGAAGCAAGCTCAGTTGTCCTTCTACCTCGTTGTAGTCTGCAGTAGTGAGCTTTTTCTTGGCGCCTTGTACGGTATACATCTCTTTTTGCAGGAGATGCTTGATATACCTGATGACCTGAATATCCTTATCACGGTACTGTCTGTTACCTGCCCGGTTCTTTCGGGGTTTGAGCTTGGAGAACTCGGATTCCCAGTATCTGAGCACGTGCTGCTCTAGACCCGTGAGTTCAGCCACATCGGAAATGGAGTAGTATACCTTTTTTTTCACTTTCACCCTTTTGGTTTCTTTTTACCAAACCGGTTTTCCGTACCTGCTAAAAGGCGGGAGATGTTTGAACGGTGTCTGACTATGATAAATATGCTTAGAATAATGGTGAGCAAAAGCATCGCCATGGTAGCCTCGTTAAAGAAATACTCAAACAACATAAAGAGAGAAATCGCCGCTGCCGCACTGATAGATGCCAGACTCACATAGCCTGAGGGAATGACAACCACCAACCAGACCACAAAAGCAAGAATTGCTGAAATGGGAGTGAGTATCATATAGACTCCAAGCCCAGCCAAAACACCCTTGCCTCCTTTAAACCCGGCAAAACAGGTGAATGAGTGACCAAAAATACTCATCAACCCGGCACATAATCCAAAATTAATGGCGGGCATATAGTCCTGGTTAGCGCTATAGCCAAGCCAGGCAGCAAGTGCTCCTTTGCCAAAATCAATAATTGCTACCGGGATGGTCGCTTTAACACCAAAAAGACGATAGGTATTGGTAAGCCCTGCGTTTTTACTCCCTTCGGAGCGCACATCTTTTTTATAGAATAATTTAGATACCCAGACAGAGGCGGGTATGGATCCTGCAAGGTAGGAAAGCAGAAGAATAAATAAAACAGAGGCGAGCATCAGTCTCTATTCCTCTTGGAACGCCTTGACCTGGCTGTGTTTTTTTCAGCAGGCTTCACTCGGGTTCCATCTTTGTCTTTAAGCTTATTGGCATAATTATTAAAATCAGTCAAGTCTTCGTCTGTCCTCAGTTTGATATCTCTTTTAAAAAAGAATTTTACCGGGGCCCCGGCAAGCTCAAAATAATTGTAAAGACTTCTCTTTAAGTACCTTTCATAACTGGGAAATACATTCTGCGGACGTTGGGCCTCCACTACAAATCCCGGGGGATTTATCGTCACCTGGCACAAGCGTCTCATATTAACCGATCCCTTATTACAGCGAGGATGGGGATACTTTGCAATAGCTGCCTGAAAATACTTCACGACTTCCTCTCTACCCAATACCTTATGCAGATTTTCATATACCTGAATTACCGTATCTAACATACGGGTCACTCGTTTACCGGTTAAACCAGAGACCGGTACTTTAGGTATCCATTCCATATCCGGTACCTTGTTGATAATCGCTTTATTGAATTTATCAAGGGTATCATGCTCAGCTTCTACAATATCCCATTTATTAAAACAGATAACCATGCCCTTACCGGTTTCAAGGATAAGGGTAAATATCTTGAGATCCTGAACCTCAAGCCCACGGTCAGCATCAAGGAGCAATACACAGACGTCAGATCTTCTTATGGCTTCTATGGCCCGTAAATTTGAAAAATATTCTACATCATCTCGTACCTTTGCCTTTTTTCGTAATCCTGCGGTATCAGTAAGGATAATATTATGGCCCTTATAGCTCACTTCGGTATCAATAGAATCCCGGGTGGTACCTGCAACCGGAGAAACAATTAAGTGATCCTCTCCAAGTATTTTATTTACCAGAGTACTTTTTCCGCTGTTGGGTCTCCCTAGAATTGCCAAACGTATGCCGTCTGTCTCTTCTTTCTTTTCATAATTATTAGGAAGCTCTGAAACTATTTTGTCAAGTAAACTGGTCACGCCATAACCGCTTTTAGCAGAAACCGGATGAGGCTCTCCCATACCCAGTTTCCAAAAGTCATGGATATCCATTTGAGCCTGTTTAGACTCAAGTTTATTTACCGCCAAAACAAATGGGATCCCGGATTTCCTTACAAAATTTGCGAGCCTTTTGTCCATATCTACAATAGAAGACAAACCGTCTGCCACAAAAAGAATCACGTCTGATTCCAGAATAGCGAGCTTGATTTTATCAACCACCATGGCATCAAGAGCGTCCTGGGTATCAAGCATAAAACCACCGGTATCAACAAGTTGAAAGGCTACCCCATCCCACTCACTAAACTGAAAATGGAGGTCTCGGGTAACCCCTTCCCGGTCCGCGACCACTGCAAGCCGCTTTTTAAGTATCCTGTTAAACAGGCTTGATTTGCCTACATTTGGCCTTCCGACTATTGTAACTGTTCCACCTTTCATGTCCACAATTGTAGAATTTATTTAAGTTATTGGCAAATAGCGAGTTATGGATAACAGATAAAACATCTGTTAATTATGAAAGATGAATTAAGAATTAGGAATTCATTGGTAAGCTAATAAGTTGCCCTCTCCCCCTTAATCCCCCTCTCCCGGAAGTTCGGGAACTGGGGGCGAGGGGGCAATTATTTGCAAATAGAGAGTTATGGAATACAAATAAAAATCCGCAGGATTTCTAATTTTCAATTCATAATTCCTAATTCATCTTTCATAATTCTTATTTCCCCCTCTCAATCCCTAATTCATCTTTCATAATTTCTAATTCGCAATTACAATTCTTAATTTAAAATAGTGTGTCGCACTTTTTTTTAACAATCACTTTAGTTGGGGAAAGTTATACCGATAATTATAAGACAACAACAGTAGTAGAGCCAATGAATATCATACCACAAAACAATTCCTACCCGGTTTACTCAAACATCAAACCCCAGGCGACTGGAAGTGGGAATGGGAGTTTTGGAAAAAATTTGGAAATCAAAGATACAGTCTCTCTTTCTAAAGAAGGCGAATCGGTACATGCCAGCCAGCAAGAAATGGGTGTTGTATTGGAAAGAGCCAAAGGATTACCTGAACTCAGGCAGGATAAAATCTTTGTCGCTCAAGAAAATATGAAATCGGGATTTTATAATTCGAGTGCAGCCATAGACTCCACCGCAGGAAAAATTATAGCTACTGCCTAGAAAAAGATTCTCCCGAAAGGGCGCGGAGGATAGTTTAATTATTTCCTTTTTATTTTGAACAGTTTGAAAATCTTAGAGGACTTTTTATTACCTCGTTTAGCATAAATTTTGAGGTAATAGAGGCCGTTGGCCACTTCTTCCCCTTTGCTTGATTTACCATCCCACACGACTTCTTTATAGCCGGATTCAACAGGTTCTCTAAAAGACTGAACATATCTGCCTGCCCGGGAATAGATTTTAATACTAACTTCATCGGCCCAGTCTGTGAGCTGATATACAAAAACCGTTGTATCTGCAAAAGGATTGGGGTAACTGCCAATAACCTTAATTTTCAATCCACTCCCATAGCGGAAACTAAAGGGATAACGGCTTTGGTTACCTGAGATATCGTGCACAAGCACTTCAATCGAATCCCGCTTGATACGCTCATCAGGCCGAATCTGAAGAGCGCCGGTTCTTGCAAGAGGGTTTGACACCACCATCGAAACTTTGCTGGTATCGAAGAGGCCATCACTTCCCAAAATTTCCGGGGGATGTAGAATGTAATCAATACCCGTATTGTCTCTGAGGGTTATATCCAGAGGGACTTTCTGAGGAATATAATCGTCTTGTAGTAATAACTGTCCTCTTGCCGTTACTGCAATTTTCGGGGCGGTATTATCATTATTAAGACATACGGCATAAACTCCAGCTTTAAAATAGTCTGCTGATACTCTATCCGAAGAATTCCCCACCTGATCAAGCTTCAGCCAGTTTTCACTCTGCTCCACATAATAATGCCATTGGGGTGTTGTTGACGATTTTTTATTCAGTCCGCCTTTTACTGAATAGAGCAAATTGAAGTTTGTTGCGGTATCAGGCACCGACACATGATAATATCCAGGACCTCCGTCTTTTTGAGATACAACGGTTATATGCTCAGGTATCTTTGGAGTGACAAAGTTTTCCTCAATAAACACCCGTCCTGCCTTAAAATTTTCGACCGGTAACAAAACGAATTGAGAATCCAGTTTTAAGGTGTCTGATTGATTTTTTATAAACAGTGAACGAATAGTAAACTGGGTATCCGCTGAATTATTTGTGGTATTGTGCTCATTGTTCGCAGAAGAGGTAAGAATAGAAACACTAAAAGGCTTATTTAAGAGTGCATCCTTTATAAGAATAAAAACCGAGTCAACCTGATTTACGTTAAGGGTACGGGCGTAATCGAGGGTGTCTGTTACCTGGAGTGAATCAGACAAGGTAAAACTATACGCGAGTTTAAACTGAGAATCAGGGGCCAGGCCCTTGTTGAGTAACTTAACCCAAACACCCAGAGAATCTTGTATGGGAACAGTAAAGGGCAGAGTAGAAAAACTAATATCAGATGGTAATTCAAGGGATCGTTCATAAATTTTAGATTCGATTTTAAGGTTGTTGGATCCACCCCCCTTTTTATGGTTGATTATTAAACGAATCTGAAAAAAGAGAGAGGGACTCACTAAGTCCTGACGCTGGGAATTAATTACTATCGAATTTTGGGTTTCAAATTTTCCATCATCAGCCTGAGCAATAACGATTTCGTCCCCTTGCACAAAGTTCTCGGGCTTATCTTCAAAAACACCATAAACAAAGGTCCCACCAAGAAAATCATATTCACCCGTTAATTTTTCGAGGGAAAAACGTACCTGCAAAGAATCTCCCAGTCCTATACGGGCAGGGCTCAAGGCAATGCTGTCAATGAGCCAGTCAAATGTTGAAAAATTAACATAGGCACTATGAGACACATCCCGGTCCCAATAATGAAAAACCATCTTTCCATAAAAGAAATCGGAAGCTAAATTTTTACTTGAAAAAGAAAATGTGGTAGAAAAGCCCGAACCTGAAAAAGAAATTGGTTTGGACTGAACTGTTGAATCTTCTATAAATAAGGTGATAACCCCGGTTCCCGATTCTATCTTCAGATTGTCACCTTTGACGGTGAAATTGTGATTCTGGTTATCATGAGACTCTTCTGTTATTTCAAGTTTTTCCTCCGCATCCGGGAAATAGAGAGATGTTGCCGGATCCCCCAGTAAATCAAATTCTCCGGTTATGGGAAGATAAGACAAACCTGTTTTTAACGCCATCATCGTTTCTGTTTGGCAGATTATACGACCTGCAGTAGTTTCTCCATTCATGGCCACAGCAGAAAAAAGTTCCTGCCCCATAATACTCCCCGCCTGGTCTGATGTATATCCTGAAGCTCCATAAAAAGTTATGGCCCCGGTTCGGGGTAAACGGATAAGTTCTTCTCCCAAAGAACGAGCTCCGACATCTTCAAAATAACCGGTAAGGCAGGTGAGGGATGTAATGAGCGGAACCGCAAAGTCCCCTTTTAAGCTGTCGAGTTCTTTGAGCGTAAGGATACCCGCGTCAGACCAAACGGCCCCTCCCCCATGACCGATGAAATTTACAATGTTAAAGGCGGAATCCACCTGCCGGTAAAAACTTGGTTCATCCTGTAACGAACGGTAATAATTCGAAGAAATTTCGATATCCAAACGAGAAATCTGCCGGTTATCAGTAACCAGTTGAGATTGCATAGTCTGATTGGCCCGGGTAAAGGACTTTTCGAAACCACCAACCAACAGCACCTTGTTTTGCCAATGACCGCTTGACCGGACTCTTTCATGACGGAAAAGTTTATTTACAACAGTCGATAGCGCCTGCTGACTCGCAACAGGGATACGTCCGATAAACACATCAGGTATATTGTCTTCTCCCGACAACTTGGCAAAATAATCATCGTTACTGGTTACCCCCCAACCCGGTATCTGAATGAGATTGGTGGGTACGATGTTTTTCTGGGTCGCTCCACTTTTTTTGTCAAACCACATGGAGGTTTCTCCCAATAGCAATACATACGCAGGAGCAGGCCTGCGCCATTTATGAAAAGCATATTTTAAGAAGTCTCTGATAGCACGGGGGTTGGTGGCCCCGTCCCCAAACAACTGATAGATATGCTCAACAAAAATGGTTTTACATCTTAGCCCCTGCCCGGTTCGGAGTGATATAAGCGAATCCAGCGCCTGCCCCCGTAGAGATTTTCCGGTGATAACCAGATAATCGGCCTGGTTTGCCATATTCACCAGATCAGCCAGGGTATCAAGAATGATATGGGGTTCGTCAATCAAAGACTCAGCAGACAGCAAATAGGTAGTGTGAGTTGCAACATTCTCAGTGAAAGAGAGCTGTCGTACGCCACTAACCGCGGTAACATTAAACGCCGTCAGCTTCCGTCCTTGGTCATCCCACAAGACATAATCTGACTCCGTAAGCCCCTTAATAACAAATTGTTTTTCACCCAAACTGTCAGAAAAATTGGTACTAAACCTAAGCTTATCATTTACGGCAGAGTATTCGGCCAAAAAACTGAGTTCGATATAATCGAGATAACTATCCTGCACTTTAACCAGTTCATCGGAAGTAGTATAAAGATCATTAATTTTTTGAATGGTAAGAATATTTTCGCCCGGTTTCAGGGCCTTTTGAGTCAAAGGCAGAGAGTGCCAGAGAAAAGGGGTATCCCCGGACCATTTTGCAGTATTTGTAACACCGTCTACATCAGAGATATCTGTTGAATTCAACAGAAACTTTATGTGGTGATCATACTGGGCGTTTAATACATCAGTTAAACCCATCATCCTGATAGTTATCAAGAGTTCCGGAGCATTACTGGTTTCATCCAAAACCGGATTATACGGTAAAAAAAAGGGAATATCAATAATATCGGTATTCACTCCCTGGCGCTCCCACATCCAGAAATCAGAAAGTGCCTGAGCCTCAATACTACTCCCAAGATTCACAACATCCCCAAATGCAACTCCACCCAGCCTGATTATTTCTTCATCTTTTTCAATATGGACATTAACCTTAAAAGGCGGTGCCTCTTCAGCAGATCTGGCTGCAGAAACCACAACACCACCTTCTGAACCCGGGACGGGAATGAGGGGAGCCCGCATACCAAAACCATTGTCAGGCCACACCAAAGAAAAAACCGCTGTGCTGGTATAAAAAGAGTAGTAAGACTGCTTATTATCTTCTACCAGGCTCCCTCTGGGGCGTTTCCCAATAAACTCGATATAATCGTCTTTGTTCCATTCCCCATCTTCTTCGCCATGAATATACATTGGAACTTCAGTATCGTCGTAAAACAAACGGAGAGTTCTGGGATCAATATCAGACAATGGAAAACCGGCTGATTTAAGGCGAGCATAGCTTATTTTCTGTATATCTTCAGTAATCGTATGTACCAGTAAACGTGTAGACGGCAGAGTCGCGTTCCCGCTTGCGAGAGATTGTTTGGCCAACAAAGCTTCTCCAGTCTTCACAGTACGAAACAGCCGGGATTGTTCATAATTTGCCACCAACTGTTTGAGATACATTTCTGTGGGAAGTGTAGCGGCAGAGGCATAACTAGAGCGTTGTCCTTTTAAAAGACTGGCTGTTACGGGTTTAAATTTAATCGTAACCATTGCCTGGGTTATACTCTGCCAGGAAGCAAGGGAGGCTCCTTGTGGGGTAGTCTCATTTTTTTTGATGAAAGGAATAAAACTGATAACACTAAGCTCCACGTCCCTGAAACATCCCCGGTTATACTCTCGTATTACCACATTGCCATTGTAAGTTTTGTCAATGGTACCAGGAAGTGTAAGAACTGGTTTAGTTGCAAGAACGGTTATCCGGGGAAGCAAAATGGCCCCAGAGGGCACCGCAATCACCGTTGAAACTTCCCCAGGCGCCTGTTCATTATGAGAAAGGCTCCAACTGAGTACCAGAGAATCATTGCTCCAGGTAGTGACCTGCCATTCACCATGAACCAGCATACACAAACAGAATACCAGAAAGAGTAACCTTTGTGGATATTGTATTATAAGGGAAAGAGGTATGAAGGCCTGCATCACAGATTATTTTACTTTGTAGTACTGACTACACGTTAATGATTGTTTGCGGTTAGCCGGTTCATTACCCGGCAATTGAGTAGAAAGAATACACCATTTAACCAGAGAAGTATCCTTTTCCAAATAAGGCAATTGTAAGCTGTCTGTTATAAACCCACCCGGAAAAAAATGACTACCTTGATTAGAAAAGGGGAAAAGCGTATCCACCACGTACCAACCCGCAGTCTCCAGCTTCTGAAAAGAAAAAAAACGGAACGTCTCACCATTATCGTTTGAAGACATAATAGTAAATGGAGTTTTTATTTGCGCACTGTATTCATCCTTGACCGGTTCAATAATGTTGACCTGTTGGGTAAAACTAAAATCAGCCCAACAAATAGAATCACTCTCCCAGCGTTGTCCCCCACTCGATACCCAGATAGCTTTTAAGCCATAAGAAATAGAATCAAATTTGGTATCTGGGAAAACATCAATAAAGGATCTTGTATCCGCGCTAATTTCTGTTTTTGCCAATACTTCTACAGAATCCTGATGGAGAGAATAGAACAGTGAAAAAAAGCTCAATTGTTCTCGTTCATTTTCCGGGTACTTCCAGTCTATTCTGAACCCTTTTTTTAAAGAAGTAGTATCATACACAACCAGTTGTAACGAGATAATCTCAACATTTTCGAGTTGAATGGTTTCCGTTTCAGGACAAAAAAAACTTTGGGACAGGATAACAAAGAACACCAGTAGTCCCAGGTCTTTTAGCTTTTTATACCCACAGGGCATAAGTTTCATTGAACCCTCCATTGTACCGCAAATGCGGGACAGTGGAGGGTCAATTCAGCTTTATAAAACTTTATGTCCATTGCACCATTTTACTAAACCTTGGGCAGTTTATTCTATAAATTGTATGTTTTTTAACCTTGAGCCTCCCCCTTTAAGCTTGACTCTCTTTTGGCAGCAAGAAGAGCTACCATACACTTATATTTAAAAAAACCAGGTTATCCCACCAGCGATAAAAGAAGCACCAGCCACAATTGCCATTGCGTTTCTCCATTTTATATGGTTGTTTAAATTAGCGGACAGTTGATTATAATCCGCATTGGGATTGAGCGCGTCGTACTGAGTCCGGGCTCTACTTGCCTGTCTTTCTTCGTAATATGCAACAATACCGGTAACTATAGCCAAAGTAAAACAACTGACTTTAACCGTAGATAAAAATGATGAACTGGTAGCCACCTCTGTTTCACGATGTACACGGGTAATTTTACCATCTCCTTTATTTCTCAAACGCACTTCTTTTTCCACATCGCTACCCGCATTTACCTGTATACTAAAGCTGGTATCTTCATAGCCACTGGGTGCAAAGATATCGACCAAATGACTACCTGACGGAACCAGAATTTTATTTGCAAAACCAAGGGTTGATTCTTTATCAAAAAGGATATGTTTAAAACCAGGCACCACGGTAAAAGATACAAAACCAAACGGCTTACTTGTTGCGGTGATTTTTCGTTCAGGTACAACAGGAGCGACAGGAACCACATTTACCGGTTTTGGCTTGTTTACCGGAGAAACAAAGGATCGGTCAACAGGTTCAGATGTTCCTAAGGAATCCTGAGCATACATGCCAGTAGACAAAATAAGCACGAAAAATAAAAAATGGTGTACTTTGAGAAACATATCCTCTGCTTATGGGTAAAAACTATTCATAAAATTACACATTCCCGGCATATTTTGGGAAGTATTATTTGAATAAAAGCATTTTATGGATAAAAAACAACCCTAATCAGGCATTGGTTACAATTTGGATAATAATTCGTCACTCACTTCTTTTACGCTATTTTTGCCTTCTAGTGTCATATATCGCGGTAATGAACTCTTTTCGGCCTGGGATTTGAAATAATATGCTGATGCCAGAGTACCTTCAGTAGCATCATAATAAATACCATGACGCTTATTGATAGCGCCCTCGTCCTGGTCATCAGCCCTGCTCTTAAGCTCAGACCCGCATACCCTGCATAAATCTCCATTAGGCTTAATTACATCAATAAAAATATTATTAGGGTGGTTGTTATCCTGTACACACAGGCGCCTTCCCATGATTCTGTTTTTTGCAATTTCGCGATCCAGGAGAATTTCCACAACGATGTCCAGTGTTATTCCGGAGGACTTTAAAGATTCATCGAGCTTTTCAGCCTGGACCTTATTCCGGGGAAAACCATCCAGAAGCCATCCATTTTTACAATCATCTTTCTGTAATCTGTCGAGGATCATGGGAATGGTGATATCATCGGGAACCAGTTCGCCTTTGTCAATAAAAGTCTTTGCCTGCTTCCCAAGCTCAGTATTTCCCTGGATATTTTCTCTGAAAATTGCACCGGATTCTATATGCGCAATGTTAAATTTTTCTTTTAAAACCGACCCTTGAGTCCCTTTGCCACTGCCATTGGGACCAAAAAAAAGAATATTCATTTTTTCTCCTTAAAACTTATTGAATACATTTTATCTCTTAATCCGGAAAAATAGAAAGATTTTAGGCTTTTTTCGCCGAAATTCTATCAAATGTTTATTTACAGCCACTGTTTTTATAGATTATCCGCTCCAAACCGGATTAATGCAGGAGATAAAAAATGAAAGCTTTCAGAAGTAAAAAAACCACTCACGGCAGAAGTATGGCCGGTGCCCGAGCCCTCTGGCGCGCTAATGGCATGCAAACCGCGGACCTTGAGAAACCCGTAATCGCAATAGTAAATTCTTTTACCCAGTTTGTTCCTGGCCATGTTCACCTTCGTGAAATCGGACAACTTGTAAAAAAGGCTGTTGATCAAGCGGGTGGATTTGGTGTGGAATTTAATACCATTGCAATAGATGATGGTATTGCCATGGGCCATGACGGTATGTTGTATTCCCTTCCTTCCCGAGACCTTATCGCAGATTCTGTTGAATATATGGTTCAGGCCCATGTGGCCGATGCCCTCATCTGCATTTCTAATTGTGATAAAATCACCCCGGGTATGACCATGGCAGCTATGCGCCTTAATCTCCCCACTATTTTTGTATCAGGTGGTCCCATGGAAGCAGGTACCCAAACCAAAGGCAATGCCGGTAAAAAGCTCGATTTGATCGACGCAATGGTGGCTGCTGAAAATAAGACCATCACCGACGAAGAATTGCTGGATTTAGAAACCAATTCCTGTCCCACCTGTGGTTCCTGCTCAGGCATGTTCACCGCAAATTCTATGAATTGCCTGAATGAAGCCCTGGGAATTGCTCTCCCGGGTAATGGCACTTTACTTGCGACTCATAAACTCAGAAGAAACAACTTTGAAGACTCAGCGACTCGTATCGTAGAAATGGCAAGAGACTATTATGAAAAAGGCGACTCTTCCCTTTTACCGAGGAACATTGCAACTTTCAATGCTTTTGAAAATGCAATGCGCCTTGATATTGCTATGGGCGGTTCAACAAATACCGTATTACATATCTTAGCAATCGCCCAGGAAGCAGGGGTTGATTTCACAATGTCAGACATAGACAAACTATCACTTTCCACCCCTACCCTCTGCAAAGTAGCCCCGTCTTCAAGCTACCATGTAGAAGATGTAAACCGTGCCGGAGGTATCCCCGCTATTCTAAAAGAGCTGGCCCAAAAAGACCTCCTTCATCTCGATTGCAAAACAGTTTCTGGATTAACAATGCAGGAACAACTTAACCAAAATGACTTACTCTCCCCCGATTGTGATGATGCGGCTAAAAAACGTGCCCTGGCCAAACCCGGAGGAGTAAACACCACTGAGGGAATGTCCCAGGAAAACTATTATGATGCAGCAGATACCGACAGAGAAAACGGCTGTATCCGTTCTCTTGAGTACGCCTATTCTCAGGATGGCGGTCTTTGTGTCCTTAAAGGAAATATTGCCCGAAGCGGATGTATCGTTAAAACTGCTGGCGTCGTAGAAGAATGCATGGTCTTTGCGGGCAAAGCCCGTATCTTTCATTCTCAGGAAGAAGCCGTAGAAGCCATCACTGCCGATGCAATTAAACCCGGGGATTGTGTGGTTATACGCTATGAAGGTCCAAAAGGCGGACCGGGAATGCAGGAAATGCTTTATCCCACCAGCTTTTTAAAATCCAAAGGCCTGGGCGCCAAATGCGCACTTATTACGGATGGACGTTTCTCAGGTGGTACATCCGGTCTTTCTATCGGACACATCAGCCCTGAAGCAGCCCAGGGTGGTGAAATAGCTTTAATTGAAGAAGGTGATACCATAAATATTAACCTCCCTGAACGTACCATTGATTTAGACATTTCAACTGATGAAATGGAGGCCCGCCGCAAAAAAATGGAAGCGATGGGAAGTGATGCCTGGAAACCTCTTGGCCGTGACCGTATTATTTCAAAAGCACTTATGGCATATAGTCTCATGACCACTTCAGCTGATAAAGGGGCGGTAAGAGATATTAGCCAGATTAGCTAACTCGTGATCAGGAATAACAAAAACTCACCGCAAAGGCGCAGAGAACGCAAAGTATTCGCAAAGAAGAAGGAATAAAAAGCACATATAATGAAACACTATGTGCTGCATATAATTTAAAAAATATATTTATTAACATCTTTGCGAGTTCACCTCTCACGATGAGGGAAGTATCACCGAAAGCTGGATTTCCGGAAATATGGCCACAGAGGACACAGAGAGCTCAGTGGGGTATTTTTTTAAATTTTAAAATTTCCTCTGTGTTCTCCGTGTCCTCTGTGGCTAATAAATTCTGGTTATTCTAGTACAAATACAAATTAAATACGGTTATTTTGAACAATTGGTAGCCATTTTTTTTACTTTAGTTTTATGATTATCATTACAGGAGCAGCAGGTTTTATCGGAAGTGCCCTGGCCTGGGGGCTTAATCGGAGAGGTAATACTGACCTTTTACTGGTTGATGAACTGGGGCAATCGGAAAAATGGAAAAATCTGGTACCTTTACAGTATTCAGACTATATGGAAAAGGATGTGTTTTTAGCAGAGGTCAAGCAAAACAACATACCCGCAAAACAGGTTGAGGCGATTATCCATATGGGGGCCTGTTCTTCCACCACAGAGAGTAACGCATCTTACCTCATTCAAAACAATTTCGAATACACCAAAACCCTGGCCAAATGGGCATTAAACCACGATATCCGTTTTATTTATGCATCTTCAGCTGCCACTTATGGTGATGGAACACAAGGATATGTCGATGACGAAAGCGCCATACACAAACTCCGTCCGCTCAATATGTATGGTTATTCAAAACAGATGTTTGACTTGTGGGCAAGGAAAAGGGGGCACTTAAGTACCCTCGTCGGACTTAAATATTTTAATGTATACGGCCCCAACGAGTACCATAAAGACGATATGCGGAGTATGGTAGTTAAGGCTTTTGAGCAAATTCAATCTGCAGGGCAGGTCGGGCTTTTCAAGTCTTATAAACCAGAATACCGGGATGGAGAACAACTTAGAGATTTTATCTATATCAAAGATGCGATTAATATGACACTTTTTTTCCTGGACAAAAACAAACCCGGAGGACTCTATAATATCGGGACCGGAACTTCCCGAAGCTGGCTTGACATGATGAAAGCTATTTTCAAAGAACTGAAAAAAGAACCGGTTATCAATTTTATTGACATGCCGGAAGTACTGAAAGAAAAATACCAGTATTATACCCAGGCAGACATCAAAAAGCTGCGTTCAGCAGGATACAAAGAAACGCTATTCAGCCTGGAAACAGGTATTGCTGATTATATTCTTCACCTGAAGAACAATCTTTGCATACTGGGTGCTTAACTCTCTTTTATTTAGATCGTTATTTTCCTGATTAACATATTGTCATTGGTTATTGCTCTGAGGAAGTACATTCCCTTTTTTATAGAATCGATACGCCAATTAATACGCCCTCTCTTTATAAAACCAGCCTCAAAACGTTTTACCAATACTCCATCCACATCATAAACAGCCAGTTCGGATAGTTTTTGGGGTTCGGGAAAAATAAGTGTAATCACTTCTTTAGACTGTGGCTTAATAAGCATCGGAATATCTTCAAGGGTTCCAAACAAAGAACTGAACATTGTCACCTCTGTGGAAGAGGACGAAGGAGCTAATAAAGGCTCTGGTTCTATTAAGTCCGGAGCATCTTCCGTTATTAACAGTTTTTGTTGAGGGCCTTCAATTTTATTTAGCACCACTGCCGGAGGGGATTGTAGTTTTACTGCATAAAGCAGACTGGGTAAAAAATGAAAACACAGCAGCAATCCAATTAATCCTGTTTTAACTCTAAGCATGAGCCCCCCCCTTTTTTGAGTCTTAATTTTATTAATTCAGCCATTATCTTTTTTCAACATACCGATAAAACTCCCTTTGTATTGAGGGTTTGTTTTTAAGAAAATAAAATTATCAGAGCCTAGATTTCGTCTTACACATGACTAAGCATACAATCAAGTTACAGTTATGACTTAAAATACGCAAGAAGTTTTTTTTATAAACTACATTTATCAACTAACTTACTCGATAATAAGGATATATTTGAGTTTTGGGATTATTATTTGCAGTACTATTAACAAAAGTTACTTTTTATTTCTTCTTCTTTTTTTTTATTCAGATTATGACCTCCCTCTTTGAAGTTTACTGGAAATTTTTGGGGCTTCCTTTGTCATTGATAAAAGGAACTATCGTTGATGTTATTCCATTTTGCCTGACCGAGATAGTCCTTTGGATTGGATTACTATCCTGTGTCCTTCTGCTCCTAAAGCACCTGCCTATTTTTAAAAAAGATTCTCAACGAGTCCACCCGACTAAAACAAGTCTGTTTCGCATTAATACCATTCTGCTTATTGTTTGCGGACCCGTTCTCCTTTTTGTTTTAATTTCAGGGCAGGGTGCCATTCCATTTGGTCCTCAGCCTACTCTAAACAGAAAAAGTCTGAATAAAAATTGGGCGCCGGACTCTCTATCAGAAAAACAATTCGAACAATATGTCCGTTGGTTTGAGCAGAAACTTCACCAGGAGTTTAATGAAACCGATTATCTCAATCTATCAGAAGATCTGGTTCTCAAAAACTGCAATCATACATTGGATAGTCTTTTAGTTGCCTATGGGCTTCCCAAAGGACGGACCCTAAAAAGAATCAAGCCTCTTTTTGGCCTGACCAGATTATTAGGCCTTAGCTATGGAGGACCAGCCTTCCATGATCCTTTGCTGAGCGAAGTGGCAATGGTAAGAAAGTCTGATTTACCAACTCCCAACTATTGGCGTTTACATGCCATCTGCCATGAAACCGCCCATGCAAAAGGCTTTACCCGAGAAATGGATACGGAAATATTAACTCAGCTTGCGCTTTTAACAAATCAGGATAAAAGACTTCATCTCCTTGGGTACATCCTTTTTCTACAAAAAAGCGGTAAATCTTTTTCCTGGCCCGAATTTTTAGAGAAAGAACGAACCCAAAAAGCTCTTGAACGGAGAGATACCAAAAAAAGACAGCCTTTTGTCCGCCTCCTGACTCATATAAATAAAAAGCTTTCTATTCAGAACAGTGGTGAAAAATACGGGACCCGAAAAAAACATGACAAATGGAAATCTGACCACCCTTTCTTTACGTCCGTTATCAAGAAACTCCCCTGCCAACCGGATTCAATCTTCAGCGCTAGTATTGAAGAACAGAAAGAAATGCCATAATGAAAAAAAAACGAAAAAAGAAAAAAGGAACTGAAGCGATAAAACCGGTGTTTTTCCTGGAGCGGGAAACCGATATTGAAATCGATTGTCATGGAGACTCAATTGACGAAGCTATGTATAAAATAGAGCAGCAACTTGAAGCCATGCAAAAATCTCATTATAGCACATTACGGGTAATACACGGTAACCACAGAGCAGGCGAAAATACCATTTATAAAGAAATGCGTTTCAAACTATCTCAATGTTGGAACAATATGATAAAGCGCTCTTATCAGGAACCCCACAACCTGGGGGCCACGATTATTGAAACAAAATAACGTTATCCCGTTTAAATATTCATAATAATTAGCAAATCTTTTTTTATATTAGTGCCTTTACAGGAATAAAGGATAAAAATGAAGTTTGAAAAGAAAATTCTCTGCATAGGTGCCGGATATGTCGGAGGCCCCACCATGGCCATGATTGCCGCCAATTGCCCTCAATACAAAGTGACCGTTGTGGACATAAACAAACAGCGAATTGATGCCTGGAAATCGCAAAATTTACCCATTTATGAGCCGGGTTTGCTTGAGACCGTAAAAACAGGCCGGGGCCGAAACTTGTTTTTTTCTACCGAAGTAACAAAAGGTATAAAAGAAGCTGATATCATTTTCGTCGCTGTTCACACCCCCACCAAAGCTTTCGGTCATGGGGCTGGTATGGCAGCTGATTTGCAACACTGGGAAAGAACAGCCCATGAAATTGTAAAGCATTCTAATTCAAATAAAATAATTATTGAAAAATCCACCCTCCCCGTGCGGACTGCAGAGGCGATGGAACGTATCCTGCAAGCAAATGATAAAAACATACATTTTGATGTAATTTCGAATCCAGAATTTTTAGCAGAAGGTACCGCAATCGCCGACCTTAAGAATCCAGACCGGGTCCTTATCGGATCACGCGAAACCAAAGAAGGTATCAAAGCCAGAAAAACCATTGTAGATGTTTATGCGAATTGGATTTCCCGGAAACGAATAATCGAATCAAATGTATGGAGTGCTGAGCTATCAAAACTTATTGCTAACGCCTTTCTGGCCCAGCGGATATCTTCCATTAATTCCATTTCCGCATTATGTGAAAAAACAGAAGCTGATGTGGGTGAAGTTGCCTATGCTATCGGCACAGATTCTCGCATTGGTTCAAAATTTTTAAAATCCAGTGTTGGTTTTGGAGGCTCCTGCTTTAAAAAAGACATTCTTAATCTGGTATACATATGCCATGGTTATGGACTTACCGAGACCGCTGAATATTGGGAATCAGTCGTTAAAATTAATGAATGGCAACAAGATCGATTTGTAAAAACCATGCTGCAGAATATGTTTAATACCGTAGCAGATAAAAAAATCGCTATTCTTGGTTTTGCATTCAAAGCAGACACCGGTGACACCCGTGAATCTCCCGCTATTTCCGTATGCAAAGAACTATTAGAAGAACACGCCAGGCTTAATATTTCTGATCCCGAAGCTATACCAAACGCAAAAATGGAACTGGCCGAAGCCATAAAACAAGGCACAGGCAAAGTTGAATTTCATAAAGACCCCTACGAGGCTTGTAAAGGAGTTTGCGCCATTGCAGTTTTAACTGAATGGGAAGAGTACAAATCTCTTGATTTCAAAAAAATATTCAACAACATGAAAAAACCTGCATTTATTTTTGATGGGCGAAATATTCTCGATCACAAAAAATTATTCAAACTTGGTTTCAACGTTTTCCCCATAGGAAAATCAGCCCTGAAACATTATTGATATGAAGCTTCCGTTTGAACTAGTGTAGCGTCACATAATTTTTTTCATGTTAACTGCTCTCAAAATAGTCATTCCGACTTCCACCCTCCGTAGCAGTGCTACTGCGGAGGACGGGTGTTCGGAATCAAAAGGTACATGAAGAAAGTTACTAGTTCTTTCACTAGTAGTGATTACATCATCACCAATTCTGCGTGGAGTGCTCCTGCTTTTTTGATACTTTGAAATATCGCTATTATATCTCTTGGCGGAACACCTAGTGAGTTTAGCGCTCTTGCCAGTTCACTAACACTTGTCACCCGGGGCAACACCTTCACCTCTGCTTTTGGCTCATTAAACATCGCATTTTCTGAAGTGTTGGAATACCCACCAGCCGACCATTGTTTTCGACCTTGCGCTACCATCCCCCCGCTTTGTTTTTCAGTGTTTATTGAAATAGTAAGGCTTCCATGTGAAACCGCAACAGAAGAAATAGTAACCGCTCCCCCGGCCACAATAGTTCCCGTTTTTTCATTCATCACCACCCGGGCAATATCATCAGGTATAAAATCAAGACCCTCAATTTCTGCTAAAAATACAGGAGCACCACTCCCATAGTTTGCGGGCATGATTATTTCCACACTTGCCGCGTCCTTGGCTTTAGCAACGCTACTCTTAAAATACTTGTTGATAGCTTCAGCCATTTTTACCGCGGAGTTAAAATCCGGTGAATTCAGGGTGTATTTAAAAATACTGTCCGGAAGAACCTGGTTCATACGTCCTCTTTGTACAATTGCGCCGTCAGGTATTTGCCCTGCTACGCTATGGTTTTTGCGGTAAGAGGAGAGTCCCGATTTACTTTCATAATTATATCCTCCGATGCTCACGGCTCCTTGTCCCACCGCATAAATTTTCCCGTCTGCCCCCGATAAAGGCGCCATAAGAAGTGTACCCCCTTCAAGGCTCCGGGCATCACCAATACTTGAAACCGATACATCAACTTTACTCCCTTTTGTTAAAAAAGGAGAAATTTCAGCCACAACCATAACCGCAGCCACATTTCGTACCCGAACCCGGCTCTGGGGTACCTGAATACCGAGATTACGCAACATATTAGCAACACCTTTAGTGGTAAAAATGGTCTGAGGTCCATCCCCGGTGTTCCGGAGACCAACCACAAGTCCAAAACCGGTGAGCTGCATATCGGTTAAACCACTCATATGGGCCACATCTTTAATCTTCACGGCCTGGGCCAGTGAAACTGCAAGTATGATCACTATGGTAAATAGAGTATACCTAAACATGAGTTTACCTTCCTGTATTACTAAAACAACCAGTTAAAAAATCGTACAAAAATCCCGGGTTTTTGAGTGTCTTGCAAAACACCTTTACCCGTATATTTAATTTTAGCATCTGCTATCTGATATGAAAATATTGTATTATCAAATTGAATATCTTCCGGTCGAATGATACCCGAAACACGTATAATCTCTGTTTCATTATTTACCAGCACTTCTTTATTACCTTCAATTAACAGGTTTCCATTGTCATACACCGCAACGATACGAGCAGCAACTTTTGCTTTAACCGTTCCTTCTCTTGACGTACGTCCTCTCCCATCATAATCGGATTGATTGTCCATACCAAATCCCATATTGGGCACTAAATTTTTTAGTTTACCCGTACCAGCAGATACATTGAAGTGCGCTCGGTGATCCACATCGGTTTCTGTACGGGTATCATTATTGGCGCTGGCTTCTTCGATAATAAGCACGGTAATGATATCTTCCATTACTTTTGCTTTTTGATCTGAATACAATGAAAAGTTTACCGGCACTTCCTGGGAAAAGAGCCCGGCAGTACACAATGTGACTAATAACAGTATCTTATGCATAAACATTCTCCTTTAACCTCTTGTAGCAAAAGCGACCATTTCCATTTCACCCTCTTCTAACACCCGGGCACGTATGATCTTATGGGTAACTAAATTTTTTAGTTTTATTATTTGTCCGAGACGACCATCCTGCCTGGCAATACAATCCATGGCAAGAGACAAACCGTTACGAACGAGCTTTACCTGAACCCGCTGCCCCTGCCACACTATAGGCTCCAACTGTATAAGTCTGCTGGTTATCACACGATTGGCAATAATAGTCTGCCGGGTTAACTTTCCTTCTAAGGCCTGCAAGCTCTTCACCGGCACACCAGCCAGTTTGGTAATTTCTCTAAATGCTTTCTTTAATTGCTGTCGTCCTACCGGCTTAGCCCTGCCAATGCGAGTTGAAGAAACCCAAACAGAATCATAGAGTCTTATGTAAATACTAAAAGGTATGCTACGAAGAACCTTTTCTTCTTCTGCAACAGAACTAATTACCAGTTGCAATTGCTGTTTACCTTTTCTCTCAAAGGTATCTAATGCTTTTATGTTCAATTTGTATGGGGTACAAGGCACATATAATTTTGGGGGTACCACATCAAATTCATAACGATATTCCAGGTCAGGGGCCCCATGGTAACCATCAAGAAATTGTTTTGTTAAGAGAGCGAGGGAATCATGGGTTAGTTCACGGGACGCAGTAATTACGCGAACGCGCTTATTTTGAATTTTTCCAAGGTCATATTTACTTTCTAATGCTTTCAGATAGAAACCATACAAGCGCCCTGTTGAAAGATAACGTGTCCGACCATAGTTCGCGGCCTTCCCAATAATTGTTTTTTTTAGTTTTTCTACTTCTGGTCCATCTCCATTTATTTGAGCAATATCTTCAAATTTGATTTCTTCGGTTAACACCGTGATTTCATCAAAATAATTAACCTGAAGTTTTGATTGAGCAGCGAAAAGAAAACCAACCAAAAAAAGTATAACCGGAAAGGCCCGCAACAAACCTCGGTAGTTATAGCATTTAGTTTTCATAATTTTCATTTCACGATGAGTGTTTTAAATTATCGTTTGAGTTGATTAGCCATCTGTAACATATCTTCTGAAGTTTGAATAGCCTTGGACGAAACCTCATAGGCCCGCTGAGCCACAATCATATTTACCATTTCTTCTACTAGCTGCACATTTGAAGTTTCCAGGTAACCTGATTCGATATTTCCAAAGCCATTTTCTCCGGGTAGCTGGATATCTGCAGGACCGCTGGCTGCGGTGGGCAAATACAGATTATTTCCAATACTCTTTAGTCCGCTTGGATTTATAAACCGGGCAATTTCGATCTGACCGAGTTCTTCGAGAGTGTCAGAATCCGGCATGCGCACCTGTACACGTCCCCTATCATCAATATTAACGTCACTGGATCCTTCTGGAACAATTATAGGAGGGTCAAGAAGATACCCTTGAGAAGAAACCAGGGTCCCGTCCGCAGATATTTTAAACGAACCATCCCGTGTATAAGCCGTCTCACCATTAGGCATCATAATTTGAAAAAAGCCCTTTCCCGCAATCGCCAGATCATAGGAACTTCCTGTTTGGCTCATATTTCCCTGCGTAAACATTTTTAAATTCGCTACCGCTTTTACCCCTACGCCCACCTGTAAGCCTGCAGGATGTCTGGCACCATCAGAATGCCCGCCTCCCGGTTCAATAAGGGTCTGATACAATAAATCTTCAAATTCTATTTTTGACTTCTTGAAACCCGTTGTATTAACATTTGCCAGATTATTGGCAATATTGTCAACATAAAGCTGGTTGGCCTTCATGCCTGTGGCGCCTGTATATAAGCTTCTAATCATATTTTCTCCTTTACCCGCGGATTACAAGGACCATCAGCCTACACGGCCTACTTCATTCACTGCTTTTTTCAATGTATCATCAGAACTCATAAGTGCTTTCTGGCTTGCCTCATAATTTCGATGAGCAATAATCATCTGAACCATAGATTCAACCGTATTCACATTGGACGTTTCAAGAAAGCCCTGTTTTAATGTGGAATTTTTGCTGCTTTCAGCAGAGTTATTTTCCTCATCCAAATTTTCAAAGTATCCCTTCCCCCTGGCAAGGAGCATGTTTTTGTTTTCAAATTCAAACATACCGAGTTGACCTATTTTTGTGCCTTTTACAAACAACCCACCATCACCCAAAACGGAAAAATCTTGCCCATTGAGTAAAATTCGGCCTCCATTAGTATTTAAAACGGGATCCCCCGAAAGTGTTACCAACTCACCCATAGCATTTAATGAAAAACTGCCATTACGTGTATATCTGGTGCCATCTTCAGTTTCAACAGAAAATAACGCATCGCCTGATATTGCGATATCAAGTCCATTGTCAGTCTGTACTAATGGCCCCTGGGAAAAATCAGTATACACTTCATCAAGGTTTTGATCTTCATCCTGATGCAGTTTTTGCTCGTCATTACGCTTAATGTCTACTTTTGCATTAGTTAAAAGCATGGACTTCTTAAATCCAGTAGTATTAGCATTAGCCAAATTGTTACTGATGACATCCTGCTTTTTTTGCAGATGCATCATACTAACGGCTGATGTGTAAAGGCCGTTTACCATAATGTTTCATCCCCGATAAATTACTTCTCAATTATATCAAGCAATTTCCAGGCCAATGAAACACAAAACAAAAATAATGTTAAAAACCTTCTTTTTTTCGAAAAAAAAGGTCTTCTGATTCTATTTTACCTTCGCACAAACGATTGAAAAAGGAAAGTCTTTCTCCCTTTAGATATACTGTAGGGAATAATTTTCCATATACAACACTAAGAATTCCTTATTTCATGTGGTTGCTGTTTTGATTTATGAAAAAATTTTACAACTTAATTATACAAGGAGCATCCTCTATAACTAAAAGCGAGGTATAAACTTCAAGGAATTTTACTCTTCCAATTTTTTAAAGACTTTATTATTTTAATACTGAAAGCGCAGTTATTGGCTTTTTTACTAATTAACATGAGCTTTGGTTATGGGTTATATATCACAATATTTAACCCAAAATTAAGGCCCGCCTGGTCTTTCAATTTTGTGGATATGGAAGATTCTTAATAATAAAATTTTAAGGCTCTTTCCTACCCATATAGAATTATAAAGGCATATTTTTTTGATTTTCGCACATGAGGTAATAGAATGAAAAGCAATTTATTAAAAACCGCCATCACATTGGCTTTTATGGTTAGTGCAGTATTTTCTCTGCCAACTGGTGTTACCATGAAGAAATTTTATGATCATTCCAAAGTCAGTTTTATCAAAGACAGAGTAAAAACAATTTGGATGGGAGAAGTCCCCGGGCTTCCTCAGCACTTCTGGGTTCTTGGCCAATATGGTTATATTTACACATTATATCCCACCGCTGGTACCTACGATCATACCTCTATGGTGCCAAATACTTCTCTTGATTATACAAAAACCCGAATAACAGATTTTCATGAAAAAGTGCACCCTCACATCGGAAGTGAGTATGGTTCATGGAACATCTCTTTTCACCCTAATTTCAAAGAAAATGGGAAATTTTACATCATCTATATGGGTAAAAAACCAGGTCAGGCTGATTTTGGAACTAAAAGCGGTGGTCTCGTCACCTTAGATGAATGGCAAGCCTACGGCGAAAAACACGATTCAGTTAAAGTTGTGAGAACGATGCTTACCTATGATCATCATGCATCTTATGGAGTATGCTGCATGATTTTCGGGCCTGATGGTTATCTCTATATTTCGTCCTGCGATTACGGTTCAAACAGCCAGGATCTTACCCATATGGGCAGAAAAATTTTGAGAATTGACGTAGATAAAAAAGACGATGGTAAAGAATACGGTATTCCTTCAGACAATCCTCTGGTAAACGAAACAGATCCTAACATCAAAAAAGAAATCTGGGCTTGGGGTATCCGTAACATATGGGGTATGCATTTTGATGACATTACCGGAGATCTCTGGACGGGAGAAATCGGACAGTTACAATGGGAAGAATTAAACCTTGTCAAAAAAGGAAGTAATGGGGGCTGGTTTGATATGGGAGATGGAGAAGCATCCCAACATGGTCAGGGATTCAGCGGCCCTTGTAAAGCAACGGGTAATTCTACCACCATTTCCACTACCGCTTTTGACTGTACTAAATACGCTCAGCCTTTCTGGGCCTTCCCCCGCAATGCAAGCGTTGTTGCCGGCGAAATTTCAGATAATGCCAATTATATCCCTATATCAAGTATTGCAGGTGGCAAAAATTTTATGGGTGCCAAAGATTCACCTTTTTACGGTTACCATATATTCTTTGACACAGAAGATAGTCAGTTTTGGGCCACGAAGCCCGATCAACCAGCCACTTTTATGTGGGGAACAGCGGGTTCTCTTGGACGGGCAAAATGGATTTGGTACCCGGAAGGCGACCCGGTAACTGATGCTCCTGCCGCAACACGATACTTCAGGATCACTTTTGATGTTCCAGAAGGTAAGACTGTATCTGCCGCTAATCTCGTACTTACCGCAGATAATTCATTTATTGCATACGTTAATTACAACCAGGCTGGTTCAAATGCCGACTGGAGTTCTGTAAATATTTATGATGTTACATCCAGTGTGACCACGGGTTCCAATGTTATTGCAATATCGGTTACAAATGAAACGGTTGGTGCAGCTGGTCTTATCGGCGCTCTGAATATTACCTATTCCGACGACAGCAAAGATTCTCATGTTACCGGAACCAGCTGGAAAGCAGGTAATACATTCACTTCTGGCTGGCAAGCAAAAGATTTTAATGATGGCTCCTGGGCTTCGTCCAAAATACTAGGAGATAATGGTATGGATCCCTGGGGTAGTTTCGCTTCTGAGAAAGTTACTATCTCGGGTACTCCTCCATCTCTTATTGGTCAGGCACCTGATAGTCTCGATACCGGCAGAGATAGAAACAACGCCGGACAAAACGGCGATGGGCATAACGGAGTTGTATTTATGGACCGGGATACCTTTGGTTACCTCTATGCAATTTTTGTTTGTTGGGAAGCCGGTAAAAAATACCATGAAATATACCGACTTGATCACCCGGATATGAAACCTGCAATTGCGGGCTGTACTGATTCTACACGGGCAGGATACAACGCTATGGCAGGTATCAGCGACCCATCCCAATGTGGTACTCCCATTAAGCCTATTGCACAGCTTCAGGCAGAAGCCAAATCTAAAGTATTCGCTAATATCCAGAGTATCGGGCAGGTAACGGTACCCAAAAATGCTATCGGTGTTGAGCTGTATGATCTCCAGGGCAAAATGGTCTGGCGCTATACCTCTTCACGTGTTTATGAACCTACCGCGATTCGAGTTCCAGTAAACCTTAAAACGGGAATACTCCAGGTTCGTCCTCTCTATTGATAAGGAGCAAGCCTCAATGAGGGGCCCTCAGGCTCCTCTACCCTCCTCATAACTTTCTAACCTCGAATACAAAGTACGCCGGGAAATATTAAGAAGCTGAGCAGCTTTTGTTTTGTTGCCCCCTGCCTTTGCTATAGCGTTTAGTATTAACTGGTGTTCCACTTCTTCCAGGCATATACCCTCATCAGGAATATCAAGGCTCAGTCCCTTTCCTGGCGTAACACCGGTTTTGATATGCACGGGGAGATCTTCTTCAGTTATTTCGCCTGTTGAAGCAAGTAAATTTTATACTCAAGTTTTTCGGCATTATTAATTATGAATTAGGAATTTAAAAAAGGCTTCGCAGTAATAATACTTGCGAAGCCTTTTTTATACTCATAACTGATAACTGATTACTCGCGACTGATTACCCTTCCGCTTTTTCTTCCAGCTCGTCAAGCTTATCGGGGTCTGATACTGCGATATCTACCAGGCATACAGGAATGGAACTCTGTTCTGCCATGCTTCTGATTTCACTTTCTTTATCAGAGAAGTCAAGGATTTCACGAAGGCCCTCGATATATTCCAGCATATCATCGTTATCAATGCTATCAAGAGAGGGGCCGGCAGCTTCTTCTGCTTTTTTAGCTGCGGCTTCTTCTTCGAGGCGTTTCTTTTCGGCGAGTTCTTCTTCCATACTCTTTTTAACCGTGTCAATTACAGACTGGCCAATCCCGGCAATTTCCACAATCAGTTTATCCGCAACATTTTTATTCAGAAGCTCTTTTACTTTGTCATTTTCAGCTTTGTCTGCCAATCCTGCCAGCATATTTTCAACTCTTTTCTTCTCTGCAATTTCAGCGTCAACCTTTGCTTTGACTTTTGTGTATTCATCTTCAGAGACACCTAGCGAATCTATAATAACCTGGGAATCAAGCTCTTCTGCAATAAGAGACCTGATACCTTCGTCACCAGAAAGAGCTTTTGCTTTGGCAACCAGCAAGTCAAGTTTTGTCTGCTCAACAATTTTAAGCACATCAGGACGATTTTCGGATACCTGAAAACTGGGCCAGACCTTCCCGAGATCTGAAATAATTTTCATGGCAGCACCATAGCAATCTTTCACATCATCCAGCGTAAGGGCTGATACGGCTTCATTAAAATCTTGTAAAAATGGTTTCCCCACTTGAATACGGGCTTTTACCGCTGTTTTGAGTTGGAGCCAGTTTCCGCCGCTCAGAGATACATTATAGCCTGTTTTATCGAGTTCCTCTGCAATTTTACTTGTAGTTTCACTCATCTTGTCTTCTGAAAAATCCTGATCAGAAAGCCCGTTAATCTTCTCTTCAATTAACTGCCATAAAGGCTCTTTTTCAACAATATGATTTTCCGGCATAATTTTACCTTCCTCTTTTAAAGCGTGGAAACAAAATATTTAATTATTCCAAATTTGTGAAGATCAGGAGTGGACCTGGTTATGAACAAATTGTCAGAGCCGTGAATAGAAGAAGGACGTTTCAGGGTAGAACCCTGTTATTCTATGCCTTTTTCGGCAAGATACCGCTCTGCTTCGAGACCTGCCATGCATCCTGAGCCGGCGGAGGTAATCGCCTGACGGTAGATTTTATCCTGGACATCTCCTGCAGCAAAGACTCCTTCCACACTGGTCTGGGAAGTACCCGGTTTAGTGACTATATAGCCCTGGGCATCTGTTTCAAGCTGACCATCGAGGAATTCTGTATTTGGAATATGACCAATAGCATAAAACAGGCCTGTGGCTTCCAGGGTATATTCTTCGTCTGTTTTTACATTTTTAAGTTTAACCCCGGTAAGAACATCTTCACCTGCGACATCCAGCATTACGGTGTTCCATAATATTTCCATTTTCTCATTTTCAAGAGCACGCTTTTGCATGGCTTTTGAGGCACGAAGTTCATCTCTGCGGTGAACCAGGTAAACTTTGGAAGCAAATTTGGTAAGATAGGTGGCCTCTTCTATAGCAGAATCTCCTCCCCCGATTACAACCAGAGGCTTATTCCGAAACATAGGAAGGCCGCCATCACAAACCGCACAGGCAGAAATACCTTTCTGCCAGAGTTGTTCTTCATTGGGAACATGCATACGCCTGGCCGTGGCTCCTGTAGCAATAATTAAAGAATGTGTTTCATAGGTATCGTTACCTGCAAATACTTTAAAGGGCCCACCAGAAACACTGAGGTCGACCTTGTCTACGGTCTGAGTTTTAATGGTGCAACCGTTATTTACCGACTGCTCCCGCATAAGCATCATAAGTTCCGGGCCACCAATTCCTTTAGGAAACCCAGGAAAGTTCTCCACTTCAGTAGTGGTAGTAAGTTGTCCGCCAGCAGCCACTCCTCCTGCCATAAAACCTTCAAACATAAGGGGTTGCAAGTTAGCCCGAGCTGTATAGATAGCAGCGGTATGTCCGCCGGGGCCCGAGCCGATAATGATTGTTTTTTCCATTGTTACACCTTTAAATATGTTTTCCTCAGGAAAGTTAATAAAAAAATTAAAATAGGATTATGAACAAATGAATTTACAGATTTTCTAACAGTACTGCAATACCCATGCCGCCGCCAATACAAAGAGATGCTACCGCCAGGTCCACACCACTCCGTTTCATTTCGTGGATGAGGGTAACCATAATACGGGCGCCACTGGCACCAATGGGATGACCCAAAGAAACCGCACCACCATTTACATTGACTATTTCCGGGTTGATCCTGAGGTCATGAACAACCGCAAGGGCCTGGACAGAGAATGCCTCATTCAGCTCCCAAAGCTTGATATCTTTCACCGTAAGATTATTGTTTTTTAAGAGCTTATTAACCGCGCCTACAGGGCCAAGCCCCATTACTTCCGGAGAACAACCGCAGCTGGCAAAATCGCGAACCACTACCGCTTTTTCAGTATTGAGCCCGGAAAAGATGCCTTCAGAGGCAAGAACCAAAGAAGTTCCGGCATCATTAATACCTGAAGCATTGCCGGCGGTTACCGTTCCATCTTTTTTAAAAGCAGGCCGTAATTTCCCAAGACCCTCCAGAGTAATATCCAGCCGGGGATGTTCATCAGTATCAACTCTTTTATCCTTTCTTTTTACCTTGATAGTAACATCTGTGATTTCATCTTTAAAAAGCCCTTTGCTAAAAGCTGCAGCATATTTTTTATGACTATTTAAAGCAAATTCATCTTGTTCCTCTCGTGATATATCATAACGCTCAGCTATATTTTCTGCGGTAATTCCCATATGGTATTTACCAAACACATCGGTTAATCCGTCTAACACCACAGAATCAATCACCGAACTATCACCCAACCGGGAGCCCAAACGCATAGCCGGTAAAAGATACGGAGCCATAGTCATATTCTCCGTACCGCCGGCAAGCACCGCTTTGGACCGGTTCAATAGAATGTTTTGCCAACCAAGTTCCACAGCCTTCATACCTGAACCGCATACTTTATTCACCGTGTAGGCCGGAATTTCCTGAGGAATATCAGCGCCGATGGAAATCTGCCGTGCAGGATTTTGGCCCTGACCACATTGGAGCACATTACCAAAAACCACTTCATCAATGTCCTTAGCCTGGATCCCTGATAACTTCAAACTCGCTTTCGCGCTACAGACTCCAAGCTCAACTGCGGATGTGTTTGAAAAGGATCCACTCAATTCTCCAATAGGAGTACGAACAGCACCTGTTGCTATAACTTTAAACATCAAAACCTCCTTTCTGCTTATAAAATAAAAAAGCAACCACCTCCGTACCTCATTTACCTTTCTTTTTTCGCAATGCGACAATAACCAAAAATCCAGACCGGTCACCAGCTACAATCAGCCACAAAAAAAGCCCGGAAGCAAACACTTCCGGGCTTAATATAAGGCTCGTAGCAAATACCGTTAGGCTTGGCTGCTTAGCATCTTGTTAATAGAGGCAGCTGCGGTTCGACCCTGGCCCATGGCCAATATAACAGTAGCCGCACCAAGTACGATATCTCCGCCTGCATAAACTTTATCCATAGAAGTTTTCATACTTTCGTCAGCTTCGATATTCCCCCAGCGATTGGTCTCAATAGCGGGTGTAGTCTGACGGATAAGTGGGTTAGAACTATTCCCAATGGCCACAATCACAGTATCCATCTCTAAAATAAATTCGCTGCCTTGAATAGGAACAGGACGACGTCTTCCACTGGCATCAGGTTCGCCCAGCTCAAAGCGTAAACATTCAATTGACGTGACCAGGCCATGGTCGTCACCTATGATACGTATGGGGTTTTCAAGCAAATGAAATATAATACCCTCTTCTTTGGCATGTTCAATTTCTTCGTTACGGGCAGGCATTTCAACTTCTGTACGGCGATAGATAAGATGGACTTCTTCAGCGCCCAACCGAAGAGCGGTACGGGCAGCGTCCATTGCCACATTCCCACCACCGAGAACAGCAACCTTACGGGAACTCACAATGGGAGTATCTGCTCTATCTTTATCATAGGCCTTCATCAGGTTTGCTCTCGTAAGGTATTCGTTCGCACTAAAAACCCCAATCAGGTTTTCACCTTCAATGCCCATAAAAATAGGGAGACCTGCTCCGGTACCCACAAACACTGCGTCAAAACCGTCTTTTTTAATAAGATTCTCCAGATTACGGGTACGGCCCACTACGTAATTGGTAACTAACTTCACACCCATAGACTCCAGCATTTCAATTTCTTTCTGGACAATTGCTTTTGGCAGACGAAACTCCGGAATACCATACATCATCACGCCACCGGGTTTGTGGAATGCTTCAAAAATAGTAACATCATGACCCTCACGGCGCACATCTGCAGCAACGGTAAGCCCTGCAGGGCCACTGCCTATTACTGCTACTTTTTTGCCCGTAGCGGGTTTAATCCCCGGAACTTTTGCTTTACCCTGTTCCCGTTCCCAGTCTGCGGCAAAACGTTCAAGGCGCCCAATAGACACCCCTTTTTCAACATCTTTTAAAGACTTACCTACTGTACAGTCTTTCATGCATTGCACTTCCTGAGGACACACTCTCCCGCATACTGCAGGTAAAAGATTGTTTGATTTAATGATATTAATAGCAGACTGGTAATCACCTTTAGCGATATCCTGAATAAATGCCGGAATATCAATCTCAACCGGACAGCCGGCAATACAGGGTTTCTTTTTGCAATCAAGACAGCGCATGGCCTCAACCTTTGCCTGTTCTTCGCTATAGCCAATAGCGACCTCACTTACATTGGCTTTCCGGACCTGGGGATCCTGAGTTGGCATGAGTTGGGGAGTAATGGCAATACGTTCTTTTTTCTTAAGCTCTTCCTGCCTGCTGGTAAGGTCACTCAACAGAACTTCTGCGGTTGATTGTAATATTTCGTTAGATATATGTTCACTCATGAGTTCCCTCCCTTAGCATCAGCTGCAGCCATCATTTTACAGTTATGTCTGGCCCGCTCCTCAAAATCTTTATAAGCCGAAAGCCTGTTCATCATATTATCAAAATCAACGAGATGCCCATCGAACTCTGGCCCATCCACACATACAAATTTGGTGGAGCCGCCAACCGTAACCCTACAACCACCACACATACCGGTTCCATCAATCATGATGGTATTGAGTGATACCACGGTAGGAACCTTATAGGGCTTCGTAGTAAGAGCACAAAATTTCATCATAATAGGTGGACCAATCGCAACCACCAGATCAGGTTTGGAGTCCATTTCACATAACTCTTTTAACGGCTCGGTCACCAGGCATTTTCGCCCATAACTGCCATCATCAGTGCACACAATGAGTTCATCAGCTATTGACTTCATTTCGTCTTCTAAAATAAGGAGCTCTTTGTTTCGGGAACCGACAATAGTTATCACTTCATTTCCAGCTTCTTTCATTCCTTTGGCTATTGGGTGCAATGGAGCTACACCAATACCACCGCCAACACACACAACCTTACCGAATTTTTCGATATGGGTAGGAGCACCAAGGGGCCCAAGAAGATTTGCAATTTCATCGCCTTCATTCAATTGTGAAAGCTCAATGGTAGTCTTACCTACCGCCTGGAAAATGAGGGAAATGGTACCTTCTTTTTCACTGGCATCAGCTATGGTTAAAGGTATCCTCTCACCATAATCGGAGTTTAACATGAGTACGATAAATTGCCCTGGTTTTCGTTCTTCGGCAATAAGAGGCGCTTCAACCTTTAATTGAAACACATCATTAGACAATTGTTTTTTCTGAACTATTCGATTCATTCTGAGGTGTTCTCCTTATTATTTAGAAATGCACAATAAATGTTTTCTAAATTGAATAATAGCTATTACTGTCAAAATGTCATTACCCGTTTTTCATAAAAAACGTTAAGTTTTTGTCATTATTTTTAAGCGTAACCTCTTGAATTGAGGCATTTCGACATACTAAAAAAAGCGTCTAAAAAAGAATCCCCATCCCGCAAAACGGGACAGGGATTCATCATTTATTTTCAGTTGTTAATCTGGCCTAGCTTAACAGAAAAGTTTTTCCGCAATCTGAATTGCATTAAGAGCTGCACCCTTTCTGATTTGATCACCGGTGATCCACATCTCAATCGTGTTTGCCTGAGAGATGTCTTTACGCACACGACCAACAAATACAGGGTCTTTGGAAGTTGCATCAAGAGGCATCGGCCAACGATTTGCGGCTCTGTCTTCCAGAATTTCCACGCCTTCAGCTGCCTTAAGTACTTCATAAACTTCTTCTACAGATACGTCTTTTTCCAGTTCGAGATTAAGTGACTCGGAATGAGCCCGTAATACGGGTACCCGAACACAAGTGGCGGTAACTCTGAAATTTGGTTCACAGAACATCTTCTGAGTTTCTTTTACCATTTTAGTCTCTTCCTGGCAGTAACCATTGTCGCCCATACCAGAATTATGTGCGAAGAGGTTAAAAGCATAAGGATGAGGAATTACCGTACGTTCAAAAGGTTTATTATCGAGATACGCCCTGGTTTCGTCCAAAAGCTCTTGCATAGCTTTAGCACCAGCACCACTTGCCGCCTGATAGGTTGAGATAACCGCACGTTTTACACCAAAGGCCTTATGAATAGGAAAAACCGGAAGCACCATAATAATAGTGGAACAATTCGGGTTTGCGATAATACCCTTATGTTCTTTAATTGCTTCGGGGTTAACTTCAGGCACTACCAGGGGAACTCCCTCAGTCATGCGAAATTCAGAAGTATTATCAACCACAATTGCCCCTGCTTTTACAGCTGAAGGAGCGAATTCTCTGGAAATACTGCCACCGGCTGATGCCAGAACAAGATCAATACCTTCAAAAGAATCATGGGTAAGTTCCTGAACAGTAATATCTTCGCCTTTAAATTTGAGTTTTTTACCTGCGCTGCGGTGTGAAGCCAACACACGCAACTCTCCTACAGGAAAATTTCTCTCTTCTAACAAAGTAAGCAACTCTGCGCCAACCGCGCCAGTCGCACCCATTATTGCCGTTTTTACTGCCATTGTTACCCTTTCTGTTTGTATTGTTAAAAAAATTCAGGGACATTATAGTAATAAATTGTCAAAAAATCTTTTTTTTATGGCAAATGATTGCCGTTAATGATTTTTTGGGATCTGGGATTGGCTAATTTATTTTTATTATGCCACATCTGGTGTTTGAAATTTGGGTTGGATCCACTCATCTAACCACATGCTACTTTTGGCCAGAGCCCCAAAAGTAGCCAAAAGTGACATCAGGTTCTGGGTGGGTGAATTAGTGCAAAGGCGAAATTTCTAATAACCACATAAATTCAAAAAAGAACCATTATTTCTGAAGAACCGTATGCATAAGCTCTTCAGAAGATTCAGGATAATCAACATTAAAATGCAATCCTCTCGACTCATGACGGGCCTGAGCACTTTTTATAATAAGCTCCGCATTCAGGGCAATATTCCTTAACTCCGTAAGCCTTGGGTCCATGGTAAAAGAGCCATAGTCGGCCAGCGTCTGCGTATTAATAAGATCGATAAGTTCCTTGGCCCGTTTCAACCTGAGATCGCTACGGACTATGCCTACATAATTCCAGAGGGTAGAGCGGATATTCTCTCTGGCCGAACTATATACACTAAACTCAGTTGCGGGTTTTACGCGTGAGGCATCCCAATTTTTATAATCAGCGGGTTCTGGTACAGCAGGAGCAACTTCCAGAGCATGACGAAGGGCACGGTCAGAAAAAACCACCGCTTCTAACAGAGAATTACTGGCCAGGCGGTTGGCTCCGTGCACACCCGTGCAGGCGCTCTCGCCACAGGCATAAAGCCCAGGGAGTGCGGTAGCAGAATTAGAATCAACCTGTACCCCGCCGCAGAGGAAATGGGCCGCAGGTACAACAGGGATGAGATCTTTCGCCATATCTACACCACGGTTTTTGCAGTGTTCATAGATGTTGGGAAAACGCTCATTCAGGTCTTCGGTTGAAAAAGAAGTCATATCAAGAAATACGCAGGGCTTGCCTGCTTTTTTCATCTCGGCATCAATAGCCCGGGCTACAATATCTCTTGGGGCAAGGTCGGCCATGTCATGTACACCCTGCATAAAGGGTTCACCTTCGTTGTTCCTGAGTATTCCGCCGTGTCCTCTTAGCGCTTCAGAGATGAGGAATGTGGGGTGCCCGGGGTCATAAAAACTGGTGGGATGAAATTGCATAAACTCCATATCTTCCACACCGAGCCCTGCCCGATAAGCCATGGCTATACCATCACCGGTAGATACATCATCATTGGTCGTATGTTTATAGACCTGCCCTACTCCGCCGGTACAAATAACGGTAACGGCACCGATAAATTTATGAACCTGGCGCGCTTTCATGTCAAGAGCATAGAGGCCAGCACAGGCATTGGGGGCCGCACTAAAATCTTTCAAATGTTTATTGGTAATGAGGTCTATCCCCATGTATTCTTCACGTATTTCGATATTGGTATTCTTACGGGAAGCCTCAAGTAAAGCCCGTTGTATTTCCCGTCCGGTAAAGTCTTCGGCATGAAGTATCCTGAAATCAGAATGCCCACCTTCTCTGCCCAAATGAAAAGGAGTATGGTTTCCGTCAGCATCCTTATTCATACTGAAGCGAACGCCCCAGTCAATCAGGTTCTGAATGGCGGAAGGCCCATGAGAAACGAGAACCTCAACCCGGTTTTTTTTACACAACCCTGCACCCGCAACCAGGGTATCCTGCAAATGTTTTTCAATGGAATCATTGGGGTCCATCACAGAGGCTATGCCTCCCTGGGCCTTATGAGTTGAACCCGCGTCACTCAGGGCTTTAGTGATAACCAATACTTTACCATGTTCTGCCGCTTTTAAGGCAAAAGACAACCCGGCCAGACCGGAACCTGCTACAATAAAATCATACGTTTTCATAATACAGAGAATTTAGTAAAAATTCAGAGACTTTTAAGTTTTGTAGTTTTAAGGTGACAACCCCTTCCTCAGTTTTAACACTTGATTTGTAAGTTTTTGGGCACAAATTCCAGCACACACCCGTGATAAACCATCTGCAGATTCAAGAATTGTGCATGACAAACGACTCACGATATTGATTTACTTTTTTTCTTGACTTAACACTCCCATAGAAGATTATTACACAAAGAAGTATATTATTTTGGGATATAGTGTAACATTAATAAGTAGTAGTCTTAAGGCTAAAAATCTTGTTACCTTAAGTAACATAGTTGGTGGTGCAGGGAGTGCTTTTTTAATGTTGTCCTGGCTGGCCGGTATGTCTGCCGGAGTAATTATAGGTTCGATACACTGCACCAAAAAAAGGAAATCTGGTTGTATGGAAAATAAAAACGTTTGCACAGAAAAAGACATGGAAAGTATTCACAAAAGATTAGAGCACTTAGAACGGATCCTTCTTAAAACCGGTAAGCTCGTGGTTATGACGGTGAACCATGTTTGTGAATATAGTGTCTTAGAACAAGAAGCCAAATCTAAAATAGCAGATCAACAACAAGAAATAGGAAGTATACGTTCCAACCTGAACAGCGATGTTCTTGACATTAAGAGCGATATCGCAGATATCAAAGATTCTATCTTAAAATTGGCACTGGCACAACCCTTTAAACAACAGGACGTTGTACCAGACTCGGACCAAGAAAAAATTCCGGTGAAAGAGCATATTACCCAAGCAGCCCTCCCCCATATAACTGAACCGAAAACACCTGAATCAACCAATAAAGCAATACCATTGCCACAAGCCGTGCCTGTTGAACACAAACAACCTACGGCAGCTACAGAGATATCAGAACATATTGATCCGGCTAAAACTGACATATCTGAGAAGCACATTCCTGTTAACCTGCCTCAACCTGACCCCGAACCTGTCGAAACAGCTGATACTCAATTGGAGACACCAACAGATGCTACGACAAGTGATGATGAGAGTAAACCAAAAAAGGGCGTTTTTGGTAAAATATTTGAGGATATGGCCAGTCTTGAAGAAGAATTATCTTTGTTTGAGCAACAACTTGAATCAGTAACTACCTGAGTACAGCTAAGTTTACCGTAACGTTAGGCCTTCGTCGTCTCATCTGCCAAAGCCTGGAGGTCTTTTACCATGACCTTCCGGTTGAGGAGTGTAATATATAACAGCGGTATCAAATGAAATACAATAAGCGCTGCAATAATAATATCACTAAGTGACCAGACAAACCCAATATGAAGAAATGGCCCGGAGAAGGTGACTGCAAGAAACACCAGACGGAAATAATAAAGATTGGAACCACCCAGGTACCTATAACATCGCTCAGCAATATGGGCAAAGCCTGCAATGGTGGTAAGGGCAAATAAAATAAGGCTGACCACTACAATGATTTGCCCACTAAACCCGATACCAGCCTCATAAGCAGCCGCTGTAAGATGGGCGCCTGTTTGATGCTGCCAATTGGGTACACTCAAAATAACCAGGCCGGTTACACTACAAATTATAATAGTATCGACAAAGGGTGTAACGGCTGCCATAAAAGCCCCTTTGGCTGGAGAGTCATTATTGGCTGCCTGATAAAAAGGACTGGTACCCATGCCCGACATATGGGAAAAAACACCCCGGGAAACCCCAAACTGCATCGCCTGTAATACCGTATAACCTGTAACCCCACCCACAATAGAATAAGGTAAAAACGCATGGTGAAAGACCTCACCCAGAGCACTCACCGCTGAGAGGGGATTAAATAAAAGCACCGCCAAACCGGTAAGAACATAAATGACAATAACAAAAGGAGCCAGGGCAGAACAATAATCCACAATTTTTTTTAACCCACCCAGTATTACCATGGCAATTGCAAGAGTTATAAATACCGCAATAATTGCATTGGGGACATGAAAACGATTATGCACGGCGTGTGCCAGAGCATTGGCCTGGACCATATTATAAAGCACTACTCCCTGTACCAGGATGAGCCCCGCCACCAAAGGTGGAATAAAGGACCAGATACCTTTCATATATTTTTCAAGATAAACCATGGGGGTAGCAAAGGTAGGCGCTTTTGAACTTTCCGGCCTCAACTTCAATGCCATATAGGTTGAACACATCCTGAATATCATACCGAACATGGCAGACACCCACATCCAAAACAAAGCACCAGGGCCGCCAAGATGGATGGCTGTACCCACACCGGCAATATTGCCAATACCCACGGTAGCCGCTACAGAAGAAAGAAAAGCTTTTTTATGAGATACCAGTCTCTCGCCAGATACTGATTTGTCATGCTTGAAAATATCAAGAAAAACCGGCAGACTCTTTTTCCAGGTAATAGCACGAGTTAGATAGAGAAAAACCACACCCAGTTCAATGTACAGTATGCACATAACCGGGTCCCATATCCATTTTGCTAAAGTATCGATTTCTGTGCTCCGTAATAAACAGTGTTATTCAGTATATGGATAAAAGTAATCAATTCTGCCGAGATCGCATAATAATTATGAGTAATCAGTTTTGAGTGATCAGTTGGCAGTTGGCAGTTATCAGTTACTTTTAGCGCTTCGCGGCAAAATTTAAAATACTAAACCATCCATTGTTCTTATGCCAGTTTTTGTCCCGCTTTCCGGACGAAAGAGGGCATACTCAGTCCCAGGTTTTTCGCCACTTTTTAAATTCCAGCAGTTTTAATTTGTAGCGTACAATACTTCCTTCATGAAGACTTCTCAGTTCGGATTCAATTATTTCTATGACTTTGGTTCTGCACTCTGTGTTTCAGACAAATTGGATCAGGTTTCCCAAGTATGTTCGATCAGTTCAAATTCATTAACAAAAACTTATTTTGGCACAAAAAAAGAAAAGTTGAGTCTAATTATATGGTAAGTGTAACTTCATAGAATTTTAAATGACGAATGTTAATAGATCACTTGATGTTACCCCTCTAGAGTGAAATATTTACAACAGCTTTACCAGCTGAGGTATGTCATGAATTTATAGAATTTAGGTCTATTATTATCTCCATAAAGTATAACATAGATCACCATATTATACTTTTAACACGTAAAGTATAATATGGTTTATTCTCCCATTAGGATATATGATAGGTTTTTGCAGAAAGATACCAGAAATTGGCAATTCAGTAGTAAAAGACAGGAAATTACTCTTTTTAATATTGAGCAATAACCCCATTTGCATGATTATCGCTTAATTTTTTTGTCATGTTCCTTTAGTCTGGGGGTTTTGGTGGCATTGTAAAATCCACCAAATAGCCATTTATCACCAAACTGGGTAGCTGACAAAAATAACCCGGCTTTCTTTCCTTCATAATCAAAAATATAAGCAAGATGGATTATTTCGGGTTCAAGTTCATTAGTTACACCCCGATTTTCCAATTTGGAATAGTCGATAATCTTTAAATCAATAAACTTGTTAAAATCCTTTTTGATGCCTGCAAATTTTTCTTTACATTTTTCTTCATCTTTAATTTTTCTCTCCTGGAAACGCTGTACACTAGCCTCTGTTGTCATGGTGTCAATATAAGCCCCCACCATTAGCAATGTATCCATTACGCCTCTTTTTTTCAGGGCTTCAAACTGATTAATAAATGCCTCAAAAGTACGGTGGTATCTGACAGAAAGATTGCTACTGAGAGCCTTAAATTTATTATAGTCATCATCAATAATGGATTCGACGACTCCTTTAAACAACGCTTCCGGACTTTCCACACCAATAGGATAAGTAAAAGCAAACTTCTTTTGTATTTCCGTTATATTGTATTTATTTGATTTTTGATCATTGCATCCGAAAAGCAGGAGCGTTCCTGTTATAAGCATCAAAGTGTTTCTGGTAAGCATAGAAAAGTCCTTTGTAAAGTCTTAATAAATTAATATTAGGAAAAAATACAAATAATTTTAGGAAACGTAATAAAAAATGCGAAGCCATTAATGAACTGAAAACTGATTACTGATAACTCTTTCACATTCTCCAAACAAAAATATCCCTGGCAATATCACTGTCCAGGGCTATCTCGGTATTTTCAAGCAACAGACAATAAGCCGGAGATTTCTGTTCCACACGTATCTGAATGCCAGGCACAATGCCAAAAGAGGCTAATTGCTGCATACGATCATGGCTTTTGGAACGGATATAGGCAATTTTCCCTTCTGAGCCCGGCTCCAGGTCTGAGATACAGCTGATTGTTTTCTCTACTTGTTTAGTCCCTTTAGTACAGCAAGTACCTGGGGGAACAGTCGTACCATCCGGCGCAATCTCGGGATGTCCAAGCAGTGTACAAATAGACTCTTCCACTTCCGGTAAAAGCGTATGTTCAGTTTCACAGGCTACCCGCTCCATGGTATCAGGGTCGAGATGCAACACATATCCCATCAGACATTCCGTCAGACGATGTCGTCTAGTTATCTGCCGGGCCAGGTCTTTCCCTTTTGGGGTGAGATACAGATGTACATCTTCCTGGCGAATAAGCTCATCAGTTTTGAGTTCTTCCACCAATTCTTTGTTTACAACTCCGTTTTTACAGTGTTTCTGAATAGAGAGAATTGAAGTTTCCTGGTGTTCATCCGCTGCCCAAATTGCTTCGAGTATTTCTTCTTTTTGATGGTCCATATAGTAGCACCCTTGTTTTTTTATCGCTTCACTCTTGTCCTAAATAAATAATTTTTTTTATCTAACTTCTAAACAAATACTAAATCCTTTTATCTAACTCACCGAAAACACTCCTTTTTGAATGATGATTAACGATTAACGAATGCAGAATTTCGAATTTTTTAACAGCGATAGCATTTTTCATTTCATCATTCATAATTCGTTAATCGTTAATCGATATTCAAGAGTGTTTAATTATTCTTTTTTAACATTTACACTTTTATTAGAATTTGTTTAGAATTTAGAATTTAGAATTTTAAAGATGTGTATTTTAGTTTTCAAATTATTAAAACTTTAAAACAAAACTATCGTTCTAAAAGGTTATCCCCAAAAACAAACAACCATAATTTACCGCTGCCCCTACTAATATCGCAGCAGGTATCACTATACCCATAATCCACATTGCATATTTAAATCCCTGCTCTTTAAAAAGTACAATAACCGCGTTTACACAAGGAGAAAGAGAAGTCATTACCAGTAACAACACAACCGCCTGTAGACCGTTAAAGACACCTTTCATAAACAGTTGGTCAAGCATAGCTGCCCCTGCTTCGCGCCTTACCAGAGTCATCACTATCACTTCTACCGATTGTTCGGGGAGACCAAGTAGAATTCTTGACGTGGGAGCGAGTGCGGCCCGAAGAGCATTTAACCCACCCAACTTATCAAAGACAAAGAGTATAACCGCAGCCACCAAAAAGATAGGAACCGCCTCCTTCATAAAAGTATAGAGACGAGACCATGCCCGTTTGAGTATTAAGAGAAAAGAGGGTAATCTGAGGGGGTGCACTTCCAAAATAAACTCTCCCCGTTTTCCCGGGATAAGTTTATCCGCAACAATACCCGCGATAATAAGTTTGAGAATAATCACCCCAAAAACCACAGCCATTGCGGACCAGTGGAGTTTGGCAAAAATTACAAACATCACCGAGAGCAACGGAGCACAAGGGATACCAAGTACCAGTAACATAGTTACAATGAATTTTTCTTTTTTCACGTCCAGCATCCGGACCGTCATAATAGCCATGGTGATGCAACTGAGGCCCATGATAAGGGGTAAAACTCCCTTTCCGTTCATGCCCATGATGCGAAATGCTTTATCGAGAAGTACCGACAACCGGGGCAAATAACCAGAATCTTCTAAAATACCAAAGAAGAGATAAAAGGTGAAAAGTACCGGTAACAATACACCAAAGGCAAGACCCAGTCCCACACTAACTACCCCGAAATTACCACAAAAAAAGTCGGTAACAAGCTGGTTGTTTAATGGCGCCAGCCAGCCCTCCACCAGTGGTATCAAAAATTCCCCAAACAATTTTCCTTCAAGGATACCCACCAGAAATTCCGCGCCAATCTTTCCTACAAAGATATACATGGCATAGGCAATCAGCCCGGCTATGGGAATACCCAAAGGAAGCTGCATGGCCGCACGACCAATAGCGGTGACCAGAGGTCTTTTTTTCCGTTCCTCTTGATGAACAAACTCAGCAGCCAGGTTTTGGGCATAATATACAAATGCTTCTGAAAGTACTACGCTGGGGCGCCGTTTACGATTTTCTTTAAGCGTTTTAAGCATAGAAAAACACTCATTCAGCACTTCCTGCCCAAAAGTCTCCTGGATAATCCCAATCGCCGACTTGTCCTCATTAATAAATAACAGCGCCAGTCCCCTCACCGGCAGCCCGACTCCTTCCCGCTTCAGACGTTCGGTAATGGCCCCAAGGGTTTTTTCAATATCTTCGGGAAGTTTGACCAGACGTTTGGGGACTGCGCTATAGGCAATAGCTTCCCGCAATTCTGAAATTCCCTGCCGTTCTCTGGCTATAGTGCGTACTACTTTAGCACCAAAAAGGACCGCTAATTTTTCTGCATCAATGGTTATGCCTTTTGCCTGGGCCAGGTCATCCATATTAAGATTAAGGACCAGAGGAATACCAAACTCCGCAAACTGCAGGGCCAGAGCAAGACTGCGAACCATATTACTGGCATCCAGCACATGGACAATGGCTTCGACTTTTTCGGTTAAAATGTAATTACGGGAAAATCGCCCATCTTCACTTTGAACAAATACCGAGTTAAGACCAGGTGGGTCAATTAAGACTGTTTTTTCCCCTTTAAGCGTTCCCTCATTGTAGGTCACATGGGAGCCTGGAATGGTGGTTTCCAGCTGTTTTTTATCGGCTAAAGCCCTAAATATAGTGGTCTTACCAACTTTAACATTACCCAGTAAACAAATTTTTCCGTTTTGTGAATCCATAACTCTGCTCAAAGGTATCATTATTGATAAAGGAGTGCAATAATTATTTAGGTATAACTAATTTTGGAAGTAATCAGTCATCAGTACTCAGATTTCAGATTTCAGACTTCAGACTTCAGACTTCAGTCGTCTATCATCTATTATCTGTTATCTGACATCTGAAATCTGACATCTGTTATCACCTGCGGCTTAGAGGATATATTGCTAAATTGGTGGAAATATTTAATTTAAATTCACAGCTATAACTTTATGCCAAAACAACGAACTAAAACTACTCCAAAACTAGCCAGGGAGATCCGCAGCCTGGCGTGTGCATTTACGCCGGAAGGGCATATTCTTTCAGCTAATAAAACCTTTTGTGATTATGTGAATTCCACCTTAAAAGAAATAAACAATGTTTCTTTTTATTCTCTGATAAAAAAGTCCCACCTCAAAACCATTACCGCTCTATTCAAAAACCTCTCCCCTGAAGTCAACAGCTTTCAGTTAGATTATAATCCCTTCAGTACCAACGAGAAAGTTGATCTGACCGGTTGGGTTGGCCTGGCAGAGTTTGAAGGTTCCGATAAGGCAATTGAATATAAAATACTGGGAGAAGACAACTCAGAACAAAAACTTACCCGTTTTGCCTTTAAAACATTACAGACAGAAATAAACCAGCTCTTTAACCTTGCTGTCCCCTCTTGCATCGTAAACAATAACTTTAAAATTATCCGGGCCAATGTTTCTTTTTGTGAACTGTTTGAGATGGATGCAAGCAATGTAATTGGCGCGGATTGTCATGATGTTGTCCCCAATCCTTTATGCGGAACAAAAACCTGCCCCATGCAGGGAATATCCAATGAAAACAACACAATTAAAAACGAATTAGAAGTAACGCTCCCAAGTGGAAAAAAGCTCAATTGTCTTCTCCAAACGGTCCCCTATTTTGGAAGCGACGGCGAAAAAATTGGCTTAATAGAGACATTCACCGACTTGTCAGAAAAAAAAGAGCTGGAGCGCCGTAAGTTTGAGCTGCAAAAGATGGAATCTATTGGCACCCTGGCCTGTGGGATTGCCCACGACTTTAATAACATCCTGGGGGCCATCCTGGGCTTCTCCCAAAAAATGGCTAAAGGAGGCGAACAATCAGCCCTCGAAAAATATGCGGGCTTTATCAACAAAGCCTGTGAACGAGGAAGTGATCTCACCAACAAACTCATGGCCTTTGCCCGTAAAGGCATTTTTAATAACGTAGATACCGATTATCATGAGCTCCTGGAAGAGACGTTAAACATCCTTACGCACACCATAGAAAAAAACATTACTCTGCAAACATTTTTCACCTCTAAAAGCGCTACCGGCTTTTGCGACCAGGCACAAATTCAAAATATTGTATTGAATATCGTAGCCAATGCCAGGCAGGCAATGCCCCATGGCGGCTCCATCTCTCTCACAACAGAAGTGGTAAATCTCAAAGAAGACACCTCAAAACATCACCGTTATGTTAAGATATCTATCACCGATACAGGCACCGGTATAAGTAAAGCAAACCTCAAGCATATTTTTGAGCCTTTCTTTTCTACCAAAGGAGAGAAGGGAACCGGTTTTGGGTTGGCCAGTGCCTATGGGGTGCTGCGAAGCCATAACGGAAAAATCGAAGTTGAGAGTGAAGAAGGACAAGGTTCTACCTTTCATTTATACCTGCCCTGGCACAGCATAAGTGCCCACCGTCGTATACAAAAATCACTTCCACCCTTGCGATCCCTCACTCATTCTCATAAAGAAGTAATCCTTATAGATGACGATGAATTAATGGGAGAGATGTATAACAGTGTCCTGGAAGATAGCGGCTTCAATTATCAGGTTTTTACCAGTGCGATACAAGCAGTGGAATATTACCAGAAAAACAAGGAACGCATTGGAGTGGTGGTCCTGGACATGATAATGCCCGAAATGACAGGCAGAGAATGTTTTTTCAAACTTCACGACCTTAACCCCGATGTTAAGGTGGTCTTATTAAGTGGATACGCTCCCTCAAAAGACACACTCGAAATAATGAAACACGGTGTACGTTATTTGAACAAACCCATCCATCCCGAAGATTTGCTCAATGAAATTGAAGCCCTGATGGAACTTGGCGAAATTAAAGAAGAACTTTTACAGCTCCACCCGGCCTCTCCGGTAAAAAAACCAGCCGTGGACTCCGCTAAGAGTGGAAAAACAAAATCCACAAAAAAGCAACCGGCTATCATGGTGGTGGATGATGATCGATTCCTCTCTACTTTACTCCAGGAGCTGCTAAACGAAAAAGAATACGCCACAGACATATATCTCTCTGCTGAACATGCCCTCAATAATCTTAAACAAAACAAATACCAGCTTGCTATTGTAGACTACAAAATGCCTGGCATAGACGGGCTCACCCTCATTAAAACAATCCGCGACCAATTCCCTAACATACATACAGTCCTCATGACCGGTGTAACAAACAGTGCCAGTATCAAACGGAAAGCAAAAAAGATAGGTGTGGACTATTTTATCCAAAAGCCCCTGGACATTTCGTTTCTCAATCATATTGCCGATGATATTTTCAAGCCCGGGAAACAAGGACAATCAGTTACTTCTTCTAAGCAACAGGGCGAACCGCAGATAATCAAGAACAGTCCCGCTATGAAACAGGTCTGGGGCCTGCTTTCAAAAATCGCCAAATCAGATGTGAGTTTGTTGATAACCGGTGACACCGGTGTTGGCAAGGAGCTGGTCGCCCGTGCTATACATGAGGAGAGTTATCGTAATAATAATGAATTTATCACCATTAATTGTCCGTCACTACCCGACAATCTGCTGGAAAGCGAACTCTTTGGTTTTGAAAAGGGCTCTTTTACCGGTGCGAACCAAACCAAAAAGGGCCTCTTTGAATGGGCCCATGAAGGCAGCTTTTTCCTGGATGAAATAGGTGACCTCAATATTGAACTACAGGCTAAATTATTAAGGGTTATACAAGAAGGCAAAATCAGGAGAATTGGCGGTAAGAACGAGATAGACATCAATGTCCGTCTCATCTCAGCTACCAACAAAGACCTTGAGCAACTCGTGGCACAAGGTTCTTTCCGGGAGGACCTCTATTACCGACTCAACGCAGTAAAAATTGAAGTTCCTTCACTTAAAGATCGCCAGGAGGATATCCCCGCCCTCACCGAAGTCTTTATACAAGAATTCAATAGGACCGGGATGAAACATATCGAAGGTATTGATAAAGAAGTCATTAGGCGTTTCCAACAATACCCCTGGCCGGGTAATGTTCGGGAATTTAAAAATACCCTGCAGGAAATTTGCATCCTCAGCAACGGAAGTATTCTAACCACAAATGACCTGCCACTAAAATTACAAGAACAGGCACAAGTAACACCAAAAGCACCAGACACAAAACTCAATCTGGATGGCTTTATGGAATCCGCCAAAAAAGATTATCTTATAGAATTGCTCAGACAGTATAAAGGAAACGTCCCCCTCTGCGCCAAACACGCGGGCATTAACCGTACTTCTCTGTATCATATTTTGAAGAAGTTAAACATCTCAGCAAAATCATTTTCCTGATTTTTTTTAGCCAGGACGATCTCTTTGATCCTTATTCTGTTTAATTAATGCCTTTTGTGTATAGCCAGCCCTCTCCCCTTTGATCCCCTTCTCGTTCCCGGACTCCCGGGGGAGCGAAGGGGAGAAGGCATTTATAAATCTTGATATTTCTTTACCTTTTCTTACCCACAAATTCTGCTGAGGAACCTTAAAATAAAATCCTTTGCGTGTCCTCTGCGTACTTTGGCCACCTTTCCGTCATCATGGCTCCGGTGGCATTCAAATGTGTGTGTATTTTGAACAGGTACTAATTAGATTGACATAGATTCAATTTACTGGTTATAATTTAACTGAAATATTAGATTCAAGAATATTTTCACCCTAACCGGACATTATGGACGAACAAGAAATAGCCACTAAACTGCAGAGTCAAAATTTGGTGGATATCAAGGTTGTACTTGGTTATTTAGAGAAAAAAGGCAATTTACCTCATTTAAAGCCCATTCTCGGTAAATTAGTCCACCTTGATGACGCGGATATTAAAGCCGCAGGTATAAAGGCCGCAGCCAGTATTATCAAACGGGCTCTTACCCAGAAATTCGGCGAAATTTCGTGCCAATCCCGCAAAAAACTGGTGAGCGTTCTCAAAACTCTTGATCCCACCCTGGTAGATACCTTATTGGCCCAGCTTGAGTCCAGTGAACACAGCGCAAGGATGAACGCAATAAAAATCCTCGGGCTCATTGAAAACGATGTTAAAATCAAAAAAATGGTTAATCAGGTGGAGAAATTCAAAGACGACAAAGTACGCGCCACCGCAGTTTCCATGATGCAATACAATTTCAACAATGTGGATATTGAACAAATATTCCGTTTTTTAAACGACTCTGATAATCGGGTAGTAGCAAACTGTATTGAAGTTATTGAGAACCTTATTTCCGAAAAATTCCTGACCGTATTACGCGACCACGCAACCCACGCCAACAACCGGGTGAGGGCCAATGCAATTAAGGCCCTTTGGGGTTTAGGTTATGATAAAATCGAGTTATATGAATTTCTCAAAGAAATGATGACTAATGAAGAAAGTTTTCTGATGCGTGCCAGTGCCCTCTGGGCCGTTGGAGAGTGTTGTGAAGAATCCGATAAAAAGTTCATTGGTTTTATAGAACAGGGCTTACAAGACAAAGAAAAACTTGTGAGAGAAAATGCCATAAAGGCAGCTATAAATATTGGTCACCGGGTCGAAAAAAAATATAAAGATGCCATGCACCCAGAAGAATATGACGCCATGAAACGATTCCTGGACAAAATAAATTGAACCTTTATTAATTCAATCACCTCTTTAAAAAAATGTAGAGATACTCCCCCTCTGTATGCTCTTCAAATATATTGTCACCCGCTTTATATGTTTTCTTTTCCACGTTACAGTTCTTTCTTTAATTCAACAAGAAAATTATACCATACATTACGTTAATACGCAATTAATTATAGATGAATTATAGGATAGGGATAATAATTTTCCTTGATCCCGGTTAAAAACGGGTGTATAATATCTACATATCAGATTCTTTGAATAGGAGAAACTATGAAAGGCATTCAGCTGGTTATTGCGGGTGTATTTGTCGGTGCCGTCTGCATGGAAATCCTCAACAGGCGTGCCAGAAGAAAAACATCAATACTGGGAAGTGCCCTGCGAGATGTAGCAAAAACGGTTAAACGAACCGTAAAAAGATTTTAATAAATCACACGTACTGCTTAACCCAGGCGCCTACTTTTTTGAAAATATTTTTCATATTATCACTACTTGCTTTTTCCTTGTTGGATTTGCCTGTTCGCTCGTTTGATAAGGCAGCATAGCGTAAAAGACCTGTCCCTGTTACAAAGGTAGGACCACTTACCGCGTCCACAATACCCTTAACATTAAGAGGGCCAGAAACTTTAACCGGTGTGTTAAAGATATCTTCTGCCAACTCAGCCGCCCCTTCAAGTAAGGCGCAGCCGCCAGTTAATACCAGGCCGGCTCCAAGGCGGTCGAGTACCTGCTGACGTTGGAGCTGACTATACACCAGAGAAAATATTTCCCGCATACGGGGTTCTATAATAGATGTAATAATACTACGGGTTATCTCCCGGGCCCCCAGGCCACCCACTCCCGGTACGTTTATAATTTCATCTTTTCTGAGGTCTTTCAGGGAACAACTGCCATAGAGCTTTTTAATTTCTTCAGCCTTGTCCAAAGGCGTTCTAATACCCACCGCCAGATCACTGGTCACCGTCTTCCCGCCCAGTCCTATACAAGAAGTATAAAACTCAGTAGAATCAAGGTACACCGATATATCTGTGGTCCCGCCGCCGATATCCACAACAGCTACTCCCAGTTCTTTTTCATCGTCATCCAGTACAGACAAAGAGGATACCACCGGAGATACTGCGATACCCGCAACCATAATGCCCAACTTTTCCATGCTCCGGTATATATTTTGTAGCGAAGAAGCCGAACCAATAACCATATGTATCTGCGACTCAAGTCGTACCCCAGACATTCCCACAGGCTCCATAATACCATTCTGATCATCTACAATAAAATCCCGGGGAGTAAGGAATATTATTTCTTTATCCATAGGAATAGCCACCGCTCTGGCCGCATCAATCACCCTGCTCACATCAACGTCTGTTATTTCGTTGTCCGCCCGACTCACAGCCACCACACCACGGCTGTTCATGCTATAAATGTGTTCACCACAAATACTCACATAGGCCTCATGGAGAGTAATCCCGGACATAAGCTGCGCTTGTTCAATGGCGTTTCTCACCGCGTGCATGGTTTTATCAATGTTAATAATGACGCCCTTGCGCATTCCTTCTACCGGCTCCACTCCCGCACCCATAATTTTAAGAGCACCGTCTTCTGCGACAGAGCCAATGAGTGCGCACACCTTTGTGGTTCCCAAATCAATTGCCATTATTGGAGTACTCATAGTACAATTCCTTATTAAAATCTATAGAGCCTTATTTTTTAAAGACTTACAAACAAGAGAAACCGGACAACCTGCCCGATATTGCATAACTTACTATGAATTAGAATTTTACAACAAAGAGCGCATTAAAAATCAGAAGAAAAATATTTTGTGTGTTTTAAAGCACTTTTGTGCTCTTTTTAGGACAATTATAAAGTGTTGTTTTATGAGAAGTTACGAAAGAAAAGAAAAATATGCGCTTGATTCAATAAATTAAGCACAAGTTTTTTAAAAATTAATATCTTTTCAATTTAGAAATCACATCTAATAGTTAATTGATACGTATTAATTTAGAAATAAACTAAAACAAAAAGACAAAAAAGCTGAAATTCAACAAAAACATCATCATATCATGAATTTAAGTTTTTCGGGCACAATTATTGCTTATGAGTTTATTAACTAGATAAAGTATGAACACAGAAAAAACAATTCCCGCTCTGATCCTTGGCGACAAAAACGCAGAGTTCCACAGCAGTCTCAATAACTTTCTTGAGGACCTTGATATTGAAGTAAAATGCTTCACTACTGGAGAGCGGGTAATTTCAGAAACCAAAAAAAATCAGAATGTGTTCCTGATTGTGCTAAGCGAGTCATTGAGCGATATCGATTCATTTTCAACCATCGACATTATCCAGCAAAAATCCGGGCATAATATTCCCATAGTCGTACTGCTACAAAAATATTCTGACGATTTACAAAAAAAGATAATCCAACGTAATATCCTCTGCAGCATTGGCGAACCCATAAATCTGCAGGATCTTAAAACTCTTGTTAAAAAAAATTTACAAAATCACCTTTCCAAAAAAGATTAAAGGCGGAATAAGCTATGAACCCTAATTTTTCCATGACCATGAACACCGTGCTTATCAAAGCCCGCTCTGTAGGACGGAAACTGGTAGACGGGTACAAAGGAATTGTCCAACTCGACAATTCTGAAACTTCTGAATTATACAAAAGCCTTGGCGACACCCTGACCAAAAAAGGTGACGGAGTACGTGCCATCAATCTGCTTAAAAAAGCAGTGGAGCTAAACCCCGAAGATGGTAAAATAGCCAGTAAACTCGGGCAAGCCTATTACAAAACCGGCGAACCAGAAAAAGCCCTTCCCCTCCTCGAAAAAGCAAATGTATTGGGCCCTACCGTAAGCAATTATTTATACATCAGTAAAATTCACTCCGATAAAGAAGATTTCAAAAAAGCCGTTGATTCTCTTGAAACTGTTGTAAAACTAAACCCGGACAACGCAAAAGTGCATTACCAGTTGGGTGTAAACTATGACAAACTCAAAAATGTCGACAAAGCAATCGAACATTTTAAAAAGGCCATTGAAATAAACCCTTATGTACCCAAATATCATTTCTCACTGGGTTTTTTGTACGATTCAAATGAAAAACATGATGAGGCTATAAAATGCTTTAAAAAAGCTATAGCGTTGGAGAAGGATTAACAACGGGTAAATAATGAGCAATATTGGCGACGAAGTAAAACGACTCTACGGCGAAGAGCTAAGCGAAAAGAAACTTCCTGGTAAAAAAGGGAAAAAGTCTGTCTTTTCCTTTCTCCAAAACAAAAATGTGAGAACGCTATTTGTAGTAGGCATCATTATCTTTGTCGTATGGCACCTTGTAATGGCCTATGGTATCATCTATTACAACCAATTTGTTACTCTTGATCAGTACATTAAGGCCCAAACCAGCCAGATAGAAAAAGAATATCAACGAAGAAACGACCTTGTCCCCAATCTTATCAAAGTAGCCAGAGATTATGCGCAACACGAGAGGGAACTTTTTCACCATGTATCCAACACCCGCTCCATTCTCGAGTCGGCAGAAAAGCTCGCAAAAGAATACGAGCTCGAAAACCAGGCCAAAGTCAAATCAGACATTGATAATGTCATGTCCAAACTAGTGGCTCTTTCTGAGCAATATCCCGACCTCAAAGCAACTCAGAGTTTTCAGGACCTTATGGGTATGCTAGAAGACACCGAAAACCGTATTGCTTCTATGCGGGATAAGCACATTGCCTATGTAATGGACTATAACACGCTGGTAGTCACATTCCCCTCCAGTTTTTTTAATTGGATCTATGGCTTTGAACCCCATGATTATTTTGCTTCAAAAAACGCCGGCAAACCTGTCCTTGATAAATCAGATTCTTTATTAGTTGAGTAATTATGGCAGAAAAACTTTATTCAAAAGGCGATATTGTGGGTATGTTCGGGAAGACCCTGTCCAAGAGTATATCTGTTGCCGGTGCCGGAGTTTTTATCGGCTCAAAGTTTTTTGCAACAGGGGTAAGAGGCTTATTCTGGTTTACCAGCAAACAGATTGACCTTACCCATTCCCTTACAAAAGCAAAGTATAAAGTTTATAAAAAACCAAATAAAACCAGACGTCCTTCAGTCGATATGGTAACATCCCCTGCCAAACCCGCTATCGCCCAAAGCATAAATATCGCAACAGAACTCAAATTGGTAAAACAAGCACTGGATTACAGCCAGAGGGCTTATGAACTAAGCATCCTTCCCATGGCAGAAATCGACTCTATTGACGGCCAGGCCATTGCCATAACCACAGCGCTCCAAAACCATCTAAACAAAGAAGACAATATTAAATTCAAAGAAGATCGCCTGCACCTGGTAGACAACATGTTACAGGCAGCCCATTTCTACAGAAAATATCATCAGACGGGCAAAGAAAAACATTTGTCCAAAGCAAAAGAACTACTCATAAACTAAACATATGGCAAGTATTCAATTTTTAATAAAACAAACGACTGTAAATGTCATTACCCGGCTTGACCGGGTAATCCAGTACACCAACCTGTGTCAAAAACCTGGTTTGGATTGTCCGGTCAAGCCGGACAATGACCTGCATCGGGAAAATATCAAATACTAATGAAACTGAGAATAGAAAAAAGAGAAATTTTATCCTGGAGCATATCCATTGTTGTTTTTACTGTTGTAGCTACGGCCTGGTTTTTCTTTGGAGAAGACAGCCCAAGAGATATCCTGGATAATTTACCGGTTACCGCTTCCCGCGAAACACCGGCTGTACTCCCCACCTTTCCTAACCAGGGTGTTGCGGTGGGTGTACCTATGCAGGCAGGTCAGAACCAGTTTGCCCGGAACGCCACATTACTTAAGCCGGCAGTTATCACCATTTGTACTTTGGGTACCATTCAAGGCCAGGGTTATCATCTGGAGTTTATGAACACAGGCACTATTATACATCCCAATGGATTTATTCTTACCAACTATTCCCGCAGGGCAAAAAACAAAGATCTTAAAGTCATCTTTCACGAATTTT
>JADFYW010000140.1 GCA_015232855.1 Fibrobacteria bacterium
GCCAGTAAAATTGTTAAGTTGGATACCGTCATTACAACTGGTAATGGTGTTATGTATTATTTTAACATTAAGAAAATAACTTCTTGAATCAGAATATACATCAGTCATAGAAATAGCAGTTTGCCAGGCTGAAAAAGTGTTATTCGCAATTATTGTTCTTGGAAGATTACTGCCTTGTCCGGAAAATTGAAATGCATTATGTGTATATTGGCCAATAAACAGGGAGCTGTCGATTATCAAGGCGTTTGCGGAGTCCTGTGATGCGGTTTTCCCCCTGAAAGCAAGGGCGTGAGAACTGTTATCTTTAAATAAGGAATGCCTGATTAACATGGATGGTAAAGAATTGTTCATATTGATAGTTACTGCATCAACAGCATGATGAATTACGATGTACTTAAAGTTTATAGTACCTCCTAAACTTTTGATACCCTGCCAATTACCCGCTGAGGGCTCTGTTGCGGAGGAAATAAATTTTATGCTGTCAGTACTGTTGCCCATGGCGTTTAATGAAGCGCTCGGCCATACAGAAATACCCGCATTGGTTTCAGGTATAAATTTAACCACAACGCCGGGTTCAATAGTAAGTGAATGAACATGAGGAATAATCAATACACCCTGAACAAGATAAGGACTTTGGGATTTAGTCCAAACGGTATTCGAATCAGAGACTCCAGTCCAGATATTTCCAATAGTGGCAGATGCTTTTATAAGAGATTGCGTACCATAATCATTGGCCGAATCAAGATAAGATGCTCCTACATTTTCCCCAGAGACAATTTGCAGTATTCCATCTGCAGTAGCAGAACCGTTCACTTCAGTTACTATATAACCAAAGAACACATTTGAATTGAGTCCTGTTTCATTGATGAATATTTTTTCACCACTGGTTTCAACCGTACTGGTAAAGCTTACTTCAATTTGGTTTATTGCGTCAGAAGCGGTGTTTCCGTCTGGGTCATATACTTCCACGTAAATGGTATCACCCAAGCTATAAAAGACTGTTTCAACGGTATCAGATTTTCCAATAGCAACAAGGGAAATATCTGCTGATGTATTAGAGATAGTGGGTGGCGTAGCTCCGGCAGAATCGAGCCAGCCAGCGTAATTGACTTCACCACGGTAGGAGTCATCATAGTAATCAGTAAGTATAGAAATGTCTTTTGGATTAGTTCCTTCTTCCATCTCTGTTGTTGCTGTTGTTCCCCAGTAATTGTATCTGGCATCAACAGATTTGCTTATTTTGTTATCTATTGCTATGGAAACATTTTCAAAACTATTGCCACGGACGGTGGCTGGCCCTGTTTCCAGGTTAATGGCCACATAAAAATTTGAAAAGGAGTTGTCTTTTATAGTGTCTATCTCGGCGTTTGCATTTATAGCATTACCCGAATTTATATCAGGTCCGGAAAAGGTATTGCCGAATATTTTTGTGGGAAAATTGGTCTCTTGTAGACTGATTCCCGAACTGGTTACGGTAAAGGAATTATTGTTTATGATTGCAATTGCTGCTGAATTTTCGAAGTAATTATTTGATATGTTGACACCTTCCTGGCAATTCGTTACAAGATTACCGCTAATGGTTACTTGAAGGGGATAACTGTAATAATGTGGCCCAATATTTACCGCCCTTTGCCATCCGGTAACCGTATTATGCAAGAACTTTACATTAGCAGACGCTCCCATGAAACCACTCCATTGCAGAGCGTTGTTTTTATTATTTGTTCCGCTAAAAAACGAACTGTCAATGATAACTTCCAGGGAGGGGTTTGGTGTAGATCGGCTGCTTGAATATTGGATTGCTGGTGAGGATGTATTTGATATCGTTGTATGACGCACTAGTATGCTCCAGGAATCTTCCAGATCGGTGATTGAAAGTGCTGATGAAGCATATTGAATATTACAGTATTCCAATCTGGTATTAGTATTAAACACAGCCTGTATTTCATTCCAGTCACCAGGAGAGGGGGCGTCAGAGATAGAGGTGAATGTAATACTATCTGTAGTGGTGCCCGTTGCATTTAGGGTTCCGTAAATTGTCATGCCTGAACCTTCACCTTTGGCGAACTTGATGGTGACTCCTGGTTCAATTGTTAGCGAAAAACTATCCGGCACTGTTAACGTACCGAAAACAAGATAAGGACTTAATGATTTTGTCCAGGTGGTATTTCCTTTCAGTGTTCCTGACCAGATATTACCAATAAGTGCTTCTGTTGTCAGGGTATCAGTATTACCGTATTCATTTGTCTGGTCTATATAGCTAAGATAGAGACTTTCACCTGAACGAACTTGTATGATACCGTCTGTTGAGGCTGTACCAATTGCATCGCTGGCAACGCTTCCCACAAATTGGCCAGAGCTACTGCCGGTTTCGGTTAAAGTAACGGTTTCACCGTTAGGTTCTGTTTGGCTGGAAATATTAACCTGAATATAATCGAGATTGTTTTTGTCTGTGTTCTGGTCATCATCGGAGACTGTTAAATATATGGAATCTGATAGGGTATAGGTTGCTGCATTAAACCAGATATTAGCATTGGTATTGCTAACTGCGGGTGGTTCCGCATCTGCTGTGGAGAGCCAGCCTGCATAGTTCACTTTTCCATACATATAGTTATCATACCAATCATATATTACAGAAATGTTTTTTGGATTTTCTCCGGTATTCATCTCAGAGGTAGCGCTTTCGCCCCAGAAATTGAACCGTGCGTCAACTTCATATTTTCCGGACGCATTGTTGTATATTCCATAGGTGCAATTGTATAGATTGTTTCGGTAGATAACTGCGTCACTGGAATAAAAATTAATTGCATTCTGAAATCCAGTAATGGTGTTTAGGGAAATAGAATCAAGGGTGGCACTGAGGTAAATACCGTTTCCATCACTGCCCGGGCCCGTTAGGGTGTTACCTGATATAAGAAGCACTGGGAATGACTTTGCCAGATAAAATCCCTGGTTGGTAACTTGAATATTGTTGTTTAGAATATTTAAATAACCGCTGGTACCGGAATAGCTGGAGAAAGCAAATCCCGTATTACAATTGGTAATGGTATTGTTTTCAACAGAAAATTTTACTTCGCCGGAACCTCCGGGAAATTGATTCATGTCAAAACCAGAAACAGTGAAAGCGGTTTTCCAATTTTGTAAATTACAATTGGATAATTGAAATGGTGAAAATTTTCCGTATTGCATATATTGATAATCAAAAGAGCTTACCAGATACACTGCGGTATCATTACCCGTTCCCACAAAAAGCGAACTATCGATAATCAGTTTTAAAGAACTATCAGGAGTTAAATAATTATTGGTTGAGTAGCACACGCCAAATTTGGCTGAGTTCTCTATCAGGCAATGCTTAATTTCAGAGGACCAGGATGATTGTAGATTTCTAAATAAGAGGGCTATATTGGCATAACGAAATGCACAATAAACAAAATTAGTCTGGCTGTAATTGTGTATAACAATCCCATTCCAATCACCGGCTGAAGGTGAAGCAGCTGCTGATGTAAAGGTGATACTATCCGATGGGGTTCCCATAGCTTCAAGAGTTCCATCTACGGTGATTTGGCTACTATTATCAGAAAGAAATGTAATGGTAGCGCCAGGCTCAATGGAAAGGGTTAAACCGGAAGGGATGGTTAAAGTCTGATAGACAAGGTAAGGGGAACCTGTCTTAGTCCAGGTCGTATTAGAGCTGAGGTTGCCAGTCCAGATATTACCATAAATGGCTTTTGTAGTCAGTGTTGCCTGATTTCCATAATCATTAGTGCTGTCAACATAGGTCAAAGTGACTTCTTCACCGGATTGGATTTGCAGTATGCCATCTGTATTGGCTGAACCCATATTATCGGTGAGAATTGAAACAATGAATGTACCGGTGTTTGAACCGGTTTCCAGGAAGGTAACTGTTTCACCAGAAGTTTCCGTTGTACTGGAAAAGGTGGCCTGGATTTCATCTATAGCTCCGCTGTTCTTATCTCTGTCACTGTCAGTGATTATGGCAAAAACTGTATCACCAATAGCAAACGTAGATGTAGGAATTGAGTTAGTGTTCACCAATGTTACATTAGCCGTTGTCTTTATCGCAGGGGGTTCTGCACCTGCAGTAGCAAGCCAGCCAGAATAATTAACCTGGCCTCTTGATTCATCGTCAAAATCATCATAAATAACAGAAATGTTTTTAGGATTTGCGCTTTCATTCATTTGAGTTGTGGTACTTTCTCCCCAGAAATTGAATTTTGCATCTACGTCCTGTGAAGAACTGTTATAGAGTCCATAGGTACAACCGGATAAATCGTTACGGTAAATGGGGGTGTTGCCATTTAAGTACCTGATAGCGTTATCAAATCCGGAAAAGCTGTTTGATGACAGTGAGTCTATTGTGCCATTGAGGTAAATACCATCACCTTTGGTTCCGGTTATAACATTATTAGTGATTTTCAAAATAGGAAGTTTTGTGCTTATACTAAATGCCTGGTTAGAAACGATGAAATCATTGCCTGAAATATTGAGGTATCCTTTATCATCCGAAGGACTGGAAAAGGTAAATCCATTTGTACATTGGATGAAATGATTATTGGTTATATTCATATAAAGAGGACCAACGCTGTAACTAGGCATATAATTATTTGTGAGAGAAAAGACCTGGCTCCAACCGTCAAAGGTACAATTGCTTAAGCGAAATTTTACAAATTTTCCTGTTTGCATAGACTGATAGTCATAAGAACTGCCCAAGTAAACAGCAGTAGAGGAATTATTAGCAATAAACAGAGTGCTGTCAATTATCAGTTCTAAAGAAGTATCCGGGTCGGTATAATTATGTGTTGTATAATAAATGCCATAACTGGATAACTTCTCAATGCGGCAGTTTTTGATTTCAGAAGACCAGGGTGTTTGTAGATTACTGTAATTAATAGCATTGTTTCCATATCGGAATGCGCAGTGATTAAAACGGGTATTACTGTTATTGTATATGTATATGGTATTCCAGTCGCCTACTGCAGGTGTTTGGGCCGCAGAGGTAAAAATGATACTATCTGAAGATGTGCCAATAGCGTTTAATGTACCATAAACAGATATCTGACCGCCGTCATTCTCGATAAATTTAACTGTTACACCTGGTTCAATCGTGAGGGTTATTCCGGTTTCGATTTGCAGATATTGGTTAATAATGTATGGGGATTCTGCTTTTGTCCAGATTGTATTGGAATCCAGTCTTTCTGACCAAATATTTCCAAACATAGCAGTTTGGGTCAAAGTAATCTGGTTGCCGTAATCATCGGTGGTATCCACATAGCTGAAGGTGATTTCTTCACCGGATTTTATCTGCAGAACGCCATCAGTAGTTGCGGCATTGATATGATCAGATAAAATAAATGCTCTAAACTCTCCACTATTTATATCAGTTTCCAGGAATGTTAGTTTTTCCCCGGAGGATTCTGTGGTGCTGGTAAAGGTCGCTTCTATGACATCGATAGCTCCGCTATTCGCGTTTTCATCATCGTCAGTGATAACCGCAAATATGGTATCGCTAATAGAAAAGGCAGATGCGTCATCACGAGTATTGCTTTTCTCAAGATAGATACGAGCAGAAGTTGCTATTGTTGGCGGCTCAGCATTTTCAGAAGCAAGCCATCCGGAGTAATTTACTTCGCCCTGATAACTGTTATCAAATTTGTCAAAAATTGCAGATATATTCTTTGGGTTACCGCCAGAATTCATTTCGTTAGTGGCTGATACTCCCCAAAAGTTGAATTGGGCATTGATGTTATCCTGTGTCTGGTTGTACAGACCATAGTTACAATCAATAAAATTGTTACGGTATATTACCGTACTGTTATTGCTGCAGCTTATACCATTTTGAAATCCATTTATGGTATTCAATGAAATGGAATCAAGACTGCCTGTGAGATATATACCGGTGGAACTGTTTTCTCCAGAGATAGTGTTATTGGCAATTATTAAGGTAGGCATAGAAACTGTTATTTGGAAGGCCTGATTTAACACCTGTATATCATTCCCGGCAATTCTAAAATAACCGTTATCGTTAGAAGGGTTTGAAAAGGTAAATCCGTTGGCACAATTGTTAATAGTATTATCACTAATGGTGATATAAAGACTACCAACGCTATAGCCGGACATATACGAGTTGTAAACCGTAAAAACCTGACTCCAGTTCTGAAGCGTACTATGATGTATCTTAAATTTGGGAAATCCGCTTGTTTTATAAGATGACGTGCTCAAATGAATTGCGGTATTATTGTCATTACCGATAATGAGAGAACTGTCTATGACGATTTCTAGTGTTGTATCGGGTGATGAAACGGTGTTTATTGAATAATGTACCGCATAACTGGAGGCTTTCTCTAAAAGGCAGTGCTTTATTTGAGCGGACCAGGATGAGGTGAGATCGTAAAACCGAATAGGGGTTTCTGCATACCGGAAGGCACAGTAGCGGAAACTGCTGTGGCTTGCATTATGAATATAAATACCACGCCAGTCGGTTGTTGAAGGCGTAGATGCTGCTGATGTGAAAATGATACTATCAGAAGATGTACCTTCAGCTGCTAAGTTTCCATAAACACTCATCATTGAGCTTTGTTCTTCTAAAAATCGGATTTCCACACCGGGGTTAATGGTGAGGGTGGCTCCTGAAGCAATGGAAAAATTGCCCTGGATGAAATAGGGGTTTTCTGAGTTTTCCCAAATAGTGTTTTCATTAAGCGTCCCTGACCAGATATTACCTAATGTAGCATCATCTTCAAGGATATTCAGGTATCCGTTGTCATCGGTAGAATCAGTGTATTCGACATGGAGTTGTTCACTAAATTTGATTTCAAGTTCGCCGTCCTGGGTAGGGGAGCCAAGTGTATCAAAGAGAATAAAACCAGTGAAGATGCCGGTACTGATATTTGTTTCATGCAACGTCAACACTTCGGGAGTGGTTTCGGTGGCGCTGGTAAGTTTAACTTCAACCTGGTCGACGACATTAGAAGAATTGTTCATATCCGGGTCTGTTACTTTTACATAAACGGTGTCACTGGTTTTGTAATTAAAAGCAGAATTGCCGCTTCCGTCCACCAGTTCCAAAATTCCGGTATAAGTTTTAGTGAAAACCGAAAGTGTATAATTTTGATATGAAGTCGCTGATGCTGTATCAGTGGACGCGACCGTCACATTATAATCTCCTGACGAATCAGGAGTCCATTCGACTAATCCGGTAGAACTGTTAATGGTCATACCATCCGGATTAGTAACCAGACTGAACGTTATAGGGTCATTATTGTAATCTGTCACATATACCTGGTAATGGTATAAAGAATCTTTGGCGCTAGTAGTAACTGGTAATGATATGAACGATGGCGGTACATTGTCACCTGCGGAAAGCATCCAGTTAGCATAATTCACTTCTCCTCTTGCATTATCGTCATAGTAATCATAGATCCCTGAAATTTGCTTTGGGTTTCCGCCGATATTCATACTGTCAGTGGCTTCCGGCCCCCAGTAGTTATAGCGACAGTCTTGTGGGTTAGATGTGTTGTTATGTACATCGGAAGATATGTTGTCGTATAGTCCATTGTATTGTGCCGCAATGCGGGACCAGTATTCGAGATAAATACCGTATTGGTTGCCGGTGATGGTGTTGTAAGAAATACTGTATTTTGATTCTGTCCAGTATTGCTCGTTAAACCTCAGAGCAATGCCGGGATTATTAATGTGATTAGTGATGGTATTGTTTGAAATGACCGGGAATGCATATGCTTCACATACAATACCATTATAACCATTTTCGGTGATGATGTTGCTGTCAACCAGCGGGGTACTTTCGTTATCCGTCTCGCTGGCAACAAAGCTGAGGCCATTGTAATTATTATTTGCAATAAAATTATGTTTTATGGTACCGGTGAGATTGGCCCCACCGTAGAAAATACCAAGGTATATTCCTTCCTGATTATTTCCGGTAATACTATCATTGGTGATAATAACTTCACAGTTTACATAACTGGGTCGAAGATATATGCCGGAACTGTTGTTGTGCCTGATGAGGGTGTTCTGTATTACAATATTTGGCATATTGCGCCATTCACCAAAAATACCGCTTCCGCTACAGCTGTCGATTATTGAATTTTTGATATTAAGAGAAGTGTTACTTTTTAAGTAAATACCGTGGGAACTGGCGTTTCTGATAATGGAATGGTTGATAATGGAATTGGTATCGAGCTCTGTTTTGATTTCTATACCATAGAGTGTGTATTCGATGTTGCAATAATTCAGGAGATTCTGATTTTGATTGTATAATTGAATGCCCTGCCAATCAGCTTTGTTTGGTGTATAGGAGTTGGAAGTGAAGGTGATTGCGCTGTCGACAGTACCATCTGCTATGATGACGCCGTAGGCATTCAATTGTGTGCGGTCCTGGGGATCCACAAGAAAGCGTACCTCAACACCGGGATACACATAGAGCGTATCGTTGGTGGGAATGGTTATATCCTGAGTTATGAGATAAGGGCTGCCTGAAATGGTCCAGTGAGTAGTGGTGTTAATTGAATCCACAACGGTGTTTGCAAAAATAGCTTTGGTTGTTGTAGTAATAGCAGAGCCGTAGTCGTCTTTCTCGTCGTCATAACTAGCCACAATTGAATCGCCGAAATTTACCTGGAGGAGACCGTCAGCAGATGGGGTGTTGCCAACGTCAAGCACGATAGAGCCATGGAAGATGTCAGTTGAAGTACCGGTTTCAATGAGCTTCACATTTTCCCAGGTGAGTTCACTAGCGCTCTGTAGCTGGATCATAACCGTGTCGATATTTCCTGTGGTATCAAGATCAGGGTCGTTTACCTGTATATAGACCTGGTCGCCGCTTCCGTAAAATGCGGTTTTTTCAAAGGAACTGTTGGTTAAATCAACAATTCCGGTGTAATCTGCCTGAATAATGGCAAAAAAACACAGTAATATGAGACTGATTTTTTGTTTCATAATGAGTTTCCGTGAAGGTTCTATTGCTTTGTGCATTAAATGTGCTCACTCAGATCGGTTTACAGCTTCTTTCCATTATACCGGCAAAAGGGTTAAAAGGTCAATCAATTATGTAAGGGAGTATGATCTGGATCACACCAGGAAAGTGAAATTGTGATTTATATCACAAAACAGGTCTTCTTTCTTCTCGAATTTGAGTATTTTGAGTTTTTCTTAGCAATAATAAAAAGGCTAAAAATGGGATAATTTGATTATATTTTGATTATCAATACAAAAAAAAATCCAATTGCACAATTGCAGTGGTTTCCAGGAGGTGTTCATGATGAAAAAGCTTATTTTCGCTGTTATTTTTTCTCTTTTTACTCAGATTGGCTTTTCGCAGGGGGCGCTACGGAAATCTTCTGCAGAAAATGAGGGGATTTGTCTGATTGAGGTTTATTCCGCGTATTATCCAACTGGAGTGCTGCTTCCTGATTCAATCATGGAACAATTTGGTATTGATACCATTTGGGCAGAGGGAAATTGCGATACGGTGAAATTCTATGTAATGAGCCCTCTTAATACTCCTCTTGAAGTTAGTCAGATTGCTAAAGAAGACTCTTGTAATGTTTCTTTTAAACCTGCTTCCATGTTAGCTGATGTGGTGAATGATACAGTGATTAATAGCTGTGAAATTTCTACCCTAAAAAAGCAAACCAGAGCACAATTTGATTTTACTGCGGGTGGGTACATTAATGGTGGCAATATTGCTCTGGAAATCCGTTTTTCCGGACTTCAATCGGTGTATACAAGCATGACTGTTTTGAATGCGAAGGGAATAAAACTCTATGCTACCCGCACAGACATAGAACCAGGATTAAACACCTTTTTGTTTAAGGGAGAAAATACATTTGTAAATGGTCTTTGTTATGTTAAAATTGATATACAAGATAAGACCATTACAATACCCGTTGTATTACAGTAACTGACAAATTTTGGGACAATACTTAAATTTTTATTTAATTAATGTACCCTTGAATAATCCAACAGGAGCAAAGTATAATGGTAAAAATATTTTATTCTCTACTGTTAAGCGTGTTTTTTCTGATTTCATGTAAATCAGTATATGAAAAGCAAGGAGACAAACATCTTCAAAGTGGGGATGGTTTAAAAGCTCTGCAACGTTATGCCCTGGTTAAAAGCAAAAACAAGGGATCAAAAGATTTTCCTAAAAATCAGACCCATGCATATATTCTCGGAATGAAACAGACTTGTGACGCAGTGGGCGATCCGGAGATTATTCTTACCTATAGAGAACGTATTTTAGAGTCTCTTTCGGGGATTAATGATAACACTCTTAAGCAACTCTATATTGATAAAGCCGCTGATGCAGCAGAAAAACTTGCAACGGTTCAGGATCCTCGATTTCGTGAGGTATGTCGTCGGTTTGTTGAAGATATGAATACTCTAAACAGTTCGTCTCAGATAATGAACCGGATGGCTACGGTGATTGAATTACTTGAAAAAAGAGAGGATGAAATCAAACAGGCTCAGGAAAACGCTCCGGTGGTGGGAAAAGAGGCTCTTATCATGCACCAGCTTGGAGAAGAAAATCCGGAAATTCAGGAAGACTAGTTAGTTCGTGTTCTTTGCGTCTTTGCGGTGAAAAGGGTTAGCTTTGAACAGAATTTAGTTAACTTCTTATTGAAATCTTGAACGGCTTGTAGTATCTTTCGGCCAGATACCGGGGTGTAGCTCAGTCTGGCTAGAGCACCACGTTTGGGACGTGGGGGTCGTTGGTTCGAATCCAGTCACCCCGAATCTAATTAACCTTTCCCAATATATTACCGCGTAACAGCTATTTTTTTCTTGTGGGTTTGTGTTTCCCGGGTAAAGAAAAAAGGCTGGTAATTTGGCAAACTGCCTTTTAAAAGCTGAAATTTAATTTAGATTTTCGGCTCAAAAATTAATTCATTATTAACTTTTTTAAAAAATTATGAGTTTATCTTCATTACTGTTTAAATCACTTTAACTGATACGAGACAGCATGGCAATTCACAGAATTAAAAACGGAAGAAATCTGAATGTTGATGGCAGACCTTCCTCACAAGTAGCGGATGCAGCTAAAGCAGACCGGGTAGCCCTTTGTCCTCCGGATTTTGAAGGACAAAAATTTAAGCTTGAAGTAAAAGAAGGGGATGACGTAAAAGTTGGTTCTAAATTAATGTCTAGTCGCGCCAATCCCGATATTTTGTTTACATCTCCCGCAGGTGGAAAAGTTATTCAGGTCAATCGTGGGGCACAGCGAAGGTTACTTGAAATTGTAATAGAACCTACTGAACAAGAAGCATACGAAGAATTTAAGTCCTTCTCAACATCAGAAATTGAGCTTGCAGAGAAAACCGAGATTATTAAACAACTTTTGGTGGCAGGATTATGGCCCTATTTAATTCAACGTCCCTTCTCTCGTATTGCTGACCCTACGGTATCTCCTAAATCAATATTTGTTACAGCCATGGATACAGAACCCAATTGCGCTGATAAAAATATGTTACTGGAAGGTCAGGAAGAAGCCCTTCAAGCAGGTATTAATGCACTTCGCAGATTAACAGACGGGAATGTTTACCTTTGTTCTGCAGCTGACGCTGAAAAGGTTGCTGCTGCCATTTCTGGTGCAACGGGTGTTGAATCTCACCAGTTTAGTGGTTCTCATCCCACCGGTAATGTAGGTACCCATATTCATGTGCTTGACCCCATTAATAAAGGTGATATCATTTGGCATCTTAATGCGGAACATGCTGCAGTTATAGGCCGGTTTTTACTGGATGGTAAGGTACCCGTGGAACGCTTAGTTGCTCTTGCCGGTTCTTCTGCTATTGGCCGTAAATATTTTAAGACCCGCCTTGGTGCAAGTATTTCTTCTGTAGTGGGAACAAACGTAGAGAAAGGTGAAGTTCGCTACATAAATGGTGGTGTGCTCACTGGTAAAAAAGTTGAAAGTAGCAGTTATCTCGGGTTTTATAATTCAACAGTTACCTGTATCCCTGAAGGTGGTCAAAAAGAAGTGTTTGGCTGGGTTAAACCCGGTTTTAAAAAACCCTCTTTTTCACGGATGTGTGCCTCGGCTCTTCTCCCTCTCAAAAAGTGGGTAATGGATACTAAGGTTAATGGTGAGAGACGGGCCATCGTAGCTTCTCATATATATGATCCGCTGGTAACTCTTGACTTACATACTAATTTCCTTGTAAAGGCATGTATTGCCGGGGATATTGAAGAAATGGAAGCTCTTGGTATCCTTGAATGTGCCCCCGAAGATTTTGCTTTATGTACTTACGCCTG
>JADFYW010000141.1 GCA_015232855.1 Fibrobacteria bacterium
CATCTTGTTAGAGTACCAGCCATAATACCTGACCTGATGCTCACCCTGTCAGGAATATGTTGCGTAACCCCGCATCAAGTGCGGGGCAGGCTCTCTGCCAGGAAATCGCATGGGTCAAAAACCTCGAAATTCCGCTTAATACCGGCTTTCAGGTCTTTATAAATTCTTTAAGCTAAAAAAGGCAATTAGAACCTAATTTTATCCATTATTTACTTAATAAAGGCTTATTTTTATGGTAATAATCTAAATTAAATGTTATAATAATATTATTAATTTAACTTATAGGGTCAAATAATAATGATTATTCGGAACATCTCTATTGAGAAATACCTTTTAAAGAAAAAATCCCTTTTCCTAATTGGAGCACGTGGAACTGGTAAAAGCACTTTTATTAAAAGCCAATTAATGGCAGACAACCACCCTTTTGACTTTCTCTATATCGATCTTCTTCAATCGAAAATATTTACCCGATATCTCAATTATCCTAGTGTGCTTCGCGATGAGATAATTCAAAAACTTTCTCAATCAAAGGACCTTTGTGTTATCATTGATGAAATTCAAAAAATTCCTCAATTACTCGATGAGGTTCATTCACTTATAGAGGAATATAAAGGTAAACTCTTTTTTATTTTGACTGGTTCGTCTGCACGAAAATTAAAAAAGGCGAATGCTAATATGCTTGCCGGAAGAGCATTCCTTATCCATTTTCCAACACTACAATCTTCTGAAATTGATTTTACCAAACATCTGAATTCAATTCTCCAATATGGACTTTTACCTGAAGTTTTTATGGAGCCGGACGACTCGTTTAAACAGGAGTTCTTAGAAAATTATTGTTTTACTTATCTGAAAGAGGAAATTCAACAAGAGGCGCTTACACGCAACATCGAATCATTCAGTAAATTTCTTGAGTTGGCTGCCCAGGCAAACGGGGCCATTGTCAATTTTTCCAAAATCTCAAAACAAATCAGAGTAGCGTCTAAAACAGTTAAAGAATATTATTCCATATTAGAAGATACGCTTATTGCAATTAAAATCCCTGCATGGGAGCATTCTATGCGAAAGCAGCTTCAAAAGGCTGCTAAATATTACCTATTCGACAATGGCGTACTCAATGCGCTCAATGGAGAGTTAAGGACTGAACTCAAAACAAGAAGTTATCGATATGGAAATTTATTTGAGAACCTTATCATAAATGAAGTTGTTAAACGGATACATATTCTAAAGCTGTCCTATAATATATACCACTATCGCACCAACACCGGGCAGGAGATCGATCTCATTCTTGAAGAACGTACTACAAAAAAGTTAATTGCTATTGAAATGAAATCAGATGATGGCAGTACTCCACCAAACAAACGGGAATTCAATGCGTTAATTCAATTCAAAGATGAATTTCCCAATGCAGAACTATATGTATGGTGCCTAACGCCTCAAGCATTTTCACGATATAACATTTTATTTCTCCCATTTCTAGAAGGCTTGGCTATGCTTGAGTAATAGGACAGGTATACATAATCATAGTGATATAAAGAATTATCACAGCAGCACCTTTGGTAGCAGAAAAATGGGACGATACACTTATCTTCGCCAAAGAAGCTATAAGCAGGTAGGTCTCCTTACCGCATCTATTACATTTAACTCTGACAAAACCTTCGTGCAGGTCTCAGCACTTTAAATGGGGAAACAAAGGAGGCCCTAAGTGAAGAAAATCACAACATAAAGGCCTGAGTGTAAAGTCTGGTAACACCAATGTTTCAATATACTACAAATCTGTATACCAGATTTTACACTGAGGGTGTTGGACAAAGCCGCGGAATAGAAGCACCGATCTCTAAGGACTTTGAATCGATATTCTCAATTATGTAAGTGACGATCAGAACATCTTGGAAGCAACAAAAACTTGATTTGACTAACATTACTTTCTAAAACCTGCCGGCAAAATGTGAAGTAAAAACCGCCTGATAAATTCCCCGGCCTCAAGCACACAAACTTTTTTCTTTCCCTCGTCCTTTTTCGCCGGTGCCCTTTTTAACTGCTACAGGAATGTCATTAATATCAAAAGACCCGTCTTGAGAGATGACCCGATCTCCTGTGCGTTGAAGATAAATCTCACAGCTCTCTGCACATGGAGCCAATACTATAAGTAAAGGTACTTTAGCGCTCAGATAAATTCCCCCTTTCATAGAGTAGTTTGAGATTTTGCCCTTCTCGTAATCCATTAGCCGACGCACCCAGAAACTTCCACTTTGAAGTCTCAGATTATCCTGAGGAGCAAGATGGAAGAAAAGAGGAAGCATTGCTGTTGCTGTGGCAAGATTTTCATTCCGAACAGACGGCTGGGTGACAGACAGAAGACCTGCGGCCGGGACGAGTGCAAAAAGAAGCTAAACAGAGAAAACCAGCTAAAATGGCGGCAAAGGAATCCAGGTTGTTTTACCGGCCGGTATTCCAATACAAAAGCATGGAGGGCAAAAAATCCTCTCCATCAGAAGGAGTGGCGAAGAAATCGCCGTGAGATACAAAACTCGATACCCCACCCAACTCCAATGAAATCAATACGTTGTCTAGTGCCGGTGAATTTCCTAAAAAACGAGATACAAAATTCGATACTAACCCTAAATCCCATAGATATAACAACTTACAAGGCCAGGGCAGGAACCTGAGATACAAAACTCGATGGGAAAATCAAAAGGAGGCCATTATTTTATGAGCCAATAAAATGCAACAGACCGTAGAGATAAATCAGATAGATATAAGGTACGCACACCTTCGTTTACGCGACAAGCATCGCGAACAAATGCTGTTAACCTCAATTCTGGAACAGGGAATTTTAGACCCCTTATATGTGGTGAATGCAGGTTCTACGCATATTCTTTTAGACGGTCATAAACGATATCGATGTGCTCTGAAAGTGGGCATACAGGAACTGCCGGTAACCACCTTGGATGATAATGAAGTTACCGGCATTTTAAAACTTATCCGACTTTCTACATCCAAGGGCATGAGTCAACTTGAAGAAGCCAGCCTGGTAGACGAGCTGCACCAGCATTACGGTCTAAGCTCTTCTGAGATAGCCCGACGCCTTGAGCGCTCCGTGTCGTGGGTAAGCATACGACTGGGGATGTTATCACAAATGAGTTTGGAAGTCAGATCAAAGATATTTTCGGGGCAATTCCCCGTGCGCTCATATATGTATACTTTGCGGCCTTTTACGCGCGTAAACACGAGCACCATGAAAAAAGAAGTGGAATCCTTTGTAAAAAACGTTTCTGGTAGACATTACAGCACCCGAGATATAGAGCTACTTGCAGGGGCCTGGTTTAAAGGGACTGCACTGCAAAAGGCTCAAATACAGGAAGGAAACCTTGACTGGCTGTTAAGACAACTCAAGCTGCCTGCTGAGTCAGAGAGTCAGGAACATAGTGACTTAAATGAAATAGAAACAAGAGTTCTGAGTAATCTGGAAATTCTTATAGCATATGTCTTTAAGCTCAGTAGTGGCTTAGATAATGAAGCATTAACCCGTCCCGAGTTTTATAATCGGTGTCAGGGGCCTGTTGGAAGGTTATTGAAATTACTGGATGACTTCAAGACTCATTTGCAGGAGTTTTATGATAGATGCACAAAAACGTCAAGCAGTACTGACACTGTACCAGGCCGGTAAACGAAAAAAGCATATCGCCCGCTGGCTGGAGATAGACATCAAGACTGTCAGACTGATTATTCGGGCGGGAAAGGATGATGTTCTTCCTAAAATCCGTGAGGATATAATAGATGTTGATGAGGAACTATTGAGGAAGGTGTTCCATGCATGTAACGGTTATCGTCAGCGTATTTATGAAATCTTAACTGAAGAACACGGCCTTGATATCGGGTATTCCACCTTAACCCGGTAAATACGGGAAGCCGGCCTGGGAGTAAAACTAACCTCCAGAAGCTCTCATGTACCTGATGAACCCGGCGTTGAAATGCAACATGATACTTCTCCATATACGATAAAAATAGGCGATAGGAAGGTGTCCGTTCATTGCAGCGGTCTTTATTTGCGTTATTCAAAGATGCGCTACATTAAATTTTACCGCCGGTTCAATCGGTTTTCCATGAAATGTTTTATGGAAGAGGCACTTCGTTTCTGGAATTATAGTGCACAGGTATGTATTATCGATAATACTAACCTGGCAATACATTATGGAACAGGTCCCAGAGCGGTTATGGTGCAGGAAATGATAAACTTCGCGAAGAATTACGGCTTTGTATGGAAGGCCCATGAAGTTAGGCATTCGAATCGTAAAGCGGGAACAGAGAGAAATTTCTGGACAGTGGAAACAAACTTTTTTCCTGGAAGAACGTTTACTAGCCTGGAAGACCTTAATGAACAAGCATTGCTATGGGCGACACAGCGATATGCCAAACGCCCCCAGTCAAAATCGGGACTCATTCCCATTGAAACTTTCGAACATGAGAAGCCTTATCTTACCCAACTATCCGAATATATATCTCCTGTTTATAAAGACCATGAACGCCGTTTAGATGTGTATGGCTATGCCTCCTTTATGGGAAACTATTACTGGGTTCCTGAATATGGCAGGGATAATGAAAAAATAAAAACAGTCAAAATCCTTGAATATGCTGAGCATTTTGTCATGTATTATAGGGGAAGGGAAATGGCCAAATACTCTCGTCCCAAAGAGGGAGTAAAGAACGAACGTTTTGCCCCTTTGGGTGTGAACTTACATCATAAACCTCGGAATAGAAAGAAAAGCTGTAAAGCAGAAGAAACTGTTCTCCGTTCTTTAGGACCGGATGTCTGCGAGTATGTCGATTTTGTAAAGTCAAAGGAAAGTGGAATTCATCGCAAATATGAATTCATACGGCAGTTTTATCATTTTACCCTGAAACTCGCCCCTCAACTACTGGAAAAGACCATTGAAAGAGCACTAACATATCGGGTGACCAAAATAGAAACGCTTTCCAATATTGCTGTCAGACTTATGAAACGAAACGGTAATACTTCTTCTGAATTTCTTGTGCAGCATGATTACATGGAGAGAGAAGCTTACCAAAAGGGACGTTTTTGCAATGAACAAGGCTTTGATAAGCTGAATTCTTTATTTAACCGGGACAAGGAACCGGAGGAGCCTTAACCTTAAGGAGAATAATTTATGGACAATGAGATCGGGGAACAGCTCATATATCTTGGGCTCAAACGCCTGGCGGAAACTTGGGACGAAACCATTAAATTAGCTGGGAAAAAGAAAATTTCCTACCACCGTTTTTTATCAGACATTATCAGTGATGAATACATCCATCGGAAAGAACAAAGGCGTATCTCAAGGCTTAAAGCAGCTAAAATACCGGAAATGCTGGTGATGGAGACCTTTCCCTTTTCGAAACAACCTAAGCTTAAAAAGAAGATGGTGATGGAACTCTACGATTCTATGAATTTTCTATCACAATCACAGGTGTTATGTTTTATCGGTCCAACGGGATGTGGAAAGAGCGGGTTAGCAACATCATATCTTGTTCATGCTATCAATCAGGGCTACCGGGGACTGTTTATCGACTTCAGGGAGCTTGTTGATCAATTATATAAATCAGCGGCGGACTTCAATGAAAAGCTTGCACTTAAGCGCTTTGAGAGCTATGACTGCCTGGTCATAGATGAACTCGGATACCGGCAGGTTAATAAGGATGAAGCCGGTCTTTTCTTTGACCTTATGAAAAGAAGGCACAACAAGGGGTGCACTCTGATAACCACTCAGCTTGGCTTTGAAGAGTGGAATACTTTCCTAAAAAACAAACATGTCACTATGGCTCTGCTGGATAGAATTACCGAGTGCTGCACTGTCTTTGATATGCAGGAATGTATCAGTATCAGAAAAAAGAATATAAAGCATATGACTGAGAAAAACTGATTTTCTCCTTCAGTAAACCACGGGGATGCCTGTCCTGTGAATAAACTATCTGGAATATCCTGAAAGTAAAAGGTCCCCTTTTAATGAGCTAAAGAGGGGGGATTTAAAGGAGCGCCAAAGAAATACTGAATACAAATACAGGTTTCTAAAGCATTAGCGGCCCCTTTTATTTCTTTCGTTAAATACCTTTTGTGCTTTGCTAAGAAAGCAATAGCGAATACTACAAGGTAATTTAAAGAGAGATATTCATAAAACCGAAAAAAGGAAATAGACAGCACCGGTCTTATAAGGCTGCGGCACGGGGACACGGAAAAATTGATCCGCACATTTAAGCTGTCGGGCTTGGGTAAATAGTTACTGTTCGGCATTCACCATCAGCCCTTCGACAGGCTCAGGGTGACGTGAGCATTGGAACTTTTTTTCTCGCGAAGAGAAACGGAGACGCAGAGAGTTCTTTTGCATTAGAAAAGAAAACCTCTGCGCCCTCCGTGCGTCTGTGACAACCCTATTAAGCTACCTCACCGCAAACGTCGCCGCGGCTTTCCGGGTACCCTGCGTAAAACTCACCACATACATACTGCCGTTCATTTCCGTTCCCGGGTTCCAGCTGACACGGTCGGTGCCTTCCTGGAGCCTGACGGGTTGCTGCCAGACTGTCCTACCGTTGACTGTGCTGACAGTGAGTTCTGCGTCGCCGGCTTTAGCTCCCTGGATCTCAAAAATGACAATACCGCCCCTCAGTTGAACTGTCTTCAATCCTAATTCATCACTGACTGCCGAATCCCGGGATGGACGGAGCAAATCAACCGTACCCGTCGAATCCAGGGTCACCAGTTCGATACCCTGGCCGGTGCCGAGGTTGCGGGTGTACTGCCGGACTGTCGCGTTGTTCCAGTGCTCGTGGACACCAAGACTGGCAAGGGGTGAGTCGTCGCCTTCGGGGTCGTAGATAGTGCCCGAGGGCGCGTCATCGGCCATGGCCGCTTCATGCAGGTAGTTATCAACGGATCCCTGCACCTCCGTCATGGCCTCAGAACTCTGGATGGCCTGCTCAGTCCTGCAGAAATCTATGATGACCGATTCCAGGGCGACCTGGTCCAGGGACACAAACAGGCTGGAAGTCCAGCTGCCGTTGAAGGGAGCGGACTGCCACTTGTATTCCGGAGCCACCGGCGCATTCTGGTGCTGGGTAGCGTAAAGTCCGTCGCTGAGGAACAGCAGCGTTTTTTCACCGAGGTCCTTGTGCCCCATCAGGTCCACTAGCGCGTTGTAGGATTCCATGGGCCGCGCAGGAAACTGCCATTGATCCAGTCCGGGAACGCTGAAATCATGCGTCGTAATTGAAGGATGGATACCGGCGCCCTTGGGCGTCTGGTTTGCCGGATAACCGGTCACATCGGCCAGGATGGTCCCAAGGTGGTTCTTCGCGCACAGCGTCACGCTCGCGATCTGGTGCCCTTTCATTCCCGCCATATTGATGATATATTCGGCCTCTGTCACATAATCTGGGAGAAAGGTGGGATTGGGACCGCCCATTTCTGCACCGAGATCTCCTGACCAGTGTATGGTGAGACTGGAATCACGGTTTGATTTTTCCCGGCCGTCACCGCCATCGATATCAGCGAAACGGACAGCGGGGTATTCACTGTGAATGGGATCATAAATAGTACTGGGCATCATCCTGATAGCGTCAAATATCACGATGTTTCCCTCTGTTACGCCGGCCACGTCCACCAGCTGCTTGACCATGGCGATGATGACCGGAGGACTGAAGTAAGACCAGTTTTCACAGTTCCCATGATCCTGGGTACATTCATTGATATTGATCTTTATGGCGATCTTTTCACTGCTCTCATAGCCGACTTCACCTTTTCCGTGGTTTTCGTTGAAATACTTGAACATCGCGTCCCAGGCATCGGCATCCGTGTCCGTACCGGTAAGGGTCTTTATCGACGAAGACAGCATGTCCGCTACCGCGTCATAGTCCGTCTGGTCCTCTTCCCACCAGAATGTTCCGTCTTCAGCGGACCAGTGGGCCGCCCCAGGATCATATGCCCAGACAACCCGTCCGGGAAAAATGCCCCTGGCAGTGCCGACAGGCGTGTTGGCTGAATCAGTGGGAACAAACACCGGTTTGTCCGCCATGCTCTTCGCGATGGATTCGAGGGGACCGAAACTCACGAACACGACCATGAGGGCCGCTACTCCGATGCCGATGGAAGCGAGCCTTCCCCTGCCCTGTGCCAGGAACCGGGCGTGCCCCAGAGCCGCGAATGACGTTACCATTAGCCCGAAGAGCCAGGCCAGGAAACTGGTCGCGATTGGCGCCGAAGCCTGCATGCAGGGATAGGAAAGCCTTGACGGCTTGGGAATGACCCGGACGAGGACCCAGATAATGGTCGCCAGGCCCATGATCGGCCATAATAGCCATAGTATTTTTGAAAAACGACTGGAATGTTTTTCCGGACAATGATGGTGGTGATTTTTCATGACAACCTCTCCACAGTTATTAAAACTACTAGAATGATATTAAACAATTCGATCCGTACAGGATTGACGCATGAGAAACCGCTTCCATTCAGGAAGCGGGCATACGGATACCGTAAAAAATAGGAAAAACGCCATTTTAGACCCCATATTCATTATGGTATAACACACTATCTTTTCGAAGCGTTTTTTTAAGAAGTCATTTAAACCAATTTCAAAGCGGATGAAGTAGGTGGACCAATTTGGACTTTCTCTACCCACAAACCATCCAACCTCCGCAGTAGTAGCATTACTGCTACGGAGGACGGGAAGTGCCGCTGAACCGAAGCCGACCCGAAGCCGAAGGCGAGTGCAAGGCCGAGTAGGCCGCAAACGCAAGCTTGAAGGAGAAACGAAGTGACAACACCCAATTTTCTCGATTTATTGGTCGTAAAATCATTGATGGGATTGTAACCCCTGTTTCCATAAGTACTTCTACCCAAATTTATCTTTATCGAAATCCACTCGATATGAGGAAGTCCTTCAGTGGCCTCAGTAACATTGTGCGAGAGATTCTTGAACTGAAACATAGGGGGCAGAGTTCACGCCGATTCAGTGAGAAAAACGAAATAACACCGCAAAATAAGTATGTAGAAAAATATTAGAGGCCTACCAGGCGCATACTTCCGAAAAAACCGCTATCCAAAGAGCCAGTATCCCCCACTGTGTCAGGTTTGTCTGGCTGCGTTAGTTCATCAAGTTCCCGGAAGGCTTCTTAATTGCTAATATACGAACTTCCTCGTCAATTCACCGACCTGTGCGATATATAAACCAGGCGGACTTTGCTGAAGTGATATATTGGTCTTTTTGCCGGTAACAGGCTCTCCGCAAACAACGCAGTCCCCGCTGGGACGATAAACCCAGACATGCCCTCCGGGGTTTTCTCCCGGGACTGTTACCATCAAGGCGCCTGCATTTACAGATACATCTAGTTTAAAAACAGCGGTGCCAGCTATGAGCGCGGTGCCGGGTAGTGAGGGATAACGCCCATTTACCATGGGATCATCGGGGTAGTTTTGGGGATCAACGTACTTTTCCAGATCACGCATGGCGATTACATTAAACCCCCCACTCTTAAGGTAGGCCATGTACTCAACAAAACGCTCTGCGGGAGTATGTACCCAAGGATGGACATTGTCCGGCACACCATGAAACATCAGGATAGTGATCTTACCGTCTTTGGCCCGGTCTACCGATTCTTTAAAACGCTCCAGTGTCCAGTCTGGAGCAGCATCGCCAGAAGTGGGGATGAGCAGGGGATGGTGGACCTTTGGGTCGTAAAGCGGCCCAAGGTGGGTTCCGCCGGTAAATTCCGGTTGTGGCCCACGTCGGGCGAATTTGGTCCCGGTATATTCTAATTCGGCAAGGGCTTCGGGCCCAAAATAGTTACCCGGCCAGGCAAAGCTGACGCTGGGGGGGATGCCGGCCTTTTGGAAAGCGTCTTCAATCTGGTAAAACTCTTCCTGGAATTTCGCAGCAAATGACGGCAGGTTAAAAAGTTGGTGGCTCCAGGTATGGTTTCCGATTTCAAACTCCATATCATTCAACGCAGCCACTTCGTTCCAGTCCATAAAATTCTCGGTATCACCGATCCAGATCTGGGTGATGTAAAATGAGGCTCCGAAACCATATTGTTTTAAAAGCGGTGCTGCTACGGTTATGTGCGATTTTACTGCGTCATCAAAAGTCAGAACGACTGTCTTATCTGGTATAGGAACAAGGGCCCGTGATTGCACTGGCGCAAAAATATTAAACATCAGAAACAACAGGCTGGCTAAAATACAGGTACTTAATTTTTTTGTTTTCATATTACAACTGTCCTTTTTCCTTTCGGCTCATAATATCCTGCTCATCATACCGTTGTGGAACAGCTAAAAAATGTTCATATCATTCACAAGCCTATATGCTGAAGATTTAGTTGTTCCTTGTTTATAAATATACTCCTTCTTAATTAAAGAAGAAAGTAATTTGCGAGCACCCCTATTTGTCATACCTAAAAGATTTGAAACCGTAGTGCTTGTTATAGTTCCAGAACTGGCAATTTCTTGTAATACTTTTTTTTCATTTACTGTTAGATTATCATGCCATCGCCACTTAGATGAAATTTGAATAAAAAAACCTTTCATTAAAATATCAGCAGGCGGCAACTTCTGTTTAGAAATTTCCTGTTGTGCTATTTGGATACCGGTTCCCCATCCTTCTATCATTCCAATCTCATTCAATGCACGGGCTATTAAGGGGTTGCGAAGCACTGAGACACCTGTACCCAAATCTGTCATTTCCAGGCCGTCAGGAAGCGTTCCGCTATTGGTAATTTCAATTATATTATCAAAAATAGCTAGTTTAATAGTTCCCGTTCCTGGTTCATAACTCCGATGGCATATTGCATTAATCAAAAATTCTTTAAACGCAATTTCCGGGTATATACATTTTTCAATTCGTGCACCTTTAGTCCGTACTGCAGACACGGGAAGGTGTTTGAGTAAAAAACTCTGACCTTGTTCAACCATTTTCCATATTGGGCCCTTTGCAGTTTGTTTATCAATGAAATCCCGGGGACTATCTCCTTTAAATCTTGCCATTTCCAAGCCGACTTGAGGAAAAATGTCTTGTGGTGAATCATGAAAAAGAAGAACGGCCCCCATTGTAGGTATAAGTTTACCACCTATTTCCACTGCATACTTCATTTTTCGTAACCAAGCGGTCCCAGATATAGCTGGCATTGGCAGCTTCCTGGATTGTTGACGTAATTCAAAAAACTCCTGAATATGTTCTTGGTTAAGGTCATTTATTGAGCAATCTTTACAAGGCAAAGTGTCCCATGAAAGACCACTTGATTTTAACTCCATAAATTTTACCGTAGCTGGATCTGCCACTCTTGTAGAACTTCCTACACGGACAAAAGTTTTTTTTGCGTTTGAACCCGTTACTATTCGATATGGCTTTTGATACCCCATATCCAAATGAACGACTAACAACAAAACATCTTTATATCGGATGATTTTGATGATTGGGAAGATAGTAGGGTAAATATTAACAGCAGAAATGGAAGAAATTTTTTCTTCTAATTCTAATATTTTATTTTCAGGCAAACCAATAGGTCTTTTAGTACCATCTTCCACACCTATTATCAAATCTCCACCAATTGAATTGGCAAAAGAGCATAAAATAGAAGCAAGTTTTTCTTTTTTAGGAAAAATTTCTTTAAATTCTAATTTATTGGATTCTTCCTGCTTTAGTAATTTTTCAATATCCATTTCTACTCATGAATCAAAACGTTCCGATTAGTTCCGAATAATATAATTCGGAACTAATCGGAACACAAGTTTTTTCCTAAAAAAGTTAGCTGAAACAGATATTAAACCGCGTATCTATTTATGGTATAATAACAAACAGAAATTCCCACAACATTAAGGCCTGAGTGTAAAGTCTGGTAAAACCAATTCTTCAATTTACTACAAATCTATATACCAGATTTTACACTGAGGGTGTTGGACAACGCCGCCTTACCGTCATCGTGACTTCGGCGGC
>JADFYW010000142.1 GCA_015232855.1 Fibrobacteria bacterium
AGTAGTAAAGAATATAGTCCCCAGCCTCACACGACATCACATATCTTAGTTGGGTCTTTTTGCAAGAAAGCGGTTCTTGTTGTTTATTATCCGGGTTGAAAAGTTGATTTATAGTATGATAACATCGGCTTTTATAGAAATATTTGAGTTAATAATATGCCTTTACCATTATCTCTACTCCAACTTCCATGCTGAAATAATACCAAAAATCGATTCAAAGCCCATAGAGAACAGTGCTCCTATTCCGCGGCAATAAACAGGATGTTTTGAATGCCGCCGAAGTCACGATGACGGTAAGGCGGCGTTGTCCAACACCCTCAGTGTAAAAATCTGGTATATAGATTTGTAGTAAATTGAAGAATTGGTTTTACCAGACTTTACACTCAGGCCTTTATGTTGTGGTTGTTGGGAATTGTTCGATACTGGTACGTAGCATTCTGTTGCTTTACTGGAAAGGTGTCCTATTAAAACCTCTTATCAATGCGTAAAAGTTTGAAACTTGGACTTGTTTCTGCATATAATAGCCCGTTCTTAAAAAGCAAACGATAAATTCCATCTGATTCTTCTCCAATCAAAATAGACCCAAGAAGAATCTTTTCAGATGAATATACATCTATTGTTCCAGAATCCCACCCAAGATACCAAATCCCCGTATCATCCCTATCAATATCAGCCAGGTATCCCCGCGGTTCTGGGATCCAACTGTCAAGCAATTGCCCATCCCAGTCAAGAAGCGTTATAGTGCCTCTTAGATTCTGATAAAACCCAATACTCTCTTTATATAGGGGTGAATTCATTAAATCAGAGGACACCCAGGTTTGTAAAGCAGAGTCCTGGCCCAAAATTTCACCATTTTTATTGATAAAGGTCATAATTTTCAATTCTTCTGCCCATACCAATAAAGAATCACCTTTTTGATGTAATGAAAACGCTACATCTCTATTAAATGGAAGTGTGGTGATCCAGGCAGAATTACCGTCGGCATCTAGTTGTCCTACCCGCAAGGGAGAATTGTAAAGGATATAAACGGCGTTTCCCGGGGGATCAACTTTAATAGGCCGGCTACCATAGCCTTTTGGGTTAGGATCAGTCCACTCCATAGCTGTACCTTGTGAATCATAGTGAATTATTTTCCCCGTATACTCCATTAGGTAAATATCTCCGTTGTCATCTACATCAAATTGGCATAATCCGGGGGCGCAGCCTGTGAGTTGCATGTTCATTTCAATATTGTAGCCAACATCTACTACCAACATTGCCGGTAATCCTTTTAACCCCTCATTCCCCTGAAGGTCAATGGGCGTAACCGTGTATTGATAAACATTCCCGGGTTGCAGCCCTGTTTGCCAGTTATCCACAAAAAAGGTGTCTGTTACCGGTACGGTATTCAATCTAACAAAAATTGAATCGGAATGTTTTCTATACACAAAATACGATCCCACTTTTGCTGGGTCTTGTGCACCCCAGTATATTTGCGCTGCAATTTTGTTAGAGTCATAACTTATTCTTACATCGTTAATCGCCGGTAAGGACAGCTGAGACTGTTGATACTCCAGGCGAATGGTATCTTCAAGTGTAGTTTGTACATCAGATTGTACTGTAATTACTATATCAAGTGGCTTGTAGGCATCAAGAGTACTCAAAACTCGCAGATGATACTCCCCCTGGGCCAGATTATTAAGTTCGAAATGTCCAATAGAGTCTTCTGGCCAACCCAGGGCAGTGGTTCCCAGCAGGACCAAGAAAACAGTGCGACTGTCATGACCGGGCTGGAGTCGAACTATTCCCGCAACAGATCCCGGCGGCAACAGCAAGTCCTTTCCGGCTTCAGTGGGCGCATTCGAATGCACAGAAATTGAATCTCGAAAAGCGACCTGACCTTCTTTATCGCCCAGTAGATTGTAAGTTCCATCTGCCAGAGAATCTGTTTGAAATTTGCCATCCTCTTTTGTATAAGTCACATCTGCAAAATCATTTCCTGCTGAACCATTAGGCCCAGGGTTATAATCAACAGGCACCACCCGTATCTTAGCGTTTGCCACAGGTTGTCCATCAGTTGTGTGTATCATTCCGGTAATAGTGCCGTTGCCTGTATTACCGGTAGTGGTAGTGCCAGTAACCTGATCGTTTAAACAACCGCTTAAAATCAGTAAAAGGGAACATACTACTAATGAAAAACCCAGAGGAGATAAGATTGTATTTTGTTTGTATACATGGAACATTATTTATCTCCTTTAGGTGTTTCTGATACCGGGAAAAACTGCAGATTCAACTGATAAACAATATCTTGACCGGTATCTTTATCTACTACTCTTGCCAGATGCCTTCGAAAGGCCTGAATATCTTTTTTAAGGGTATGATAACAAGACAGAGATATTCCTACAGTCAGTGTGGATATATCTCTGATAGATGGATCGGTACCTTCCAGGGCCTGTTCTGCTAACTGAAGGTTTTCTTTCTGATATTTAAGAACGATATACGAAGATAATTCATCTTCCGTTTGAATGGAGCCATCCGCCTGACTGTACCCTCCCTGGGGCGTTTTTACTAAAAGTTTAAGATTCAGCAATAATTCAAGGCTTTTTTTAGCCTGTTTTGTGGTGATGGGTGGTCGCAAAGATTTTGCTAGTTTGGTTATGTTACCATCAAATTTAGGTATACATACCAACTCTCTGATTACAGGGTGGAACCATTCAGAAAAATATCCGTATTTACTTTCTTCTAAAATACGTCCGGGTGCTTTACCCGCCATAGCCCCCATCTTAGCAAGATGGATTTCCCTTTCTTTTACTTTAGTAGCATTGTTGAAGTGCACCAAGGCATCAAAATATTCACTTTCTTTGCTTTCTAGTTTCAGTGCCCTGGCAACGTCAAAAATTTTAGTATAGGTAAGCTTTTTTTTGCCTTTAGAAATTTCAATAAGGTTTGAACGAGATTTAAAACCCGCTTTGCGTGAAAGTCTTTCGTAGGAGAATTTTGGGTTTCCCCGTTTTTTTTCCGTGTAGTAATCGAAAAGAAAACGGGAATAGCTAGTATATGAAAAAATGTTTAACATGATTACAATATACCTTGATTTTACTTCGAATTCTAGAATAGGGAAGGCGAAAGTGATCTAAAAAAAAGATCAAATGTGAGGTGACATTTAGATGCGGATGTTGTGGGTTTTAGATTCTTCGACCATTTAACCTACTTGAAAATTTTACAAATTGAAATTGGATGACTTTTTTCTTTTTTTGAACGTATTTCCAGATTATTATTCGATATTATAGGATATTATAGTTGATATTTATACGATATTATCGTATAATATATTCTATGATTGAAGAAGTTTTACATAGATATAACCCCTGGTGGGAAGACAAAGGTTTTGAATATCAAGAGTTAAGAGATAGACCTTTGATGATGGAGGTGATTAAAAAAAATATTGCTGGAAAATCACTCATATTACTCACAGGATTGCGAAGGGTAGGTAAAACATCGTTATTAAAATTATTGATAACCCACTTACTTCGGCAAAAAAGTATTAGAAACAAGAGCATCCTTTATGTTAGCTTGGATAATTACCTTCTCAGTAAATATTCAATTCTTGATATTGTTGAAGTATTCCGGAAGATCCAAAAATTAAAGTCCTCCGATAAAGTTACTCTCATTTTTGATGAGGTTACCTATAAGGAAAATTTTGAGATTCAACTAAAGAATTTGTATGATGATGGAACATGTAAAGTTTTTGCATCATCATCCAGTTCGCTTGAGATAAAAGACAAAAAGGCCTATTTAACAGGGAGATCAAGGGTAATCGAGGTATTGCCTTTAAACTTCGGTGAATACCTTGACTTCAAAGGCATTGTGATCAATAAAAGTGATTCGCACCTGAAGGAAGCATATTTCGAAGAGTTTTTAAGGGTAGGCGGAATGCCCGAATATGTTATAACAGGTGAGGATGAACATATAAAGGACTTAGTTGATGATATCATAATGAAAGATATAGCAGCTAAAAGGAATATTAAAGATATAACTGGCCTAAAGGATTATTTCCTTCTTCTTATGGAAAGAGCGGGGAAAATTGCTAGCCTTAATAAAATGGCTAATATTTTAGGTATTTCTCCAGACACCTCAAAACGCTATTTTGAAATGTTTACGGATACATTCTTGATTTATCCCATTGCCAAAATGGGGAAGACCAATGAACGAATTCTTTCACCAAAAAAGATCTATGCAGGGGATATTGGACTAAGAAACTATTTCACAGGTTTTCGTGATAAAGGTGCCGTTTTTGAAAATTATGTATACCTCCAGATAAAATCTCAAAATCCGCAATATGTATATGATGGAAAAAATGAAATTGACTTCATGACATTTGACAAAACCCTCATCGAAGTCAAATACCATGATGAAATGAAAGCCAAACAAAAATCCTATTTTGAAAATATCAAAGCAAAGAAAAAGGTAGTTATCAGAAATGTTAAAGCGCTGGAGAAATATTTAGCATTTTGAACAAATCCTAAATCTTGATTCTCACATCTGATAATTAGATCTGAAATGTATGTTTTATTTCCCTGCTTCTGACCCACAACGTTGAGCATGGCTAGTTGCCAATCTCACTATAGTCATTCCGGCTTGCACCCCGAGGGCAGGCTTCGCGCTCCGGAATCTGATACATTGGTAGATTGCCATGCAGGTGTTGTGAGATTAAATTTATTTCAGACTTTCCTTCTTTCTATTAACCAGTTAAAGTATCAGTAAGTATTTTAATTTTGATAATTTTTAATAGTTTCTCGTTTACTGATTATCTATAAGAATTGGAGAAGGCCCTATCATGACACAACTAGGGTCAGTAATACTTGCAGGTTCTCCATGCAGGATCAATTTTCGATTCATATTAAGTGAAGAAGCGTCATAGCAATAATAATCATCTGTATCTGTATCCCACAACAAATATCCTTGGTAGCCATTTTCTTTCTCTAAGTGAATTCTCCAAATATTATCATCTACAACCTTAGATGTAAAGCTTGCATCGACTAACCAATCTACAAGTGTGGCATATGCTAAACCTTCATCAGTTGGAGAGCGGTAATCATCAGTACTCAAACGAATATAATTACTGTGATTGCCATCACCCCCTATATCCCAGGCATACCATGAAAAATTTTCAATACCATAAGCCCATTGGATTATATATGAACGGGCCATTAGACCGATATTTAAATCAAGGGAATTCGTTTTGGCACAGTAAGCACCTTCTGTATTCCAAATTGGCTTATGAACATTATATTTCTTTAAAAGATCTTTAACACCAATGATTAAAGGAATTTGGTCTTCAGGTAAGTTTTCATCTTCATTTAAATATGCGTTATCAATGATAACCTTAACATTTGATTCAAATTGTAAGCCAAATTGCCCCTTTGCATCATTACTCATTGTAACGGCATTCAGGTCGATTTTATTCCAATTAATTTTTAGAGTATCAATCAACCTTTCAGAATATATTGTGCCAGTATTTTCATCTTTTAAAATTATTCTAAATGAATTAATAAGCTTGTTGCCTGTTATATTTTTAACCCTAATGTAACCGGTATATGTTTTATGTTTTTTCAATTCCGCATCAATCCGATAGAAATATCCCCCTCCATTTATATTTGTTATTTCAATAATTTGTGCTTTGGAGTTTTCAATTCCTTGGTTAAAGGTTTTACCGATTGAGAACGCAGGGTTTCCCCAGTGAGTGTGGCTCCAATGATAACCTCGGTTATCTCCCGAATACCAATGAAAGCCATCTGGGTAACCATAAAAAGGAGCAAGTTCACTTTCAAAGTCACCATTCTTTAGAATATTAACATCTCCATCTCCAGCATACTTACCAATATACAGATGCCATGATATTATATCTACACAGTTTCCACCACCTTTTATTAGAAACTCCTCCATTCGTTGTAATCCAATCGCTGTAAAATTTGGAGATAAAATTTTATTTGAACTTTCTTCACCAGGAGGCTGTAAAATTTCTTTTGCTGAACATGTTAAGTCAAACAGACCATCATTGGTCCCTGAATAATATCTTTTTTCATTGACTTCATTCCATATTTCCCAATAACGGATGCGATCATTAAATTCATCATATAATTTTGAGACGTAATTGTTCCAATCCAACATATCTTCCGGTAGGGAGCAAGCCCCTGCACCTCCCTTGCATTCCAGAGTTGGCTCAGACGCAACAAAGCTTGGTGTCATTCCTAACGTAAGTAATGTTTGATAATTTAACGTGTTAGCATTGTTTATGTAATTTGAAATTCGGGTAAAATTAAAAGAACCGTCTGGCTGTTCTATGTCTAACCAACGCGTTGAAGTATCCCACAATCTGAGTAATCCAAAATTCAGTACACCTGGGTAGTCCTGAAAACCATTTACATCTGAGCCGAGTTTTGTTCCCCATTTGTTTATATGCAAACCAAACAAGCTACGAGGAATTTGTTTGGTATTTACATCTGGGTTTAAAGTCTCATCAGTAATATCTTCAATGGAAGCATCATCGATCCACAATATTCCTTTATTGGAAATCTTTATTGCAAATTCTCCATAGACATCTGTATCGAATCCACCTTCTAAGGATAACTCCTGCCAATTAGTATTTGTTTCTGCTGTTTGTATTGCAACCACCTCATATGGGACGGCTTTTCTTCGAAACATGAATATTACTTGCTGTGAATCATTGCTCGATTTTAAATTGATCTTTGCCCTGTATGTTCTCCCACCTTCAAAAATAAAATCTTGTCGAAAAACCATTTTAGTAGTATTTAGAATTTCTATATCTATTTGTTGTGAAAAGTCACCGGTTTTAACAAGCGTTGATTCACTTTCTTTTCGAAATTCAATGACTGGATCCCCATTCCAAGTTTTTTTACTCCAATGAGCAGCAAGTCCCCCACTATTAACTTCAAACCCAGGATTAAGAATTAAATTAGTTCCAAAATAGGCATCATCTATCCATATATCACCATCACTTTCAACATAAAATCCAAAAAAACCATCCGTTGTTTCTGTTGCAATACCCTTAACAGAAATTTCTCTCCAAACACTGTTAATAACATATGTTTTAGAGGCGTATTCAGTATAAGGTTCTGCTTGTTTGCGAAATACAACTCGTACTAACATTTTATTATTTGATTTTAAATAGAAGCTTCCTCTATATGATTTATTTTTTTCTAATTGGACATCTTGGCGATAAAGAAAAGTTGCCCCATTTAGAGTTACCTCCAATTTTTGTGAACAATTATCACTATGAACATAATCAGGGTTACTTTCCTTTCTAAACTCTACATCTAGATTTCCTCCCCAATTGGTTTTACTCCAATGTTCTGCTCGCCCGTCATATGGAGGGTATCCCGTCTCAAATCCTTCGTTAAGTAACAAATTACTTGAGAATCCAATATCTATTAAAAAGACGGAGAATATTAATAGAGCACTAAGATGCCTACGAGTCATTTTGCTCCTCCTAATAATATTATTAATAATTTTGTCATTTTTTCTCCTTAAAGTTTCGCCTGCATTTGTTGTTGATTATTTCTTCCCACAACGTTTAGTATGGCGAGCTGCCAATCTTACTATAGTCATTCCGGCTTCCACCCTCCGTAGCATTGCTACTGCGGAGGACGGGTGTCCGGAATCGGATACATTGGTAGGTTGCCATGCGGGTGTTGTGTTTTTCACATTATATACATAGGATTTGGTAATTATTTAAAGGACCAAGAGCTTGTTGTAGCACCAAGAATTGTTTCCTTTTGTAAAAGCCAGCTTTGATAATCATCAGAACCATTTAAAATATGAATTTCTGTTTTTCTATCATGCGTACCTCTTCTAGAAATCCCATATAAATCCTTTACGCCATCACCGTTATAATCAGCTAGTTTGAAATCCCACAGTTCATTTGTTGCTCCTAATATTGTTTGTTTTTTGACTGGCCGACTTTCATTGATGCCGGTCCCTAAAAACATGAGAGAACCATCAAAAACATAAACACTTGTATGGTTATTATAATCCCTATCAACAGCAATGATATCTAATAAATGATCAGAATTGTAATTCCCTATCATAAAAGTGAAGTCATCATAATTATGTAATTTAATAAATGAAAGAGGAGTCGCAGTTAGCAGATAACTCTGGTAATTGTCTGCGCCATTAAGAATTTCTACTTCAACAAAATTTATAGATGTATTGTTAGAAAATTTTCGAAATAACCAAATATCAACAAAACCATCATTGTTATAATCACCAACATTTTGATCCCAATACTGATGGTCGGCTATTTCAGGATGTGTGGTTCCTGTTTGAAGAAGAGGAGTTTGAAAATTATCTGCACCATTGAAAACATGAATTTCAAAAGACCCAGAACCACAATAAGTATTTTTAAGTGCAAACATATCTAATATTCCATCATTATTATAATCTGCCATTGCAAAGTTCATATATGAATCTGTTGCATGCAAATTTGTTTCTATTTGTAAATCAAATGATTGGAATTCTGAAAAGTTGTTCATAATATGCATTTCCGTATGCGTGTCAAATGTTCCTTTTCTCGATATACCAAATATTCTTTGATTACTTTTTGAGGATAACACTTGTGTTTGGCCAGACGCATTTATTGCAATAATATCAGTATTAATTCCATAATCAGCAAAACCAAGCATTCTCGGGTGCTCATCAACTCTCCACCCTCCTGCTTCCTGGTTATAACCGTAAGCGCCATTTATCCACCAATTTGATACAAATGATCCACCAGTCGATTTTCCAAGAGTTACCCCTGCCCCTCCAAATCCTATGATATCATCTAAACCATCACCTGTGACATCTGCAACCAATCTCAATGTTGACTCTTTGTGCCACCCGTCATTATAACCAAATTGATCACTCCACCATTGAGAAGAAAATCCAGAACCAGTGGATATTCCCACAGTCACTCCCGCACCTCCGAACCCAACTATATCGTCAATACCATCTCCATTAACATCTCCTATAAGGCGTTCTGTCGTTTCATTAAGCCATCCATTATTAGAACCGAAATCACTACTCCAATTTTCTGTGGAAACGATGTAGAATGTTCCTACGAAAGGAATGTATCTCTCTTGCGGAAACCCGATCCTCACTCCGTCACCATTAAAACCAATAATATCCTTTTTCCCGTCTCCATTAACATCTCCAAGCCTTATTAACATTGTTTCAACGTGCCATTCATCAGCTGTAAAAAATGTGTTAATAGTAGACTGAAATGTGAAACTTGATCCGTCAGAAATACCAGTGTGTATCTGGTTGTTATAAAATCCAACAATATCATCTTTGCCATCTCCGGTAATATCTCCAATTAGTCGGGGGGTTGTTTCGACACGCCATCCATCATTATACCCAAAGTAGCCCCCCCATATTTGGGGAATAAAATTTGTTCCATTCGAAATTCCAACTAAAATCTCCGAACCTCCAAATCCAATTATATCCACAAGCCCGTCTCCTGTTACATCACCGACCATCATTGGTGTATTTTCCATAGACCACCCTTGATCTTCTCGAAAGTTATCAATCCATTTGACCCAAGGGTTATACTTACCTCCACCATTTTTTGCAGTGCTAACGTAAACTCCCTCAGGACTAAAGTAGATTAAATCCGATATTCTATCACCATTAACATCGCCATTAGTGATAAGATTAGGATCGGGAGGAGTATTCTTGATAGGATATGATCGAAGTATATTAATATAATTCTTTGTCATATCCCAATACATGTTTGAATTAACCATGTTATTTTGATCAAGCCATTCACAATCGACTCCAGAAACACATGAAGGCAAACCCTTGCCGGGGAAAACGGCCTGCCTTTCTGTATAATCATTAAACGCTACTATAGATACAATTTTTGGAAGGGGATTGGAAAAAACCCTATCCCAATTTTGTTTATAAAACTGACCTTTATTTCGTGCTACTTCACAATCTTTGGGCCATCCTGGTGTGGTAACCGCCCAATGACCTGGGCTTACTAATTCAACTTCTTCATCAGGAACTGTACCAAGCGTTGATGGATCTAATTGGTTAAGAGTAATGGGGTCAAATGGAGCCGCTTTTCCTGCATTCGGAGCCCAACCATATTGGCCTTTTGCTCCCTGACCTGCAAATCTAATGGTAAATTTTTTTGAAAAGCTTGTTGCATATGATGGCTTTTGAGTATATGCATACCAATTGCTGAGAATTTCATCAAACGGATCTGTTGACATATATAATATTAAAAGTGGTTTTCCTTCTAAATGAAACGAAGCATCATTTCCACCATATGTTTGGTTCCTTATAAAATCATTCCATACTACTTCTGCCTGACTATTTATACAATCATCAAAGGATGCTCCTGGAGAGGTGTTATTTAAATACTTACCACCTGACTTCCAGACACCAATTGCATGTACATATTTTATTTTCCAAGAACTGACATCATTCCAATTTTTTAATTGGGTAGTTACAAATTTGCTTACTGCAATATAATTGTCCATGGTATGATCAACAGAATTGTAATCAGTAGTGGCTCGATTTGCATCAACATCATAGCCGCCATTGGTGTTGTCAAAAATAATAAAATCAATTTTTGCTTCTGCTATTTCATCCAAATGATATTCTATTTCGACAGGATCCATAATATGCCAAATTGGGTCGTCAAATGTATTGTTTGATTGTAACATTTCGAATTCTTGTTTACTTTGTGGGTAATGTTCGTACCATATCCCCACATCCGTATAACTTGCATGATTACTGTTTGTTGTTTCTGCTTTTTTAGTTATGAAAGTTACGCTTGTTTGATAGATGCCGGCACCAGATCCGTCTATAGCACGAACTGTCCAACTATATTTTCTATTATGAATTAAACCGTAAATAGTTTTCGATGTGTTTGAAGTATTTAATTCAGCAACCTTTATATTGGTGTTTAAACTACTAATGTCTTCTACATATAAGTCATATGATGTCGCCCCGGGAACACTAGTCCAAGTTAATGTTGGCTCCACACCTACACCGGTTGCATTGTTTACTGGTGATGATAAGGTTGGGGGGCTTGGTTGAGAAAACGTTAACTCTACACTAACTGCGATAAATATCAATAAAAGTATATTTTTCATTTTATCCTTTCTGAAGTAATATTTGTTTATTGCTTTATGATTCCCATAACTAGCTAGTATCTGTTCAAAATAGCTGATTAATATTAGCCACAGAGTACACAGAGAACACAGAGGGGTTATATTTTTAAAATTTTAAAACTTTTCTCTGTGTCCTCTGTGACCTCTGTTGCTAATGACACCTATTCTGAACAAGAACTAGCTACAGACGGAAGTCTATTTCTCCCTATAAACAAGTTTGTGTTTATAGGCGGAAATGAATCCGTTATTTCTGTTAGCTTGTTGTGATTTTTGATTATCATTCTGCGGATTTTCCGCAGATTTAGTTTTATTCTCTATCCTCCTTTCTTGTTTGCGTCCCACTAGATTATCCAGTGGGTTTTGGATAGTTGATATGTGTTTTTTTGAAACTTTTGTGTATCGCTCGGTTGTGCGGCTGGTCGAATGGCCCATGACAACCTGGATGTCTCTTAAGGAATATCCTGCTTCATGTAGGTGAGTAGCAAAGCTTCTCCTTAAGGAATGAAAAGAGATTTTTTTGGTTATGCCTGCTTTTTCTGCTGCGGAGTGTAATATATAATTGGCGAATTTTGATGAAATGCAGGTGCCTGGTGTTGAGCCGGGAAAAAGAGTGTCGGTTATTTTATTGTATTTGATATATGTCTTAAGATCCGTTAAAAAATCCTGAGATAACATAACGAAGCGATCTTTTTTTCCGTTGTGCTCCACATCCCTGTTCCGCACCCTTCGGGCTGTCCTTTCGCCTTGTTTCGTGCCGAT
>JADFYW010000143.1 GCA_015232855.1 Fibrobacteria bacterium
GAACTTATTGGTAGAACAAAAAATGCGTTGGCTGACATGATGGATGGTGATGAAAATGAAGGAAATAGTGCTCAGGCGAAGGGTTCAACACAGGATAGAAATGTACTGTCGCGTTCTGCGGGGGGGGATTTGTTGTATGATGTATTGGACTCATTGAGTTCTATTCCTGCTGCCCATTGTCTTGATCCTTCTTCTCTTGTGCAACATGAATTTTCTACGGATGCGGCGCCAACAGTGTTTGATAGTAGTTGGCAGCGTCTGAAGAACAAGCTTATTCCTGGTCCCGAAGGTGGGAGAAGTGCCGGCACCCGTGAGTACAAGTATGTGGATACGCGGGTTAAATATGGGATCACGTACCAGTATATTTTGGCGTCGGTTGATTTTAATGGCCGGGAAGAAATGTTTGGTCCGGTAGAAGCTACCCCGCTTAATCCTCATATGACGGTGTTGTATCAGAATGTGCCTAATCCGTTTAACCCGGTAACTGTGATTAAGTATGATCTGAAAGACCGGGCCAAAGTGGCTATTAGTATTTACAATATTAAAGGGCAACTCATCAGGGAACTGGTGAAACCGAATCGGTATCTGGCTCCCGGGCGTTATCAGGTGATTTGGGATGGTAAGGACTACAAAGGTGTAGAGTTGCCTAGCGGGCATTACCTGTATTATATGACTACTAAAGGGTATCGTAAGGCTAAAAAAATGACTATAATTAAATAAGCCCCCCCTGTTTCTTCTCTTGTGTTCTTTCCCCAACTGCGCCTCTCTGGTTCTGCTTCGCATTACGATAGGGTGCTTATTTGCCTTAAATTAAATGAAATTATCGTTCAGGCTAATGGCTTTATCTCTGCAACCAATAAAATTAGCGGATGAAAGATTGTTAAACCATGTAATGGACTTACTTTATAATTAAAGCGTTAATGCTACTGCCTGTTTGGGCATAAATAAGATATAAGGGAGGCGTAGGTTATGACTTTTTTTCAAATGGTGCATAAAAAATATAATAGAGTTGTTTGTAATTCATCCTTGCTTCAAGTATGCTTCTTGTTAATTCTGTTTGTTTCCGGAACTTTTGCTCAGGAATTAAGCCTTTTATTTCAAATGATTGGGGGGAGTTCCGGTTGTAATTACTACTCGCATGGTGAAGGTGGACATCCTGTTTCAGAACAGGATCGGCCCCAATTGACCATAGAATATAGTACAAGTGGTGGTGTGGATAAAACACTTGTCCTTCGTTATGGGGTAGATGATTATAACAGTGGTGTTGGTTGTACTATTATGGCCGCATATCCCGATGAAAACCTGGTCGATCCTCCAAACTCTAATCCTGGAGGTGAAGCACCGGAAAAAGAGGGTTATATAAAAAATAAAGCCGATACTCAGCGGAGGGGACTGGTGCAATTTGACCTGAGTGGTATTCCTGCTGGAGCCACTATTAAAAGCGCCCACTTAAGACTGGTGACAGAAGCAACGGAAGGGTATGGCTCCAATACAACAGGGAATATCCATGTTTGGTTATTGAAGTCCAGTTTTGATGTGCACGAGGTTACCTATAACAGCCGAAAAGAAGGCGTTGCCTGGGAAACCCCTGGTGGTGAATTGGATGAAGAGCTTTTTGTTTTTCCTATGGTGGGGAACAGTAATATTGTAGGTACAAAACCCGGTGTTCATACTATGAGAGCGCTCGGACCAACAATTCAAAGTATTGTACCACAGGTCTCAACTCTAAAAATGATAAAATTCTCAAAACGATCCCTATCTGGTTCGGAAGTCTATGACATCATGGGGCGACTTATCAATACTCAAAAAATAGTTTCTCCCTGGATGATAAAAGTACCAATGTTATCGACAGACCAGTGATTTAGCCCTTCGCTTCAACATAGAGTGCCAGGATAATTCAGTATCTATTGGTTAATTAGTTCGTGTACATAATTGGATATATATTAAGTGGTTATACATTCACCCAATGTCATCGCCCGGCTTGACCGGGCGATCCATCCCAGAATCGACAATTTTATGGATTACCCGGTCAAGCCGGGTAATGACATATTGAGTTTATCTACAAATTTATACCAATCCTGAACAGCAGCTAATTAGTTTGAGTATTGACGGATGAATTATTACTATACTGCTATGGTCATATTCCTATTGTTGAATTTTTTTCTGGTTTGCTCGTTTGCAAATGCAACAGAGACCGTAGTACTGACCGCTCCCGAACCACTGAGTATAATAAATGGTGATATGGTTCGCATAAAGGTTGAAGCTTCCCAAGCTGTTGACTGGGTGGAACTTTTTGCCAGTTATGAGAATCTGGAAGGAATTCGGATAGAAAAGTCTTTTGGCCAGATAAATAATCCGCCTTATGAAGCCCTATGGGATTGTCGGATGGTTCCCGACCAAAACTGTGGTAGGTTATTTCTTTATTTTAATTATCATGATAGTAGCGGTTTACATGAAAAAATTGGTAATAGAACAGATGTAGCCATAGACAGAAATACAGAGATATCTTCAAAAATAATGAAAATTCTGTATGTTAATCAAGCTCCAGTGATTGATGGAGACCTATCGGACTGGGATAGATCAAAATTTCAGAAATTTTCCAGTTCAGATAATACAGTAGAGTTTTATTGTGTATGGGACAAGACGGCTCTCTATTTCGGTATTGAAATTTATGACAAATATGTGTTTTGTTTTAAGGAAAAAGGGGAACGACTACGGTTTCCTCATGATACCACTTCCTATCCTCAAATTTGGCTTGGGGATGGTATTGAACTTAATTTTGATGTATACAATAATAAAAAAAGTATTCGGGACACTACTCACCGAGAAATTATGATTTCAGCAGATGGTATACTTACGGGAATTGTCCAGGATAATTTTAAACGCCGTATAAACTATTGGGGTGAGAATATTGATTGTAAGATTAAAATAAGCGGGACACTCAATGATGATAATGATTCAGACTCAGGCTATAGGGTAGAGCTGGCTGTACCCTGGGAAGATCTCTATGACAAACTGCAGAAAGAAGCGCCAAAGAAGCATGGCTTGGAAATCGGTTTTACCTTATTCAATTATGATAGAGAAAACGTAACCGGCAATTGGACTTTTGGATCCTGGAACCCCCATATTGTTACTACGAACAATGATAATCCCAGTGAATGGGGAACTATCGTTCTACAAAAACGTGGTTATTACCTCTATCTCATTCCTCTTTTTATTCTGATAATGGCCCTTCTTATATGGCCAAAAATTCGGACCAGGGGTAAAAAGAACCCAGAACGGGATGATGAATCTGTCTCTCCGGTAGATCCTATCGATAAATTATTTATTATACATGAAGGGAAAAATTATCCACAGATGAAATCCGTGATTCAGGATTTATGGGCAAATCCTGGTAAGAAATATATGGTAAATGATTTGTTAGATAAATTCAACCTTGGACCAGATAGAGTCCGGCAGCTATTTGTTCACTTTACCGGAAAGAGTTTTAAAGAGCTATTTCTCTATATTAAAATTGAGAAAGCTAAACAATTATTGATAGACAATAAAGAGTTATCGGTTTCTCAAATTGCCTATGATTTGGGGTATGAACAAGCGCCACAATTCAGTAAAATATTCAAAAAATTTACCGGGTTACCACCACAGGAGTATCGGGAAAAGGGATAATTAGTATTACAAGTTACTCTATTTGTCTAAGTAATATAGCTTAGTTACTTTTTCTTCCTAACTGCCGAAAAAATCCGTTTTTCTACATAATTACCGCTCAGACTATGAGTATTACCCCTGCTGCCATCAGAATTAACGGGGGAAAGATTGTGAAAAAATGTTTTGTCACTAGCTTTGATATTGAAGAGTGAACCAGCTTACCATAACTGTCGGCCATTTATTGAAGAACAATAAATGGCTGAATGAGGAGTTTATTCCAAATCGGTAATATTCACTTTGTCTGACACTATATTTAGGGGGGGCTACGATGAAATTTACATTTGCTTTCAAAATTGCGGTGCTTACAATTTTCTGGTTATATGCTGCATCTTTCTCACAAATTGTATTGGGAGAAGCTGTTTCTATTACCGGTTCAGATCCTGCCATCAGGATTGATAAAATTTCAGGGAAAATTGTTGTGGCCACCTTGGAATCTGGTCTACCTGTTTTACATTGGATGGATAAAGAGGGAAACGAGACAAAAACATCTTCTGAGAACGCAATAGATTTTGTCTATAGTTCATTAAGCTTCATTTATATATGGGATCTGGATTTAGATAGTGCTGGTAATGCATACTTGCTGGTTGAAAAAAGTTTGGCAGATATTTGGTTGCTCGTCTATCATTTTGAAAAAGATGAATGGGGTACTCCATTTCTTATTGAGGATCGTACATCAACGGGAGGAAGGGCTTATGTGGGAAATATTGCTGTTGAAGCAGAGGGAGTTGTTCATGAAACACATTGGTCCCAAAAGCAAAGAGGAAGCCATGGCCTCCCTTATAATAAAATTTCTGATGCGTTAAGTACCTCTCCACAAAAAGAAACGCTTTGGTTGGTGGTTGATGGTCAAAATGGGGAATCTCCGGATATTGCTTTTACTACCGATGGAAAATTGTATGCTTTTCAAAAAGGAGATGGTAATGTTTTTGTTCCTGTCGTCCGCACATGGAATGGGCAAAGTTTTGATGAAAAAGAGCTTACGGGGTATTCCGGAAATCATGTTGCCGAAGTGGTTGGTGGATGTGCAGACTATGAAGGTAATGCCCATTTTGTTTTTTCCGCCGGTCCAAATCACTCTAGTAATTATGGAATATCGGTGGCTTCATCCAACGAGGATTGGGAAGTCAATACTTTGGAACAAGATGTGGGTGGGACACCGGATGGTGTTGGGCCTGATATAGCCGTAGATCAAAATGGAACCAGCTATGTTATATACCAGGTAGCTGATGTTTTAAAGCTTTATACTAAAACGAAAGATGGCAGCTGGGAAAAGTTTCCAGAAGATGTGGCAAACACTAATAATACTAGTCGGGAACACGCAAAAATCAGCGCCTATGAAAATTATGCAGCAGTTGTTTATCAGACAGATGATAAAACGTTTATGAGAATAATTCAATCTTCACTTCCTGTTGCAGTTAAAAACAGAAATCACTTTAATATTATCCTGCCATCAGGGGCCTTGCAAAAAACCTATGATGTTAATGGAAGAGTAATTAAACAAATTGGCGACACGCGTTTTTCAGGGATCAGAATTAATAACGGGTCAACTTTAGGTAAAGGACAGCCATAATGAAACAATTCGACATAAAAAACATTGTTACTCTTGGTATTTACCTAATAGTATTGGTATCAAACTTTGCGTATACAGATACGTTTCCCGGGGCTTCCTGGGAAACGAAGTCGCCTGAAGAATTAGGTATGGATGCAGCTAAGGTCAATGACTTTGCTTCTAAAATTGGCGGAGATGGAGTTCTCATTAAAGATGGATATCTGGTAAAAACCTGGGGTGATGGCACTAAAAAAGCAGATTGGGCTTCTGCTTCCAAGCCCGTTGTTGCGACCATGTTGTTTTATGCCATTAAAGAAGGAAAATTAAATGGCGTGAATGATCTTATTGATGATTTGAGTTGGGAGCTTATTGAAAAGGACAAAACCATGACCTTTCACCATTTGGCAAATATGATAAGTGGTTATGCCAGAGGCGAAGCGCCCGGAGCGGCCTGGGCCTATAACGATTATGGTGTGAAGCTGTATAAACTCAGTGTTTTTGATAAGGTTTTTAATGAAGGAAGCGCCAATGATGTAGCAATAAAATCTACCCGTCTAGGCGCGCTTGGTTTTGAAGATGGTTCAATCTTTTCTTCACGCGGAGGATATGGTCTTTCCACTTCTCCCAGGGATTTTGCAAGAATAGGTTGGTTCTGGTTAAATAAAGGTAACTGGGATGGACAACAGTTACTGTCCAAACAATTTTTTGATGACTATATGAAGGCCCAGGTGCCAGGGAACTTGCCACGTACTACAAGCGAGGGAAGTGATTATCTGGGAATTGGGACCGATGGTGGCCCAAGTGATCAAGAAGGTAGTGGGCCAGGGCTTTATGGATATAATTGGTGGTTTAATGGCAAAGTAGGTACTTCTCAAAATTTGGCCTGGCCTGATGCACCTGAAGATTTATTTATGGCTAGTGGCCATTGGAACAAGGAATTATGTGTGATAGTTCCCAGTAGAGGAATAGTGGTAGCGGCAAGAGGAGACTGGGGTACTTTTGACCCAGGGAATGCCAGTGCTAGTATGAATACAAGATTAAAATTGCTGGGAGAAATGGCTCCTGAAGTGGTTCCTCCAGATACGACAACTGGTAATTCAGGAAAAATGCAGGTTAACTTTATTACTAAGTATACACAATCAAGTGGCGGTTCTGGAATTTGGTTCGGATGGGAGGACGAACAGGCTCATAAACCAAAACTGGAAATTCAATATCGGGATAATGGCGTATCTAAAACTAAATATTACCAACACGGTCTTGCAGGAGCAGGAGATGCTTATGCTTTCTTTTTTAAGAATGGCAGTTGGGATGGAGGAGGAAGAGAATTCCATAAACACAATCTCAACCAGAAAGATAGCCCAATCCGGCAGGCACTTTTTAAGGCTGATATTAGTGATATTCCCCATGGTGCCCAAATACAAAAGGCCACCTTGCACTTACATATTCATTCTGAAGAAGGAATGGGACCTTCGGCCAAGGGTGTGATAGGACTTTTTAAATGTGACAAGGATTGGAATTGGGACTATGCGGACTGGACTAATTATGACAATGGACGGCCATGGGATACTGAAGGTGGAGATTATGGTGACCTTATTAGAAATTTGGATGTGACGCAAAATATGAGAAACGAGGGCTATAGTAAACAAAATACGGAATTCCCTTTGGATCTTACCCAATATGTAATAGACCTCCAGGCAAACCGCCCGGTATCGGTAAATAAGTTTATGTCTTCTTCAGAAAAAGGAGCGAATATTATTATCAAAGCAATGCCTAATACTTATAGTGATAATATCTCAATTAACATTCAGGGAATTGGTCCTGATAAAACCGGTATATTTTTAATTCACGATATTTCAGGAACAGTTGTCATGCATAAGGTGTTACAAGGAAATGAACTGTTGAACGGTGTAACCTGGGATGCAAGGAGTATTACGTCAGGTTTGTACTACATCGTTGTCAAATCTGAAAATGTGCATGCCGCTGAGAAAATGATGCTTTTAAAATAATTAAACCAATTTACCATTAGGAGGTAATTATTATGTATAAGACAAAATTAATTTTATCCCGATTGTGGACGATGTTGCTAATAACATGTCTTTCGGTCACGTATTCAGTAGCTCAGATATGGCCTGATAGTACCTGGGAAACAGATAGTGCTGAAGTGCAGGGAATGTCTACTGAAAAATTACAGGCCTATATCGATTGGCTTGATGGCAAAGCCTCTGCAGAGCCCTACGGCACCATCATTATTAGAAGCGGAAAGATCGTTGCAGAATATTATGGTGGCGGCGCTACAGCTTCCAGCAAATGGGAAATCGGTAGCCTCCGTAAAGCGGTGGGGAGTACCTTGTTGGGTATGGCCCTCGATGATAGTATTATAGCCTTGGATGACATTGTTTACGATATCTGGCCGGCTATTGATAAAGGAAAATCAAGAGATAAAAGAATAAAGGTAAAACATCTGTTTAACAGTACTTCGGGATGGATGCAGGGCGATGAACCCGGATCGAAATGGGTTTACTGCAATGCCTGCTTTACTGCAAGTGGAGAGGTTGTTGGAGCGGCATTTGAGGCAGATAATAATAAAATTGCACCATTAGCTGAAGAAAAAATTGGAGATGCAATAGGCGCGTTAAATTGGCATGCATACCATTATGACGATCCCTTTTCTGGTGCTTACAGTAATCCTGGACCAAAACTCGCTGTTGATTCTGATATGCGGGACCTGGCCCGCTTTGGATACCTTTGGTTGCGAAAGGGTAACTGGAATGGTAAACAGCTCGTTCCTGAATGGTATATAGAAGAAGCCTCGCACAATACCGTTTCCCACCTGGGAAAACATTACGGGTATTGCTGGTTTGTGAATGATAATAAAGTGCTTTTACCTGATGCTCCTAATGATGTGTTTTTTCATATCGGTAATGGAACGGGTAATAGAAGAACGGTACTCCTCATAATCCCTTCTCAGGATATAGTAGCCGCTGTAGGTGTTAAGTCAGATGCTTGGGACATCAATAAAGATTATAAGTCCGAGCCTGTGCCCAATGTAAACGAATGGATAAGCCAAATCATGCCTAGTATTCTATCAGATCCTGTTGCCATACACAAATCAAACCATAATGTTGTGAAAAAACAGGAAATCCAAATTCTGAATGTATCTTCTATTTCTTCTTCGGTATTATCCGTTCAGCTTTCGATGGCCAAAAAACAAAATGTAAATATAATAGTAAGCGATGTGAGTGGTAAAATCTATTCCACTACATCAGGAATATTGGAAAAGGGAATGCAGAGGAAGCATATTACACTGGAATCACCTGTGTCGGGGATTGCTGTGGTGACTGTTATTACAAAGAAAAATATTTATAAAGTTAAAGTTCCAATGTTATCTCATTAGTTCTTTTTCAAAATTAAGTAATCAACATTCTTAAGTTAAGGAATTATATCTGTTAATTTTAGCTATACTGAAACCGTCACATCGAGTAGATCTGGCCTGCAACGGCATAGCCTTGCGACGCCGTGAAAGTCGTATTGTACCGTTAGTTCGAGTAAATCTCCGAAGGAGGGTATATCGAGAACTCAAAATAGTTGCCTGATTTTTTAATTGTTATGCTTCTATATTGACTTCTCGATACGGTCCTTTGGACCTACTCGAAGTGACGTGTGCGGGTTTTTATCATTAAACTTGACCCTTTGCTTAACTTTATGACCTTGACTAAGTAATAGAAAGGAGTAAATATGTGTATCGTATTATGTATTATTCTCAGTTGTTTTTTTGTAACATTCTCTTCCGGGCAGGCAGTGAAAATCAACGATGTTGGCAGGGCTCCGGATATTGTTGTTGATCACAACGGAGATGTGCATGCTATATATATGGTTTCACATATCTATAAATACCGGAAAATTGGGAGAGATGGTACCATAGGGCCAGAAATAGATGTTGGTTTCGGCCTGGAACGGGATGATTCTACCCGTTCTTATGGAGAGATAGTGGTAGATTCAAAAAATCAACCCCATATCTTTTCGGGGCCGGGATACGCAACACTACCCACTGACGCAACGGAGATGCAAAAAATTACTTTGGGCAAAAGAGATAATTCTATCACTATTGATAGTAAAGACAAAATATTAATTATTTACCGGGGGACTGAGGCTGGAGAATATTCAGGACCTGGAATGATTCAGGGGCAAATTAAAGAAAGTGGAGATTCAGATTTTGGACAAGTAATGAATTTGGATGAAAATTACCAGGGTAGAAATCGCAACGTATATTGCGCTGCTATGGCCGGCCCGGATGATAAGTTTCATGTCATTTTGCGCCATGGCCCTGATAATTCTATTTATTACCTGGAATCTGCTGATGGTACCACCTGGGGAGAGGGTGAACAAATATCAGGTGTTAACCTGGGAGAGGCTCCTAGAATTGTAGTAACACCAAAAAATAGAATTCTGATGTGTGACATGGATGGGCTTGTCAAAGAAAAAATGGGACCGGGAAATTGGGTCTCACGTGGCCATCCTGTGGAGGGAGAGGACAGAAAGCCTTCATCCCTGGCGACTGATAAGCTGGGCAATGTGTATATTTCCAGCATCGGTGGGCAAGTGGCTGTTTTAAAGGATGGGGAAAATACCTGGTCCACTAAAATAGTTCTTGAACATGCTGGAACAGAAGCCTTTACCTATGTGGCAACCGGTGCAGATGGTTGTACTTATGTTATATATGAGGGTGAAAATGATGAAATATATGTTGTCAGAGTAGGTATGGATGGGAAAATTGCTAAGTTTGACTCTCCTGTTAATATGATACGGGATCTTACAAGTGATGCCATTCCAAATCGGAATAAATGGACAATAGGTATTACGCCTGTTCAAAACGAAATAGTATTGTTTGGACCGAATGGACTTAATGGAAGTTCTATTTACAAGTTAAATGGGAAATTACGGTCCCGTTAATCTTGATTAGTTTTATTCATAATTGACCATTATAAAATAACATGAGTTGTTTTGAGTTTCCGCCTATTTGAATTTGCATAAGCAATTTACTTTTTACTTCTTATTAGCAAATCAGCTTCCTTAGCTCTAAGACTAAGTGTTTTATCCTTTATACCAATGTAATTAGCGGATGAGTGATTGTGGTTAGCCGTAATAGCCCTAGTTTTAAAGGAGCATGATTTCTGTCGTATAAGCATGAAAATTTAGTATGAATTTATAATCTTCCTTAAAGAACGGAGCCGTAGTGACAAAGAAAAATATTAATCAAAAGCAATTGAAGTGGTTGTCTAGTTTTTTTCGGGAAAAATATAAGCCAGATAAAATACAGAAAATAGGTATTGCTATCATATTAATACTTGTCTGTATGATAAATGCTGAAGATTTCAATATACAGGATCCACTTACGAAAAAGACAATAGATGCTGGTACTTCAATTGTTGATTCTGGCGGTGATGTGGGAAAATACAGACGTTATAAAGTAATCCTAAAAAACAACAGCTATACAGGTAATCCCTTTGAACTCGAAGTGGATGGTGTTTTTACCCATACCTCAAGCGGAAAAGTCATTAAGCTTCCTGGGTACTATGATGGGAACGATACTTGGGAGCTTGGTTTTATGCCCATAGAACTCGGGGAATGGACATATACGACCGCTTCGACAGATCCCGAACTAAACGAAAAAATCGGATCGATAAACTGTGTACCCTCAGGTTTGAGGGGGGTTTTGGCCGCAGATCCTGAAAATCAGAAAAAATGGAAATTCAGTGATGGACCTTATGTTCTTCCTATCGCTCTTCGACAGGAATTTTTTTCGGAACCTGGAACAATCGAAGACTTTACCGAAGGAGCCAAGTTCATTGCCTCGAATAATATCCATATGTTTGAAACACGCCTGTTAGAGCAATACGGAAGATGGGAAAATGGCCGGCATGACTATATATTCGCAGGAAACTGGAGAGAGCATAAGTTTGATGTGGAAAAATGGGACCGGATGGAGGAGCGCATGGAAGTATTGACTGAACATGGCGTGGGTGCCCATGTCATGTTTTATACCGATGACGACGGCACGCCAGAATGGGGTGCAAAATCGGCCACGGAGGAACTTCTTATCCGCTATACGGTAGCCCGCTTAGCTGGGTACCCCATTCTCCTTTTCAATTTTGGCACTGATGTGGGCGAGTACCGCAACAAAGATGCAATCAATTGGTGGGGAAATAAAGTACTGGAATTTGACCCCTACGTGCATCCTGTATCCAGTCGGCATGGAGGTGGCACGGGTGATCGGTTTGAGAATCAGACTTATGACAGTGAAGACTCGCCCAACCAGGCCTATATAGATCAAATGATTAATTTCTTTAAAAGTTACGATGTGCCTGTTTCTATGGATGACGCCTGGGGAGAAAACCGGGGAAGCCATGAATACAAAGACCATACAGCCGAAGATATACGCCGGGCATTCTGGAAGTGCCTGCTGGCCGGAGGGACAGGTGCCCTTATGCGCGGCGGCGGAGACGGTGGAGAATATACGGGATTTTATTATATAGGCCATGTTGAATCAGATCTGGAATCCGAGCAATGGCTTAAACATATTAATCCTTTTATTGAAAAAAAATTAGGAAGTTAT
>JADFYW010000144.1 GCA_015232855.1 Fibrobacteria bacterium
GTCTTTTAAAGAGCGAATGAACGAAAAAAAGGAACATAAAAAAGCCCATTCAGACAAACCAACCCAATGGATCCGCCGGTTTCCCGGATATTATTCTTTCCTGCATATACTGGTAATTATCAGTTTTCTGGGATTGTCGCTTTCAGGCGCTACCCTCAAGTTTGCAGACCAGCCATGGGCAAAATTTATTTCTGACATCCTGGGAGGTATTGCCGTTACCGGGTCCATGCATAGATTTTGTGCAGTCATTACCTTTGCTTATTTTCTTTTACATATTATAGGCATGTTCAAGATTATGCGAAAAAACCGCCAATCTCTTGCAAGTTTCATACTGAATAAAAATAGTATGCTTCCCAACCTCAATGACCTTAAAGAGTTTATACAAACCGTAAAATGGTTTTTGCGTCTAGGCCAAAAGCCTGATTACGGACGCTGGACCTATTGGGAAAAATTTGATTACTTTGCCGTGTTCTGGGGTGTAGCTATTATTGGTTCAACGGGTCTCATCCTGTGGTTCCCTGAGTTATTCACCCACTGGCTCCCTGGCTGGGTTATTAATATCGCAACCATTATTCATAGTGACGAAGCATTGCTTGCCATGGGATTTATATTCACCATACACTTTTTCAATACTCATTTCCGCCCGGAAAAATTCCCCATGGATACGGTTATTTTTACTGGAAAAGTCACCCTGGAAGAGTTTAAAAAAGAAAGACCAAGGGAATATCAACAACTGGTAGACGAAAACAAACTTGATGAATTGCTTGTCCCACCACCTACCAAAAACACACTCTTTATTGCAAAAATATTCGGATTTTCAGCCCTTTCAATTGGTATATCTTTAGTTTTACTTATTCTTTGGGCATTTTTGTATATATTTATTTCCTAATCATTCAGTTCATTCATCACTTAAAAAACAGAAAGGAGACTCTAAATGAGTAAAAAATCGTTCACATTAATGCTGGTATCATCCCTGGTTATGTGGTTGGGTACTAGTTCCTTCGCCAAAGATTATGACTACATTGGCGTAGAAAAATGTGGTAAATGCCACAAAAAAGAAAAGAAAGGAGCCCAGCTTAAAAAATGGCAGGATGGCCCCCATGCAAAAGCTTTTAAAACTCTTGGTACTGATTCTGCCAAGCTCGTTGCAAAAAAAGCTGGTGTAACGGGTGATCCTCAAAAAGCCCCTGAATGTTTAAAGTGCCACGTAACTGGTTACGGTCTGCCCGCAGCGCGCTTTGGTGAAAAATTTAAAGCTGAAAACGGTGTTGGTTGCGAAAGTTGCCACGGCCCGGGTTCTGCTTATAAAAAGAAAAAAATCATGAAAGACCACGACAAGTCAGTTGCAAATGGTCTTGTTGAAATCACTGAAAAAACCTGTACAGAATGTCATAACGATAAAAGCCCTACATTCAAAGATTTTAACTATGAAGAACGGGTAAAAGATATTGCTCATCCTGTTCCTGAAGGTGCCAAAGGCGGAGATGACGAAGAAGAAGAATAATCGCTTTTGATTTTTACTTTTCTTATAACCTCAAGACGATTAGAAAATCCGTCTTGGGGTTATTTTTTTTCCATAACTAATATTACGCCATTATCGCTATCCCCATTAAACTCGCCATATTCCCAATCACGGTATAACCCATTTGAGATAAACCCGGCATCCCGGTTTTTTTGCATATGGGACTCTATTGAAGCGGGAAACAAATCCGATTGCCCGGTATAGACTTCTTCCCCGTCTTTTTCCAGGCGGATGGTAAACACAACCTTATCGGTATCACCTGCATAAGCTCTATAAAAGGCAAGCGTATTATTATCCCTCAGTAATATAGGGAATTCATAGTTACTATGAATATATTTGTCCCAATTCACTATCTGATATACCCACTTCCCTCCAGGCAACAATAACTGCCAGATGGATTCAAGGATTTTTTGGAATTCAGATTGTACTATGTGAGACATCACATTACCGGTACTGATAATCAGATTAAAAGACTGCTGAAGTTCTTCCAGGTTCGTTATGTCCATTACCTCAAATTCGGCAGCTGCTCCAGCACTTTTGGCTATTTTTATCATTTCACTGTCGGTATCAATACCACTACAACCATAACCTTCTTGTGCAAGAGCATGGCAGAGTTCTCCCGTACCGCAACCCAAATCTAAAATTGCACAACCCAGCTCGGCTTCTTCCTGTATAAAGTACAGAAGACTCTTATTAAGAGGGAAAATTTTTGAATAATGTGCAGCTAACTGGTTATACATTTTTTTCCTAACAACAGCGGTCAGACAAACTATGAGGCCTTGTCTAAAGCCTGTGAAATATCCTGAATAATATCATCTCTATTTTCAATACCCACAGAGAGTCTCACCAGGTCCGGAGTTATCCCCCCTGCTCGTTGATCTTCTTCTGATAATTGTGAATGGGTAGTAGAAGCGGGATGAATAGCAAGACTTTTTGCGTCCCCTACATTAGCAAGATGAGAAATTAACTGAAGTGCATTAATAAACGATGCACCCTTTTCGTTACCGCCTTTAATCCCAAATACCACCATACCACCATACCCATTGGCAAACTGTTTTTTAGCAAGAGCATGGGCAGGATCATCTTCAAGTCCGGGATATCTAACCCAGGAAACCTTATCATGAGATTTAAGATACATTGCAACCGCAAGAGCATTTTCTGAGTGTCGCTCCATCCGAAGCGGAAGGGTTTCAATACCCTGAAGAGCCATCCATGCGTTATCGGGGCTTATACAAGCACCAAGATTCCGTAAGGGTACGAGTCTCATCCGCAAAATAAAAGCAAGAGGAGACAGGTCTCCGAGGTCCTGGGCAAAGCGCAAATTATGATAGGAAGCCTCAGCCCGGTTATAATATTCAAATTTAGGGTCAGTCCAGTCAAAAGAACCACTGTCAACCACAACACCTCCGATACCCGTACCATGCCCTCCCAGCCATTTGGTAAGGGAGTGGACCACAATATGGGCGCCATGTTCGATAGGTCTCAACAAATAAGGAGTGGTAAAGGTGGAATCAACCGCGAGGGGAATATGGTACTCTTTGGCTATATCCCCAAGCATGCTGATGTCTGCCACATCCAGGGCAGGATTACCAATGGTCTCAGTGAAGAGTAATCGGGTTTTATCCGTAATATTTTTTCGAATTTCTTCTGGATTGTTAATATCGACAAATTTTACCGTTATACCTAAGTCGGGTAAAATGTCTTTAAACATAGTGTAAGTTCCCCCGTACAAATTTGTAGCAGAGACCACTTCATCACCCTTACGGCAGATGTTAATAATGGTGTAATAGATGGCGGCAGTGCCTGATGCAAGGGCAAGGGCCGCGGCACCGCCCTCTAAAGCAGCCATTCTCTTCTCCAGAACATCATGGGTAGGGTTCATTAACCGGGTATAAATGTTTCCCAGTTCTTTAAGCCCGAATAAATTGGCTGCATGCTCAGTATTTTTAAACAAATAAGAACTGGTGCGATGAACAGGAACTCCTCGCGATAACGTTTCATCGATTGTGACTCCTGCATGGAGAGCGAGGGTTTCTAATTTATAGTTTTCAGACATACATTACTCCTTAAATATGTATTTGGTTTTCATTACTCATTTTAACTTATTAAGCTTCATCGAAAATCCAGGTAGATAAATACCGTTCACCGCTATCAGGCAAAATAACAACGATAACTTTTCCTTTATTTTCAGGACGGGAAGCAACTTCTGTAGCGGCTTTAACCGCCGCCCCAGAAGAAATACCTACTAACACTCCCTCTGTTTTAGCCAGAGCTCGTGTAGTTTGAGCCGCTTCTTCAGAACTTATTTTAACCACTTCATCATAAATTTTCGTATTAAGAATTTGTGGTACAAATCCGGCACCTATTCCCTGTATTTTATGGGAACCCGGACCTTCTCCAGAAAGAACCGGCGATTCCGCGGGCTCAACTGCAATAACTTTTAATTCCGGTTTTATTTTTTTTAACGCTTCACCACAACCCGTTATAGTCCCGCCGGTACCAATACCAGCTACAAGAATATCTACTTCACCCTCTGTGTCCCGCCAAATTTCTTTTGCTGTAGTTTCCCGATGTATCTCGGGATTTGTGGGATTGTTAAACTGTTGTGGCATAAACGAACCTTCATTTGCAGCATGAAGCTCTTCAGCTTTGGAAATAGCCCCTTTCATGCCTTGCGCAGCGGGAGTAAGTACCAATTCAGCACCAAATACTTTAAATAATTTCCGTCGTTCAATACTCATTGACTCAGGCATAGTGAGGATGAGCTTATACCCTTTTGCCGCAGCTATGTATGCGAGTCCCACTCCAGTATTGCCACTGGTGGGTTCAATCATAAGCCCCCCTGGTTTGAGCGAACCATTTTTTTCAGCGTCAGTTATCATCGCATAAGCGATGCGATCTTTTACACTGGATAAGGGGTTAAAAGACTCCATTTTTGCAAGAACCGTTGCCCCGGATTCTTTAGACACGCTATTTAATTGTAACATCGGAGTATTACCGATAAGTTCCGATATATTTTTTGCTGCTTTCATGGTATTCCTTTCAAAAGATTTATCCGTTTGTAGGTTCTGAATCTAATAGACTTTGCATGGTGGTATTATTCAACACATCAGCCTGAGCTTTTTGCAGTCTTTCCCATACCGGTCGGGCCACACAACTTCCCGTTCGCCCGCATTCATCTTCATTGGTTAAACAATCTACCAGGGATAATTGTCCTTCAAAACTTAAATACACATCCATTATCGTTATTTCAGTAGGATCTCTAAGTAAGACAAAACCTCCGTTTGGCCCTCTGATAGCACTGATTAAACCATTGTTTTTTAATGAGATTAAAATATTTTCCAGATAGGATTCCGGTATTTGCTGATTTTCGACAATTTCTTTCCTTTTTACGGGTTCTTTCCGGCCATATTTTCTGGCTATTTCATATAACGCCCGTGTTCCGTATCTGAATTTAGTAGTTAATTTCATTTTATTTTTACCTAACTAAATATGTTGTTTACAAAATTGATAAACATTGTATATTATTAAAATATAATTGTCAATATCTCTTGTTAAAAAAGGAAGAAAGAAATTAATAAAAGAATGAAAAATTATACTAGTGTTGTGTCCTAAACTGTATGGAATTTAATTTACATCTGTCATCGACCTGCTTGACAGGGCGATCCATCCCAGGATCGATGACTTGATAGATTGCCCTGGTCAAGCAGGGCAATGATAACATGAAGAATAAATCATATACAATTTAGGGCATACCACTAGCTGAATGCGGTTTCCAATATACTTAAGATTTTATTCAGAAAAAAACAGAACATTATGCACCATATTAACGAAAGCCTCCCTCTCACCTTTCTCATAAATATTTGGAATGTATTTGCTGAAATGGCACCCTGGCTTTTACTTGGCTCGGGTATTGCAGGTATTCTCCATGTATTCCTCCCTGCAAATTTTATACACCGGCATCTGGGTGCCAGTAAATTCAGTAATGTGGTAAAAGCGGTCGTATTTGGTATTCCTATGCCCCTGTGCTCCTGTGGTGTTATCCCTGCTGCCATAGGTCTTAAAAAAGATGGTGCATCCGATGGAGCCTCCATTGGTTTTTTAATTAGCACCCCACAAACCGGGGTTGATTCTATTTTTGTGAGTGCTTCGTTTTTAGGCTGGCCTTTTGCTCTGTTTAAAGTATTCAGTGCCCTCATTACGGGCCTTATAGGAGGAGGTTTAGTAAATATGGCTGATTCCGGAAGCCATACAAATAATACATCAAAAATTGAAACTACTGACAGGCAAATCTTGAGTCTTCGTGATAAATTAACCACATTCAATCATTTTGTTTTTGGCGATCTCATTTATGGTATTTGGAAAGTGTTGGTTATCGGCATACTGGTATCAGCGGCTATCACCACCTTTATTCCACCAGACAGTCTTGCCAATTCCCCGTTTATATCAGGATTTACAGGCAAAATAGTCATACTGGTTTTTTCGCTGGGGCTTTATGTCTGCGCTACCGGTTCGGTACCTATCGCAGCCTCATTAGTTTTTGCGGGTATGCCTGTTGGCTCAGCACTTGTATTCCTTATGGCTGGCCCCGCAACCAATGCAGCCACTATGGGAGCAGTATTACGGACCTTCGGTAAAAAGACCCTTTTCATCTATCTTGCAGTTATCAGTGTGGGCAGCATCTTGCTTGGCGAGTTGTTTGACATGGGTTTTGGAACAAAGACGATGGAAATGCTTATGCATCATCATGAACCATCGGTATTTTTTCAATCAACAGGCGGGCTTTTTCTACTGCTTATACTCTGGTATGCATTTTCAGATACCAGGAACTTTTTTCGCAAAAAACTTTCTGCGTCTTCTCCGGTAAACACCCATAAAGAATTTATTGTTGAAGGTATGACTTGCGAAATGTGCGTCCGGAAAGTAAAAAACACTTTAACCGAAAACAGTAATGTAAGTAGCGTGACCATTGATCTTGAAACAAAAAAAGTTACTGTTGCGGGTACCGATTTAGAAGATACCATACTGATTCCCCAGATAATAGCAAAAGGATATAAAGTTATTTAAACATCTTTTTACTCTGTCCAGGCAGTATCATAGCCTTGACTTTATCCCTACCATTTTACTATGTTTTGATTATATTAACACCCAAAATGTATCTCTGATGTTCATATCTTATATCACTCAACTTCTCTTTCGACATGAATAAAAAATTAGGTATCTGTGTCTCTTCAAAAAATAGCTTACAGCATCTAGTAGGTTTAACAAAAGCTGCAATAACGAAGGGGATTCATACTGATTTCTTTTTTACCGGTGACGGTGTCTATCTGACTCAAACGCAAGAATTTGCCTTCTTATTACAAAATGCCGGGCGTATTGGTATTTGCGAATACAGTTATGTAAGTATGGGTTATAAAAAAGAAGATATTCCTTCTTTACATGACAAAGACTTTGTAACCCAAATGCGGAATGCCTGGCTTCTGGAACATTGCGACCGGTATCTCATATTTTAATACAAAGCTTCTCATGGGAAAAAAAACCGCAGTTATTATAAAAGATAAAGAGAGACAATATGAGGGTCTCCGTTGCAGCCTTGGCCTGTTACTCGAAGATCATCAGGTATCCATGATTGTATTAAACCATGAAATTAACCCTACCGAAGAATATACAGATAATATGGGTTTTATTGATGAAATGGGAGGACACCGTTTTAGTAATGAAGAGACTAACATCTCTAAGCATGGCTTTACTTCTTTGCATCTCACTTCCCTTCAGGATATGCTCAAAGATTTCGATGCAATCATTCCCTTTTAATTAGGTATAAATAAGTAAATGCGTATTCTTCATATTATCAAAACAAAACCAGACCCCTGTACCAAAGAACTGGTACAACCAGAAAGTGATTCAGCCCAAATCAAGCTCTATGAGAAACCCGTGGATTATGATAAACTACTGGATGATCTCTTTTCCTATGATAAAGTAATCTGCTGGTGGTAGTGGCTTAATGGTTGTAAATTAGGATCTGTTCAGAATTTATCCATGATTATCAATGCACCAACAACGTCATTACCCGGCTTGACCGGGTAATCCATCAAATCGTCGATTCTGGGATGGATTGCCCGGTCAAGCCGGGCAATGACAATTATTGTAACCCTTTTTACTTTCAACAAACGTTAATATTGAACAGAAACTAATTCACATTATTTTTCAATAACCACTTTGTGTACATTACCTTCTACAGCGGTAACTTCCAGCACTTTATACCCTTGTTCTGTGGCTGACCGTGGTACATTATTCAGTGGCTCTCCTTCTGAAAGTAACACTTCAAGCCGGTCACCTGTTTCAATTTTTGAAAGTTTTACCTTAACTTTTACAAATGTCATAGGACAATGGTCTTTTGTTATATCCAGGAAATGTTCCATAATTCAACTTACCTCATTCTGAAATTAAACCGTTCAGATAAACATTACCTGAGCGTCTCTTGATGTATTTAAAAAGGTGACAACGCCCACAACATCCTGCACTTCATCAATCAAATCATCTTTTGTTATACCCAGGATATGCATTGCCATTTCACAAGCAACCATCTTTACATCAAGCTCTTTGGCTGCTTCAATTAATTCTTCCAGGGTGGCGACATTATTAGCTTTCATCATCCCAGTCATTAATTTGGGACTCAGGCCTCCAAAATTCAACCGGCTTAAAGGCAAGTTGTTCCGCCCGCCCATAAGAAAATTAAAAAACCGATCCAGTAGCGCCTTGCCTATCCATTTGCGACCAAAATCTTTTTTCAGGATATTTAATCCCCAAAAGGTAAAAAACATATGTACTTCTCTGCCGCTGGCAGCGGCCCCGGTAGCCAGAGTAAAGGCCGCTAAAGCCTTATCGAAGTCACCGCTAAAGCAAACCAGTGATAATTTTTCTTTTTTTGCCATATTACGCTCCTTTTTAAACCGGAAACCAGTCCTAGTCAATGAGTACTATCTCTTCTGGAGAAACCTCACCATTTTTAATCTTGAACGATTTGATTTCCCGGGTCAATAACGAAATAATTACATAACTGATTTCTGCGTCATAAGCCAGCTTGATATCTTCTTCAGAGGGCCGGGCAGGTGTTTCAGGATGACTGTGATAGACCGCACTGGTCTTATAGTTATGCTCTCTAATGTCTCTCACCGTTTCAAATTGTTCCTTTGGATCCATGGTAAAATGTTCACCGGACTTATCAGTATTCGTCAGTTCATAATGACAAACAACCTCACCATCTTTTTCGGCCAGATAGCCACAAGCTTCCAGAGGTGCTTCTTTTTGGGCATGTTCCATAAGTTTTTGATTTATGTCTCGGGGAATTTTTAACATAAAGCGGTTCCTTGTTTTGTTGTTTTTGCGAATAGCACCGGATTACGGTTACAATTCACAAACAGCCTGTTCCTCATCTTTAAGTTCGGTAATGGTTGGATTTTTGCCACATACAGCACATTTAGGGTTTTTATTAACATTGATTGTCCGGAACTGCATATTTTTTGCGTCAAAAGAGAGTAAGCGGTTTGTAAGCCTCTCCCCTATTCCAATAACATGCTTGAGGGCCTCAGTTGCCTGCATCGTCCCCAGCATCCCGGCTATGGCACCAAGGATTCCCGCTTCAGAGCAAGTGGGTACAGAGCCCTTAGGAGGCGGGGCTCCAAATACACAACGGTAGCAGGCACTCTCACCCGGATACACGGTCATAGTCTGCCCGTCAAAGCGTAAAACGCCACCATGAGAAAAAGGGACTTTTTCCATGACACAAGCATCATTGATTAAAAATTTTGCTGCGAAATTATCAGTACCATCAATCACAAAATCATACTTTCGTACGATAGCTCTGATGTTTTTAGCAGTTAAAAATTCATGATAGCTGTCTACTTTGAGTTCTGGATTAATAGCCTGCATTTTTTCGGCAGCAGATAATACCTTGGGTTTATTTAAGTCTTTGGTAAAATGGATAACCTGCCGCTGGAGATTCGACAAATCAACCACATCAGCATCCGCAATACCAATAGTACCAACTCCGGCTGCAGCCAAATAAAGGGCCGCTGGCGATCCCAATCCGCCGGCACCAATAATTAATATCTTTGCCTGAGACAAGGCTTCTTGCCCTTCTACACCTACATCTTGTAATAAAATATGCCGGCTATAGCGTTCTAAATTTTCTTCCGTAAATTGCATTAACATGCCTCCAGTGCCTGTTTCAAATCTTTAATAAGATCATCCACATCTTCTATACCAACCGATAAACGTAAAAGGTTATCAGTCACCCCTATTTCAAGCAATTCATCATGCCCGTATTCACAAAAAATAGTGGAAGCAGGATGAATAATCAGTGATTTATTGTCATTTATATTGGTTGCCCGTTTGATAATTTGCAAGGCATTTACCATGCGGAAACATTTTTCTTTACTCGATAAAGCAAAGGTAAGTATACCGCCAAACAAACCGCCAAACTGCTTTTTTGCTATTTCATAATAGGGAGAAGACGGTAAGCCCGGATAAAATACATCTTGAACACCAGGGAGTTTATCGATACATTCAGCCAGAGCCTGCGCATTACTACAGCTTTTATCAATGCGGAGCGTCATACTTTCTATTCCCAGTAATTGTAAATATGCGTTATGCGGAGCCATACAAGTCCCCAAATTTCTGAAAACTTCCTGACGCAAACTGGCAATAAAGGTAAAAGGGCCATACTTTTGAGCAGCAGTTGATAGTTTTGGATTATGCTTCCAGTTGTAACTGCCATTGTCTATCAAAAGCCCCCCGACACAAGTTGCCCCCCCCGACATATATTTTGTAGATGAAATTACTTCGAGATCTACTCCGGCCTCTTTAGTATTAAAGAGATAGGGCGTTGTTACGGTATTATCCATAATTAGGAGCACTTTTTTATCCTGGGTAATTGAGGCAATCCCAGAGACATCCGGCACCTGCATTTGCGGATTTGAAATAGACTCAATAAACACCGCTCGGGTATTATCGTCAATCGCATTTTCCAGAGCCCCAAGATCTGTAATATCCACCATCTTCACTTTTAGGCCCCACGGCGCCAGTGTTTTACAAAATAGTGAAAGGGTATTTCCAAACAGATATTTTGAAATCACTATATTATCACCCGCTCCGGCCACTCCGAGAATAGTAGTGGAAATAGCCGCCATACCAGATGAGAATGCAATTACAGATAAACCTTTTGAAAGTTCCTGAACTTTTTGTTCCAGGGCTGTAACCGTTGGATTTGAAATCCGGGAATAGGAATGGGTCGGCCTCTTCCCCTCAAAAGCCAGTTGCATTGACTCTGCATCAGCATAAGCAAAAGCAACCGAATCATAGACAGGCACCCTTAAGGTTCCATGTTCTGTGGCTTTAGCTGAATAATTATGTATAGCTTTTGTTGCAAAACCGGTCATAACTGTCCACCGCCCATAAAATAGATAAAGTCTATTTCCTGATTTTCTTCCAGAATGGTACTATCATACTGGTCTCGTTCCACAAAGTTCCCATTGAGTTGTACCGAGACCATTTCAGGGTTTTCAACATTACTTGCGCTTAACAAAGACGATATCGTTAACTCTTCTACCGTAAAATCTTTTTCTTCGCCATTCACTTTTAGTTTCATAATTTCCTCAATTGCTAAATATAGTAGATGGATATATTATCTGATTTGGACTTTTGCTCTAGTAATTCCTTAAGAGAAACACTGAGCAAATCTCTCACGTTTGATGATACCCGGCTAAATATTTTTTCTACAGGAGAGAATTCTGACCAAAAGTCCGAAGGTGAAACCTCCCCTTCCATAGCTTCAATTACTTGTAGCAGGGTAATGGTAGATGGATCCTTGGCAAGAGCATATCCTCCTTTAGTTCCTCGAATACTCCTGATAAGACCGGATTTCAATAATCGGTTTAAAAGTTGCTCAAGATAATTGCGGGGAATATTGTTTCTACCTGCAATTTCTTTTATTTGTAGCAAACCCTTTTCGAAATGATAGGCTAAATCAATGAGAGCCAGAACCCCATAGTATGATTTTTTTGTTGTGGTCAGCATATCTTCCCCGCCTTATTGTATACTTACTTGATATGATTAATAAAGTATTCAAACTTCGGATTTTCGTCAAGGAAAATGTCTGTTTTTGGAAGCAGACTCCTTCTGAACTGAAAGTGCCTAGTAGTATTTCCAAAATTGTATATGCTTTATTCCTCATATTGTCATTGCCCTGCTTGACAGGGCAATCCATCAAGTTATCGATCCTGGGATGGATCGCCCTGTCAAGCAGGGCGAT
>JADFYW010000145.1 GCA_015232855.1 Fibrobacteria bacterium
AATTCTTGCGGGTGCCGGGCCTATGGGATTAGCGGCAATTGATTATGCGCTTCATGGTGATCGTCAACCGGGTCTGTATACATTTTGAATTCAAATTTTCTTATCTTCTACTTTTTTGTTTTGCCTATATTGGCAAAATTCTCCTTTTCCTGGCATATTGGACAGTTGCAAATGATCTCTGCGATAGTAGAGAAGCAAAAAGTATCTTTCCGATTATTGGGGCCGGTGGTGTTTTAGGGGGAACCCTTGCTTGTTTTTCCACTGCCTGGGTGGTAAAAAGAATAGGCCCTTCCAATTTACTGCTCATATGGATTTCGTTGTTAATGGTATCTTTATATATCATGTATCGGTTATCAAAGTCCCACAAAAAAGAACTTTCTTTTATCACTAAGGTACCTGCACAAAAATCCAATTTTTTCAATCAACTCCATGAAAATATTGGCCTGATATCCAAGGAACCGTTGCTCCGATCTATATCAGTACTTTATTTCATGATTTTCTTTTTACTTATAAGTTTAGATTTTCACTTTTTCGTCAGTCTGAAAGACAGTCTTACTCAATTTCTTTATATCAGAAGTCATGATACAGGCATCCCCCTTATTATGAATTCTCCAGAATTCAATGTTAATTTAAGCAAAGAAATTTCTCGTTTTTTGGGTATTTACAGAGGTCTTGCAAATACCCTGACCTTTTTTATTCAAATTGGTATTGCAGGTTTCATTTTAAAAGTATTAGGAACCGCTCGATCTATTCTTCTTTTACCCGTGCTGTTCACTTGTATTTTCTTTGCCTGTTTTATTCAGGCTAAGTTCCAGATATTACCTGCAAGTTTTGATGTATTCCCTCTACCTTTCAACAATACCATGTTTTTGATAATTATTGCAGGTATGGCCTCCCGTATCGCCATTTTTGATTCTCTGTTCTCACCTAACTTCCAGATCTTCTTTAGCTCTCTTCCTGCCCAAATTAGAGGGCGAGGAAAAATGTTTATTGAAGGTATCGCGAAACCCCTTGCAATTCTTCTTGCAGGTGGTTCCGTCTTTTTTGTGGGGTCATGGCTTTTAAAAACAAACCCAGAACTTATCTGGATTCATTTCTTGATATTATTCCTTATTGGTCTCGGTTTATGTTGCGTAGTATTTATCCTCCAAAAGAGTTATGCTGATAGCATTTCAGGATCGCTTGGAGGAAACAAAGCCGCTCAAATTGCTAATGTGCTAAAAATGGAAGGTTGGAAAGACACGGATAACATCGTTACACTATTAATCGTACAAATGTTTGATCCCGATGAAGATATCAAAAATATTTCTCTAGAAATTCTTTCCCAACTTAACGACAAAAGGAGTGAAGAAGCGCTTTTTAAAATTCTGAATATGTCAGCCTATAAAGACAGGCCTAAAATCATATATGCATTGGGAAAAAACGCTAAACTCCAAAATAACCTCCCCGAACTCGAAACCTGGTTGTGGGACAAAGATAAAAAAGTAATCGCAGCCGCTATTGACGCCACACGTTATCTGCCCTTCAGCAGCATAGATCATTTAATCCGCCCTTATATTCAGCATGAATATTCTCCCATCGCTTCCCGCGCTATTGCCGTGATGTGGCCCCACCGGGATGAGCTCTTAACCAGAAATATAACGGGAAGAATTGAACGTCTATTGGAAAGCGATAAACCCGAAGATATTTCACTTATTATGGCAACTATTGCCGAATTGAGTGATATTGAGCTTCTCCCCTTTCTGGAAAAAGCCAAAACTAAACTGGCTGGTATGATACCATCAAAAGAAACTGAGATAATGTACATCGAATGCCTGGCCCATTTTGCCAATGAAAAGTCTATTGAAAAAGTGCTTAATTCAATTCACAATACTTCAGAATCTTTTAGGAAACGGATTTTTTATCGACTTTCCCAACACCTTCCATTTATTCAGAAGTCACTTGTTCATTGGCTGCAAAATTTAAATATCATTCAAAGGCATTATGTACTTGAGCTTCTGTTTCGGCAAAATTTTAAAGCTAGCAGAGGACTACATAAGATCTTTATGGAGCAACTTAAAAGTGACATAGCCAAGGCCTATCACTTTATTGCTCATTTAGAAAGTCTTCAGAACAAAAATCAACCAGAAATTACTCTCCTGATGCATTCCATAATCGAAGGTCCACTTTTTTTAACAAAACTGAATATCAGCTATTTACTTGCACTCGCAGAACCTTCCGGACGTTTGTTTTTTACGGTTACACGCTTAATGTCCCCCGATAAATTTCATAAAACAACCGCAATAGAGGCTCTGGAAACCATTTATCCCCGAGAGCTCCATGCACGGGTTTCTCCATTGTTTCTGGAAACGGATTTAACAAAATTGCACAAATTGGGGAAAAGTATCTGGAAAGAAAAAGATCTCAGCATTAAAGAAGTTCTTGACACCTGGCTAAACAGCCAACATTTTAAATGGCCTATGACCTGTGCTCTTTTTCATCTCATTTCAAATGAGCCATCTACCATCACAGAGCATCAAAAACAAAAATTTCATGCATTAGTTGCTGAATAAACCTATTTATTTAATGAAAATGGTTTGTAAATTATGGTAGAGTATGAGCACAATAGAATTCAATTGTGAATCAAAAACTTTAGGTTATTTATCAGAATAAAGAAGAGAATCTTCCTATGCATAACACCAAAGATCCACTAGCCCTTATGCAGGATGTTATTTTTCTTAAGAACAACCCCATTTTTAGCAATGTACGAACAAAAGAACTTCGGGCTATTGCTGCTATCTCCCAGGACTGTTCCTATCCATCAGGCTCAAAAATCGTTACCGAAGGCGACCCGGGAGATTCATTGTTTCTGGTCAAAACAGGCAATATTAAAATTACCAAGCTCATTCAAAACAACGAAGTAACCCTGGCTACCTTGCCACCCACCTCTTGTTTTGGTGAGATGGTCATATTTGAAGATGAGCCGCGTTCAGCCAACGCTTATGCAGAAAATGACTGCTTGTTAATGGTCATTCAAAAAGAAGAACTGATAGATGTTATTAAACAATATCCTGATATCGCAATACAACTCTTTCGTGTTCTGGGCGGAAGACTGCGAGCGGCCAATGAAAAAGTAAAAGAGCTTAGCTCAAAACTCGGAGATAAAGCATGATAAAAAGAACATCTCAATTACCATGGCTGATATCCGCCATTTTTTCTTTTATGTTATTGAATTGCGCTTCGCCAAAGAAAATGACGGTCATCATTAAAATGATGCCGGCACAAGAAGAGCATTTTCGTAAAAAAGTTATCCCCCCTTTTGAAAAAAAGCATAATGTAAAAGTCGATGTACAAACAATGGAGAATGTAAACGATCTCCCAAAACTCATAAAAGAAGCTGATGAAGCTGATGGCCTCCACCTCGTCAAGGTCCCTTTTGAAATGACCAGGGTTTTAACCGGCCAGAATTTAATTCTTCCCATTGACTCCATACTCCCCCCAGAAGGAATTCAGGGCCTTAAATCTGAATATTTTCTTATGGACCTGGTCAAATTAAACAAACATTACTTTTACATGCCCCGTAAATTCGAAACACGAACCTTGTTGTACCTTAAAAGTTATGTACGTGAGGCAGTCAACAACTGGGAGACGCTCAGAGATGAAATCAACATGGTTCTCAAGAGACATAATAAATATGGTTTACCTAAGGATTTCCGGTTGGAAAAAGACCCTGCCGAATGGGATTACTTTGATATATTTGTTGTTGGATTTTACTGGAAAAGCAAAGAAATCAGCGGTGCGAAAATGCCCCGTATTGCCCATCGTGCAAAACGTTACCCAGGTACGGCCCTGCGTATGATGGATAGAGCCTATCAGCTCGGCGCCTCCCCAAGTGACATTCTCCGTTTTAATGGTGAACCCATGATTGACATGCTCATGTGGGAAGCCCTTTATACTCAGGAGCAGATTTATAACCCTAAAATGTATCAGGAAGAATGGTCTGGAGGAGATATTTGGAAAGGATTTCGTTCCGGGGATGTGTTTCTTTCATTCATGACTCAAATTGATGCCTTCTTTGTACATGGTGCAGGTACAGAAGCTATGCCAGGTTTTATATCAAACCCCGAAGATATGGGCGTTGCTATAATGCCAAAAGGCGTATCTTTACTTATAGACCAGGATGGAGCACCTTTACGTGAAGGGTCTCGTAGTATAACCACAGGTGGTTGGTGGTGGGGTATCCCCAGAAACACCCCAGACAGACAACTTTCTTTTGAACTCGCCCACTATATCACCAACACCGAAAATCAGATTGAAGGATGTTCCGGGTTTGGTATGGTACCGGTACGACAGGATATGTTATCGGAACTTGGACTTATGTTTGGTGGCGGCTGGATATCAGAAGTGTTTCATGTAGCTTCACAGCAGCTTGTCGAAAATAAATTCACAGTAATTCCGCTGGTAGATGAATATAGCGATATTGGTAAAAATTACATCGATGCCTTTTATGATATATGCATAGGAGGAAATACCGGACCTGACGGTATTATTGATTACAATCATATTCAAAAAGTATTAAGTGATAAATACATCCCCAAACAGAAGAATATTTTACAAAAAAAATACCCGCCACCACGAAGTTCAGCGCGTTCTCACCCAACTATTAATCAAAAATTTAAAGCGTTAAACAAAGATTTAGAATAATAAAAATCTCTTAATGAGTTCATATTCTAAATAGCCGATTCATTCCGGCCGGAATGATACATGGCTAAAATACTCGGTCTTGAACAGATACAAATTAATAAGAAGGACTTTCAGATTGAGCGTATTGAGGTGCTTCGCCATAAACTGAGTCGGGAGCAGAAATTTCTGGCTCAGGCTGAGCAATTCTAAACTCAACAATTTTTGCGACAACCGCTTTTTTAAGCAACCGGGTAATTTTAATACGTGAAAACCCCAGGTGGCTGGCTATTTCCTGGTGGGTAAGACCTTCAATGTAATACAGCCGGGTTATATAGATAAGAAAATTGCGCTCAGCTCTTGTATATTTTTTCATAATTACAGCCCCCCCCCGCGCATGCTTTCGTTGTACCTTTCTAAGATAGGAGGAAACCGACAAAAGTCAATAGATTTTAGTATATTTTACATAATCTAATTTCAATTATAACGTAATGTATTCTATTATAACCACTTATAGTTCACTATATTTATTCAGATATATACAGGGAGCTACGAATATAATTGTATTTTCAATTGCATTGTTCCATAATTCAGCTATCTTAATTACGAGTCCTATCATAACGTTAACGATCAGATTTGTAATAATTCTGGTTTGGGGGGGGGCATGTCTACAATAAAATTTACCGCCTATCTTGTTCTATTTTTATCCACCTGCTTGTTTGCAAACCCCTCCGACCCTGAAGATCCGCTAAACAGGCCCAGAGGAAAAGAACGACCTAGAGTTCTTATCAGCAGTGATATCGGAGGCGATGACGAAGATGATATGCAAAGCTTTGTCCGCTATCTCATTTATGCCGATATGTTCGAGACTGTTGGCCTTGTAGCCTCCCCCCCCAGGGCCGGGAGAAAGCAGGATTTCATCAACATGATAGACATATACGCAAAGGATTATGACAACCTCAAAACCTGGAGTTGGTATCCGGAACCAGACTCATTAAAGGCCGTTACCAAACAGGGAGCACTTAACGCTGGAGCACCCGGTGAAGGAAAAAACACCGAAGGCTCCGACCACATTATCACTGAAGCGCAAAAAGATGATGACCGACCACTTTGGATCCTTGTCTGGGGTAGTATAACCGATGTTGCACAAGCTCTCTATGACGAGCCCACTATTAAAAGCAAAATCCGTATACATAGCATCAGTTCCTGGAATGTTACTGTTGGAGACAAAGCGTCCTATGATTACATCATAGATAATCACAAAGACAGTGTATGGTGGATTGATAACTGGGTTACGTTTCGGGGAATCTATCAGGAGGGCAATACCAGTGGTGATTACAACAGCAGAACATTTATCAGCAACTCCATTGCTCCCTATGGGTACCTTGGTGATTTTTATAAAGGGCTCTATGATGGTGCACTTATAAAAGAAGGGGATACTCCGACCCTTTTATACTTGTTATTTCCACTACTAGACTCATCAGGAAACGGAGATGACCCAACACTTGAAAACTGGGGTGGCCAATACAAAAAAACCGGTGGCACTTATTGGGAAGATCTCTATCCTGAAAGTGATAATACCAATAACCCAATTGCAAAGCGAACAGTTGCCAAATGGCGGGAGCAATGGCAGGATCATTTTGCTTACCGGATGAAATGGACCGAATCCACAAATCCAGACACCCTGCCGGTGGCCACCTGGTTCCCCGGATCAACACATATCACCTCTCCAGGTAATCAGCCATATATCCAGAGATATAACAATAAAACAGGTATTCTTTTTAACAACAAATGGTTTAATATACAGGGAAAGCCTATACCCAAAGAAAAATTCTTACTTCTTCAAACCCCAGGAGGGCCTGGAAATAATTAGTTTTCCAGGTATGAAGTATTATACAGGTTTAGCAAGTCTCCTATTTTTTATAAGCATCTGCCCAGCCAATAAAATTCTTTTTATCCGGGGTGGATTAAATACAGGCGGTTTCACCTACAGTGGAGACAACCGCCATCTCTGCTCCATTCACGATACGAGTACCGCTCAGGGGAACCTCGGCTGGTCAGAATTTGCAGATCTCTTGACTAAAGAAGGATTTGCCCCCGTGGAAATCACTGAAGGGGACAATACTGAGGGCTGCGATCCTGCTTTAAATAAGCCCTGTTCCAAACCGGTACCATTGGACACCATGGATTTATCCATCTATTCTGTAATCGTATTTGGTTCCAATAACTCCCGTTATGATTCATCCGCTGTGGAAGCCGTATGGAATTATGTATTGAATGGTGGAGGCGCTCTCTTCATAAGTGACGCCAACTTTGGCAGGAACTGGGGAGACGCTTCCAATTCCGACCAGGCCTTCCTTACTCAATTCGGATTAATCATGAACCAGGATAATGACTTGTATACGGTAGAGCGGTCCTCTGGTGATTTCCTGGAGGCGAATCACCCTATTCTTGATAGTGTTAACGCCTTTGATGGCGAAGGGGTAACTCCGCTTACTGTAGGCACAGTCCCGGAAAATGTTACCGTTACCATTTTAACCCGCGCAAAAAAACAAATCAGGAAAAATGACAAGTTTGATGGCGGCACCCTTATAAATCCGGGTACAAAAGACGCTACACTTGTAGTTGCAGAGGCCGGAAAAGGCCGTATTGCCGGTTTTTTTGATAGAAACACCTTTTTTAACACCAATGGCGGAGGTTCAGATATTCACAAACATGATAATGCCCGCCTTGCCAAAAATCTGTTTACCTGGCTGAAGCGGGAACCAGAAACCCCCCTTTTACGGCCATTGCGAACCAATAAAAAGAGTCCTTTTGTTTTCTTCCATCCAGGGGGCCCTTTCTTCCCCAAAACCGCTCATCAGGGCTCCCGCTTGTATACCATTCAAGGGCAAAAACTGACCCCGGCTCTCTTACCAAAATCTGGCCAGAGCTTATCCAGTGGACTCTATTTTTTCTTTAATAACTGAAAACTTTATACCAAAAGGCATAAGTTTCATTGAACTCTACATAGTACAGGAATATATTACCTTTCCATGTAGTGAGATTTTAACGGGAGATAACAATATGGACAAACTGGAAGAAATTATTGCCATTCAAAGCAAACTCAATGATACAATTTTCCAAAAAAAGGATATTCGGGACCGCGATGGCAACGTACTCAGTGTAGAAAAACTACAACAAGAAGCCTCAAAGGAGACTATCGGGCCAAATACAGAAGTAAATGAGTGGCTGCGAAAATACCTTGATGCCCTGGATGATGAATCCCGGGAACTCAGAGAAGAACTGCTCTGGAAATGGTGGTCAAAAGATAGCCTGAATATGCAGAATATCCGGGTGGAAATTATTGACCAGCTTCATTTCTGGATATCCCTTGCTCTTACTGCAGGACTGGATGCCCAGAAAATTTATGACATCTATATGCAAAAGAATACTATCAATTTTAAGCGCCAGGAATCAGGCTATAGCAAAGCAAACAAAACAGAAGCTGATAACGAGAGTATATCAACCTAATACTTGTTCATATTCAATATTGGTTTATGTTTATGTATGCGCGCATATGTCATTACCCGACTTGATCGGGTAATCCATAAAATCGTCGATTCAGTTTTAGGATGGATCGCCCGGTCAAGCCGGGCGATGACAGTAGTCGGCAAATAATAAAGCTATCCTAACATCAGTTTTGAACACAAACTAATTAGAACAAATATAGCGGATGTGAATCCGGGTTTTTTCCGAAACAGGTAACATCATCCACCTTTTTAATCACTTTGCCTTTTGTCAGAGCAAAGAGGGTGCGTTCTATACCAATACCACCACCAAAAGTGTCAGGAAACACTGAGTTTCCATTCTCATCTTCTTGCCGGACTGCCATAAGGAATGGACCATAACCGCCCAATTCATTGATATTTTCCATAATACCCTTATTTACAATAGGCTCTACAGGTATCACCTTGTTGTCGATGAGGCGTTGAATAATTGGCTCATACAGCCATTCCCGGATAGCACCTGACAACACTTCATATACATCACCGTATTTACCTGTGTCCCGTTGAATGGATTGAGCACACAGATCATAATTGTATATCATATCAGAAGAAAAATCAGCAATTGGAATTTTCGAACCATCTGACTTAACATAGGGATAAATAAGATCGTAATTTTCACGCATCAGGCCGGTAATCCAGAAAAACTGAGATTTAGATTTTGAGCCCGCACCCGCTTCATATTGAGATGCCCCGTATTTAACTTCTGCGTCATCTTTTCTGAACCTGGGAAAAGGAGTTTTGGGCACTTCAATAGCTACTCCCAACGCCTTTAAATCCTCTTCATTTTTATCGGCAATAGCACTCATCGCATGGATAATAAGTTTTTCAAAAAACAATAAGGCCTTCTCATAATCTTCCCTTAAAATTTCTTTTACCTTATTTGGGTTACCAACGTACTCTTCCATATTCACATTACGGTTACGTCTCAATTCAATATCCATTTGAGAAAAATCTATAAGATATTTACCGCGTTGTTTACCCGTAGGACTCTCTATTTCCAGACGGATATTAGGAGAATCGACAAACACCCCTTTTGTCTTTGGATGTAAACATGCAAGAAACTTTGAATAAATCATGGAGTGAGTTGTTTTATAATCATTACCCTTATAACTGATACTGGGAGTATGTTCCACATCATGGGCAAGCGGGTCAGTCACCGGACTCATAGATACCCGCTCCAGGTTGAATAAGCCATAATCTGAGAGGAAATTGTGCATAGAGTTTACAAAAGTGGTCCGGATAGCCTGAGCATGATACAAAGCATCACTTCGCCATTTTGATATATACTGCTCGTTAATAAAATTTTCTAAATTATCTCCACTTTGTTTAATAGCAGCCTGAAAATTATAGATACTTTGACTAATGGGTTGTTCGGCACCTGCCATACAAATACTCCTGAATACAAGGTTAAATAAGTATCAAATGTATAATAATTGGTTCACAGGATCAATTTTCTGCAGTATTTTGAGTGTTTTAACAGCACATCTCTGCCTGCTCTCTATTCAAGAAGAAAGTATATGATGTATATGAAAACTCAATGTTCGCGTACGGTTATGGTCTTTATCATAACAAGATGACGTACTACAAGGGGTTTTGAGAATAGAAATTTGCCATCTTCCTGCCAGCCAGAAATAAAGTAATACCCTTCGGCCACATCCTCAAAATGAACAATGCCATTTTGATCACTTATCACTTCTTCTGTAGAATCCTGGAGCCCTTCGGGTTCAATAAAGATTAATCGTAATACTACCCGTATTCCAGAAACGGGTTTCCCGGATTCTGTTGAAAGAGCAGCAACCACTCCCGAATACACCTGAAAAACGGTATCCACTTCCAGTGTGTCATCTTTATGGATATATACCACATTTTCAGGCTCCTGGGCCGGCAATACATGATTGAAAAAATATTCAGAAGAATTCGCTTTTGCACCCTCATCAGAATCAGCCGCCAGCACAACGGTAACCACAGTGTCAAAAGTGACCGATTTATTAAAACTACTATAAGAAGCCTCCATACTCTTCAGAACTGCAGTCAGTGAATCCTGGGCCAAAGTGATTGAATCAGCTGATTCCCGATCTTTTATATCAGATATAGATACAACACTTATTGCATTATCTGTCTCGGTTGTTGAATTGAGGGCGTTATCTGTGTCGGTAGAAGAGCCTGGTATACATCCCGTAAAACAATACAACATGCAGAGGTTTAATAAACCTGCAAGTATAAATCGTTTCATAACATCTCTAAGCATTATTTTTTCCATATTACTTCTTCTTTTTTTTAGGAGGTTTGGTCATGGGAAATAACTGCATATTAAGATGACAGACCCGATCCGGATCTGTCTCCTGGGATACCCGTTCAATAACGGTTTTCCGAAACTCTCTGATAAGGCGAATAACCATTTCAAAACTTTCCCGGGAAAGACTCATACTCACCGAACTGAAATACCGATCTTCTTTTTTAAACCGGGTTATAGCCTCTGCCGCAAGTTTGGCCATAGAAATATGAAATTTAGAAACCAGAAGAGACCTGAAATCAGGGCCCGTTGAAATTGCCCGGTTCGTTTGTGCATAGGATCCATCTGAGCGCTTTTCTATCAACCCAAGCCCTTCTAAGAGTTCTATAGATTTTTTTACTTTTCGTGGAGATACGGGAGGAGCTATTTCTTTGCCCAGGGTATCAGGGTTATTCTTATAGGGAAAGTAAGACAGGATTTCACGAATGGCGATATTATACCATTCTTTGTAATAATCATACTGTCCCCTATCCAGTTTGTACTGGGCATAAGGACCTTTAAGATCCATAAGCACTTCAAAATATTTATCCTTATCTGCCAGAGTTTTGGCCTGGTTAAAATAAACCAAATACTGAAAATAGACAGTTTCACTTTCTGAAAGACTAAGAGCTTTTGCGAATTTGGGGATACTGTTATCAGTAAGTTTATGTACACCTTCCATTACCCGTTTTAGGTAATTTGGACCCGACATACCGGCTTTTTTTAGAAAAGCCCGATGAGAAAACCCTCTTACATTAATTTTTGCCCAGGAATAATAATCCTGAAGGTATTTACGGTAATTTGTATAATCGAAAATTGATTTCAACTTCTATCCTTAAATGTCTGTATCTGTAGCGCAGATTGCCGTTTTTTCGTAATCTTATTTATCTTCTTTATTATGAATATAGCATTTTTGGTAAATCGCGCAGTGTGATTGAAACAATATTGAATATTTTCATCATTATTTTATCACTTTTAATTTTCAGATAAGACCCGATTTTCTCAAATCAGAATATTTACTCGAAAACCTTTAAATATTATGTACATATTACCATACTTTGGCCATACAAAAAACCTACTCATAAATTTTAACCGTATATATATTTTAATGTAAAGAAAATATTATGAAAAATTATTTAGCTGTCATTTTCATTTTTAGCATGCTCTGTTTTATTCCTGTAACTGCCCAGG
>JADFYW010000146.1 GCA_015232855.1 Fibrobacteria bacterium
TCTACAAAAAAAAAAAAAAAAAGAAGAAAAAATGAAGCGTAAACTCGCCAAAAAAATCCAAAGCGCTGAAACTGAACTTTCAGAAATTAAAACGGTAGATGAAGCGAGTGAACAAACCGTGGAAAAAGCAGTAGACCCCATTAAGCCTGAAGAATAATAAAAATCTACTGATCATTTTTATTACATCCTTTTTCATTCAGGAAACACCTGTTTCCTAAGGAGATCGGTAATAAACTCTGGTTCCTTCCTTCTTACTTCGAAAACCCAAGAAAATTCTCAAATAATTATTGATGGCTTCTGTTCAATATTGTTGGTTGTTACTTCAAACCGCCATGTGAGTGAAAAGTTCTTCGACCGTCCAGCCTGTAAAAATACTTTTTGTGTGTTTCACCCTCTGTAGAAATCACCCGTAACTGTAAACCCCCAGAGAGCCCAGGGGTATAAAATACATCTGCAAAGCTCTCCGAAACCGGATTCATCGATTGAGAATGATTGTACAAAGTAACAGGAGTGCTATCGGGAGTTATTAAGATATTAAGAGAATCCCACAAAGCTTTGGTTCGGGGTATACAGTCCTGGCGATAGTACCACCAAAAATAGCCGCCCACATAATTCTCTGTAGTAATATTCAAGGTATAGTAGCGCTTCATATAAGTGGCTTTGTTGGCTGTAGTATCGGTCCCCACTTCACCAAAACCTATCTTTGCATTTGGAAATAACACATGCAGTGAATCAAATACCACTTGCCATTCTTCTTCTGTTAGTAAGACATCATAACAATCGTCTTCGTAATAGCTGAAGAATACGTAATCGAGGTTATCTCGCATGTTTTGAGAGATGTTGTTATTTACCCAGGTAAACATTTCGTATTGTTTTTCCCCGTAATAGCAGGGCTCATTGTAATACAGATTAATGGCAGATTCCAGCCCTCGTTCTTCCACTTGATTAAAAGCATCAGTCACTTTTACCCGTACACTATCGATATTTCCCAGCCAATCACCATTAATTTCATTTCCTACCTCCCAAATGTCCACAACATCTTCAAATTGGTCCAGGTATTCTTTGGTCCTGTCTTTATATTGTTTCACGCTATAATTAGGAACATAATAGCTGTCCAAAATCTCACCCATCACATAAGCGGCTTCTTTGATATTTTCCACAGGGACAACATATTCGCTTGCGGCAATCCATTCATCAAATACAATTCGTACGGTGGGCTTTATGGCGTGACCGGCAAGGGCTGCTTTAATTGCAGGCCTCTGTGTCCAGGGGTCGTCAATGGTAACACCAAAGATAAATCCTGAATCCGGCCATGCGCACACCACTTCATTGGTCCATAAAAGAGACAATATTAAAAGTACCTGTAAAGAGCGTAAGAATATATTACCAGTCATCGGGCGTCTCCCTCTAAACACTGTAAAGTTTTACAAATTAGCTGATAAAAATATAATGAAAAATTTGAGAAACTCGTTCTTAAATAAATTTTTATTAGAATATATTGTTTTTAATGACTATGACCCTTACCATCATGATTGCGCATTGTTAAAACAATCAGTAATGATTACGAACTCATTAATCTTCATTATTCTCTTCAAAAGTCTTTAATCGATTATTAAAGATCAATAATTATATTTAGCGTATTAAGGAGACCAATATGAAAATTACTCTAAAAGAACTCAGTTTAGATATGCCTACTGCAGCTAAGAGTTTTTATGGTGTGCTTGAAGCAAAAGCAGCTTCTGCTTAAAAAAACCGGAGTGTTATGAAAATAAATTTTGGATGTGGAAATCGACATATTGAAGGCTTTCTTAATGTCGATAAAGTGCCGGAGTGTAATCCTGACCAGGTGGTTGACATGGAAATCTTCCCCTGGCCTATTGCCGATAATAGTGTAGAAGAAGTCAAACTCATACATGTACTTGAACATGTTGGTGCAACCACAGATTGCCATATGCAAATTATACAGGAATTATACCGTATTTGCCGCCCGGGAGCAGAAGTACAAATAATCGTCCCCCATCCTCGAAGTGAAAACTATCTGGGGGACCCTACCCATGTTCGTCCCGTTTCTGCGGAACTTTTTAATCTCTATTCAAAGTCTTTTTGTGAACAGGCAATCGCCAAAGGCTGGGCATCTACTCCCCTGGCCCTCTACTGGAAAGTTGACTTTAGTATAAAAAAAATAACCCACCACCTGATGCCTCTCTGGTTAGAACGTTACAACAATAAGCAAATTTCAGATTCTGATATCACTTTTGCAGTGAATACCTATAATAATGTGGTAAATGAAATAGAAATCGAACTTGTTATTAATAAGTAAGCTCATTTGATTTAAAAAATTCGGAAGTCTATGCTGGCCGTTATAATATGGTCTTTATAATCTCTATCAGATTTCCATCGCAGATATCCGGTGTTGGTATCCCGAAAACGGTAATCGTATTCCAGCTTTAAGTTGACCTTTTTAATGAGCCGCCGGGAAACTCCAAAACCCATGTCCAGATTTTTCCAGAAAAGTTCCGGATTAGGCCCGGGCACTGCAGCGGTTCGCTCTTTATAGGAACGGTCGCGCCAGGAAACATCCATTTCCAACAGGGTTAACTTGCCAACAGAAATATCACAACCACCTTTGAGACGATATTCATAATAATTGTAATACCCCCCCTGTACATCGTTTCTCCACCTCATACGTAATGAAAAAGAAGGTTTTATAAATGGAAAGGATTGCTTATACTTCATTTGAAGAGTAGTGTAATGATAGAGGCGACTGGGAAAGCCATTGTATTCAATACTATCCGCATGCAAGTTGGGATAATCACCATATGCCCGGCGCCAGAAAGAAAATTCGGGCACCAGCTCCGGCCCTGACTTTTGGCCAGTCACCATTACGGGGGAGGCAAGGGTAATTCGGTGCTCTGTAAAATCATGACCTCCTTCATCAGACACTGATGTGGAATCATTTTCTTGCCTGATGATATAATTTTTATATCGAAACATATATTCAGTTTTCAAACTTACCTGTTTGTTTATTTTGAAGGTAAGGTCCGGTTTGAAGGAAGGCTCTATAAATTTTTCTAAACCTCCATAGATATATTTATCAGAGTCTCGTTGCTGTATGTATTTAAGCCTGGCCCTTACCGAAAAAAAGAGTTTTTTAATTGTCTTTCCTTCCCACTCCAGATAACCATCATGGTCATATTCGTTTATATTCCGGTCCTCAAAAAAAGGTGTGAAGTCTGCCGTATATCGAGCCTTCAGACAATTTCGTGGGTTAATGCGGAACCGGGGGGCAGCTTGCAGACGAGTGATTACAAAACCGCTACCTGCCCTTGGATCAATAGTATCAGCACTTTGAGTAGATGTCGGAAGCGACTCTTCCTCAAACAACTCCGGTCCTTTAAATATATTTGATTCAAAACCCCCGCCAATACTCCCTTCCAACTTCCAGGAAAGCTTATTTATAGTTTTGGCATTAGCTAAAGTCAAACAAGCGAACAGTAAACAAGTAGCCGAATATACTTTTATCATAATGTAATTTTCTCTTTTGAAAGGTTTGTAGGTTTAGGATTGGGTAACATAAATTGCAATTTTTTTTCTTTCGATGATTCTGATGCCTTTTTAGAGTATGAGCTGGTTAATGAATTTTGAAATAGACTTCTTTTCAGGATTGAGTCCCTTTGCTTTTTTTGCGCTACTCAATGCTTGTTGATTTTTACCCTGTTTGTGTTGTACCTCTGCCAGGCTAAACCAGGCGTTCCAGTAGTCCGGTTTTTCTTTTACGGCTCGGGTAAAAAGCTGTTCAGCCCTGCGTAATTTGCCCTCGTCTAAAAAGAGATTTCCCAGATTAATAAGCGCCTTGTGATTGGCGGGTTCGAGCTCTATTACTTTGTTATACATGGCTTTCGCCTGGTTGCGATCACCGTTTTTTTTATAACAGATCCCCAGGTTATACCAGGCCGTGACATATGCCGGATCAAGTTTTACTGCTTTTGAAAAAGCTTCAATGGCTTCTTCATAGTTTTCCGATCGCATGTATATAATAGCAAGATTGTTCCTTGCTTTCATATAACCAGGGTCCAGTCTAATCACTTCTTTATAGGTAGTAATCGCTTCTGAGACTTCATTATTTTTTCGTAGAGATAAAGCAAGATTAAAGAGCACTTTCACATTTTCCGGCTCGAGACGAAGAGCCAGGCGGTAGGCAGTTATGGCCTGAGAATAATCATCAAGTGCCACAAAAGCAAGTCCCAGGTTATACCAGGCTTCTCTATTGGTGCTGTCCAATAACAGAGCTTTTTTGTACTGTACAACTGCTTTATGAGGTTCATTAAGTTCGTTGTACACAAGCCCCAGGTTAAACAGAGCCTCAGCATAACTGACATTCACCTTGATAGCCTGTTGGTATGCTTTAACCGCTTCGCTATATCGACGGGTATTAACCAGTAATACTCCTTTGTTTAAATAGGCCGCCGCATATTCCGGATCATATTGAATAGCCTTTGCATACATAGCTAATGCCTGGTCCACACTGTCCTGGGCGGTTTTAATTCTGGCCAGGTTATACCAAATTTCTGCATTTGTCTTATTTATTTTTAACAAAGAATGAAAAACAGATTCTGCTTCTGGATATTTTTCCCATTTTAACAGAGTGGTTGCTTTATTAAATGCTGCTTCCGGGTATGAAGTCTTGCGTAACATGGCCTGATCAAAGAAGTCTACTGCTTTGGCATATTGGTTTTGTCTCAATTCACTGATTCCCATGTTATAGAAAACTTCTGCACTGTCGATGGCGGAACTGGAAACTACCAGGGCACGTTTAAAAAGATTAATAGCCGTGATATAGTCACCTGTCCTCAGATTAATAACGCCGAGACTGAAGAGGGCTTTATCATATTCGGGGTTTGACTCAATTGCCCGTTTAAAATAAAAGGATGCGGAATCTTGTTGATTCAAATTTGCAAAGGCTTTTCCAAGGTTAAACAAGTATCCGGCATTTTTAGGTTGCAAAACGGCGCTGCGTTTATAGTTGGAAAAAGATAAGCTGTCTCGTTTAAGCTTGCTGTAGATAACACCTTTGTTATAAAAGGCCTCGGCATAGGAAGGGTTCAAGGTGGAGGCACTATCCAAATACCGGAGCGCAATTTTATAGGTACTATCTTTTATAGCAATAACTGCCATATTATAAAAGATCTTTGCATTACCGGGGTCAATCCCGGCGAGTCGTTTAAACTGAGCCAGGGCCTGCTTGTTTTTACCCCCTTCTAACAACCCAAGAGCCAAATTATATCGTGCATCTTTATATGCAGGGTTGAGGTTGATTGCTTCTTTATATTGTCTGATGGCTTTTTTGATTTTTTTTTGTTTCTGGTAAATAAGACCCAGGTTATAATGCGCGTTGGCAGCTTTTGCGGAACGGGTAAGTTTCAGGACTTTCTTAAAATAGAATGCTGCTTTATCGAGTTTATTTTCCCGTAATTCCAACACTCCCAGATTATACCAGGCTTTGGTATAATTTTTTTGTAAAGCAAGCGCTTTAAGAAAGGCCTTTCGGGCTTTATTTACCCGGCCCGTCTGCTGATACAAAAACCCAATGTTGTAGTGCCGCTTTGCAAATCTGGGCTCAAGTTGCAGGGCCCCATGAAGCCATTCTTCAGAAGACAGAGAGTCCCCGGCATAAAAGGCCGCCAGGCCAAGTCTGCTCATTACTGCAGCATTTGTGGGATCTTTATCAAGGGCTTTCTGGTAAAAAGAGAGAGCCGTTTGATAATCTCCATTCCCAAAAGAATTTTCTCCTTCGGCAAAAAGAGGATTGTTTAGAAGAGCATCCTCATTTTCTGGAGAACTGTCATCATCATTCACTCTCGGTGTTTGGAGAGTAACTGTTGGATTGGCACCAGAGGCGGAAATTCCATTTTTTACCTGAATGTGAATGACATCCGTCTTAAGCCATTTTTTAAAAAACCCGGCGTTGTTGAGTAAAGTGCTAACTAAAAGCCCCAGAAGAAGCCCCAAGGGGACAAGATAGGAAAGAAATATGCTTTTCCGGTTCATAGGTCCACCCATAATGATGCTTCGGTGAAGTGTCGTTCAATACGCCTTTTAAGGCCCTCCCTATTTGCGTTCTGTATCTCAAGGCCCGGCCGGGCGTTTAACTCAAGGATTAAAGGACCCTGGTCTTTGTCCAACACAATATCCACACCCAGATAGCCCAAAGGAAAGTAATCCTGAATACGCCGACTCATTGCCATTATTTCCTGCCAAAAAGGAATATGTCTTCCGATAAGGCATTCTTTTGAATCAGGGTGATAATCTATGCTTCCCTTTTTGGTAACTGCGTGGATGATTTCTCCCGTATCCATATTAATACCGGCTCCTATGGCCCCCAGAGAAATATTTGCTTTACCGTCTGATTCTTCTGTGGGAATTCTGCACATAGCCATCATAGGAGTATGATCAAGGACTATCACCCGAATGTCTGAAATACCATCAGGATTCAGGTTATTAAAAAACTGATGTTGGTTAAGCTTTTGCTCAATTAATACCGTATCCGTGGTATTATCTATGGAATGTACCCCGTAGAGGATATCGCTGCCATGAGCCACAAGACGCTTCGTTGAATAGGACTTTCCCGAAGGGGTTTGCCAATTATCGGGGGCTTGCTCTTGCAATACCAGGATACCGCCGCCAGCCAGGCCCCTGGCTGGTTTCATAACAAAATTGCAGAGTTTGCTTAAGTGTTCGGGTAGTTGTTGCAACTCCCAGAACCACTGGTAACTATGGTAGAGCTTAGGGCAAGGAAGTCCGGCCTTTTGCAAAATGCGTTTAGTTGTGAGTTTGTTGTCTACCAGGGGAAAGTCTTTCTTTTTATTATAGACGCTGATGTAATCAATATTACGGGCGTTTATACCAAGAACATAAGAGGGGGGAGTACGAATCATCTTTTGCCAGCTCCTTCTGCAGTTTCAAAAATAAGCTTCCGGAACCGAATAAATTCTGACAACCTGAGATTGTTCCAGCTCCCGAGGTAAATACTAACTGCAATAATAAGGAGCAGTGTTTCCGGGAAGGCCATAATAACCGATTGCAATAGTACCGATAACATAGAGATATAGCAAAAGGTCACCACCGCAAGAGTCCATAAAAAGATGATAAAAGCCTTTTTAAAACCATCAGATTCTGCCACAATAGAAAAGCGCTCTATGGTAATGGCCATGATGGCAAGGGGAAACATAGAAGCCGCAAACAGATTTTTATTTCCGGTTAAAATACCAATTACCGTAATGAACAACAGGGCCACAATTACGGAGACCAGGATGATAGTAAGTTTGGGGGAGTGGAGTAGCCGGAAGCGCTCAAGCAAAAACCGAACTGCGAATCCCGTAATGATTACCGCAACAAAAATAAAATGCCCCCAAAAGAGCCCGGTCTCACGATAGGACGTTGCGATAAGGACAGGCAAAAAAGTCCCATATGTATGAATACCAATTACATTCCGGAAAATAATAATGACTACAGCGCCCAGAGGTATCATGAGGAGTACTTTTAACAGGTCAAGAGGGATACCTGCCTGCCGAAACATTTCCCAGAGGTTTAATACATTGAGCCAGGAAACACCCCCTCTGTTTGCTTGTTGAGTTCGGGCTGTCATTTTCTTTTTCATTTCATAGCGATAAGTAAAATTGATATTTGCTGTACGGGTAAACATGGCCTCATCTCCGTAATAAAGAGTTAGGTACCGGTCGGGAATTTCTGCATAGTGGTGATTGAGCGGACAGAAGGGTACCCAATTGCCACCGAGGCGTGCTTCCAGCCATTGGTGGGTTGTGGTTTTGCTACCAGACTCCATAATAAGCCCTCCTACCAAACGCGCGGGAATCCCGGCATGCCGAAGCAGGGCTACCATAAGCCTGCTCTTTCCATTACAGCTCGCTTCCCCTAATTGAAGAGCGAGAAGCGCACTGGTTCGGGAACTAAAACCTGCATTTTGAATACTGTCAGCAACATAAAGGTATGCCTGTCGAACGATGGTCACGGCGTTTTTGTTACCTGAAATTCCAAGTCGTTTGGCCAGGGCCAATACCTTCGGGTGGCGGACTTGAATGAGGGGTGTTTCCCGGAGGTAGGGTGTCCATTCGGGTAAAGACTCAAAAGACAAAGAAAGAGATTCGGGTAAAGCAAAAGAGAGCGTCTTGTTTTTCGCCTGATAGGATAAGCTCAAAGAATGTGGTCCCTTTGCGTTACTTTTATAAAATCGTGCCCCCAGGTTATTCCCAGATTGCTCTGATGTATAATGAAAAGAACCAGAAACCGGTTGCAGCTGTGTAATTTCCTGCCTGCCTCCAGAAGGAGGAATAAAGGTTCGAATGTTCACCTCCTTTCCATGCCCTTCCATATGCATATCGAGTTTTACCTGATAACTCACAACGGGAATAACCATCCGGGGATGATATCCCAGCACCATTATTTTATAGATAACGGTTATAAGAAAAACGGCGCACAAAAGACCCATGGTAATGTGACGGAGTGATAATGTTTTAAACATCTTATTATTTACACAATCAGGGACAAGTGCCACTTAAATATGTTTCTGCTGAAGTAATGAGAGTGCTCGCCGGGTAGCTCGTTTTCATTCGTGTCAGTTCGGTATTTGCATTAGCGCAGTCACCGTTGTCTGCATGGCATCTGATCATATAATTAACAGCATTGTCCCGGTAGACAGATTGTGGATATACCGTTTCTACCTTTTTTAATTCGATAAGGGCCCCTGGGTAGTCAGCAAGCTTATAATAACTTTTCCCTAAAAAATACTGAGCGTTATCGGCCGCGTTACCATTAGGGTAGATAGAGGGTACCTTTTCAAAAGCGGTGATGGCGTTATCGTAATTATTTTCGGCATAAGCACAAAGGCCGAGATAGTATTGGGCATCGTCTGCCATGTTATCTGAGCTGTATTGTGAAAGTATGATTTCAAAATGGGTACGTGCTCCAGTAAAATCTGCTTTTTCATAATAACATTTTCCGATATAAAGTTCAGCCTCAGGGATCTCAGTAGAACCGGGGTAATTACTAACAAGGTTTTGTAATTCAGAAAGAGCTTTTTCAAAATATATAGAATCGGTTTTCCCAAGATTGAAATAAGTTTTACCGAGATAGAGCCGGGCACCATCAAGGTCTGGGAATTGGGGGTAAGTAGTAATAAGATGATTAAAATCTTTAAGAGCAGTGGTGTCATTATCTAACCAGTAATAAGAACGTCCCCGAAAATAATATCCGTTATCAATATAGGGGCCTGTTGGAAATTCGCTTATTAGCAGAGTAAATTGCTCAATAGCTTTAGCATATTCCCTTTGCCCAAAATAATAGGCCCGACCCAGATAATAAAGAGCGCCATCTTTAAAAGAGCTGGTTGGAAAATCAGTTAAAAGTTTTTGAAAATCAGCAATTGCGGATGCGTAATTCTGTTCTTCATAAAACGATTTAGCCAGAAAATACCGGGCTCCATCAGCATAAGCGCTTGAGCTATAATTGGTAATTACTTCATTCAATTGAATTCTTGCTGCCACATACCCACCCAGATTAAAATGACATTTGCCTTGATAATAAGTGGCTTCTGCCAAATTGTTTGATACCGGATAATTTGTCTTTAACGATGTGAAGATGTCTATTGCTCTGTTATAATATGTCGTATCAATTTTCCCAAGATTGTGGTTAGCTTTTCCTAAGAAAAGCAGCGTCTCGTCAAGAGCAGAAAATTGGGGGTAGCTGTTTATCAGTTTTTCCAAATCAACAATTGTAGCGGAATCATTTCCAAGGCGATAATAACTTTTACCACGATAATAATAGCTGTTGTCAAGATAGGGACTGTTTGGGTGAGATAAAATAAGCTTATTGTAGGCCAGTACCGCATCAGTATATTGGTTTTGTTGATAAAATGACTTCCCCAGATAATATTGTAATCCGTCTGAAGTGGAACTATCAGGAAAAAGATCAAGGCCTCTATTAAACCAGACCCTGGCAGAGTCGTACTGCTGCATATTGTAGAGTGATCTCCCGGCATAATAATGAGCAAAATGACCATACCCATGAGAAGGGTAAGTTTTGATGAATTGGATAAATAAACTTCCCGCGCCTCCGTAATCAGCGGATTCATATGCGCACCTCGCCTTGTAATAAAAAGCAAAACCGGCGTTCGCACTATCCGGATATTGGTCAAGGTATTTATTGAAATAACCAAGGGCCGTATCGTAAGTGGCACTATTAAAATAGGCAAGGGCGATATGGTACAAGCTGTCTGCGGAAATTCCTTGTGTTTTCGTTGTGTCTATTGTTATGCCCACAAGTATAAATGTATAGATTGAATCAAGATTATTGATTTCCACTACTTCTGAAAAGGCACGGTATCCCGTTGCTTTTATCTGTATAATGGCGCTACCCGATTGAAGATTGGAGAAAGTGAAAAATCCCGAACTATCTGATTGGACTGATGTATCTCTTATCGTAACCGTAGCGTTTTTCACTTTTGAACCTGAAGTGTCTGTTAACATCCCTTTAAAAGCGAGTTTTTCCTTGTCGCTTTTTGCGGTCAGGAGAATCATAAAAGGCTGTGAGGTGTTACTGAAAGTGACTGTTATGCTATCCTGGTGTGTTAAAAACCCATTTGTGATAATGGTTAAGGCGTGTTTACCGGAAATAACGGAGTCAACAATGAAAAAGCCCATACTATCGGTAGAGGTGGTATAACCGTCAAAAGAGACTGTGGCACCCGTTATGGGATTTTCCACACTGTCCATAACTTTCCCTTTAAAAGTAATATCTCCTCTTTGCTGATTTGGGAGCTTCTCCAACACAAACGTAAAAGAAGTTATAATATCCAATATGGTGATAGTGTCTTGATAAGTTTTAAAACCCTGAGCTATAATGGTAAGGACATAAGTACCAGCCGCTAAACCGGTAATATTAATAAGGCCCGCATTATCACTAGTGAGTGTATATGCCCCAAGTGATGCAATAGCATGGGAAACAGGGTTTTGTAGCCCATCTTTGATAAGCGCTTTAAAAGATAAAGTACTATCAGGTGTTTTAGCAAGAATGAAGATCGCAGTGGTATCCTGTGACTGAATTATGATGTTGTGTGTATATGCACTAAACCCTGAAGCCACTATGGTAATATTCGTGGCACCGGTATCAAGAGAATCTATGGTAAAAACCCCCTCCCCATTGGTTTGAGTGGTTTTTCCGTTTATCAGGACTTCCGCGTTTGCCACAGTTTGTTGCAGACTATCAACCACCTGACCCTGGAAACTCACCCGCTCAGACTCAAGTACCATTTCCTTTTCCGTTTCTGCATCCTGAAGGCACCCAGAGATCAGCGATAACAGAAAGGCCAAAATTGAGGGAAAAAACACACGTGTAATGAAGGAATTTTTTGGCATTTAGATATCCTTTCTTTTGAGCGATTCGGTTTTGAGTTTTTCCTATAACCGTTATATGGTTAATTTATATTATTGTTTTAAAAAGGCAATAAGATTCTTTTAAAAATCCTAACTTCATTTATATCATGATATTAAGTATCTTTAAATAATTAT